>JAEWKP010000300.1 GCA_023393655.1 Pseudomonadota bacterium | reverse complement strand
ACATGCAGGAGGTCGCGGCGCGCGGCGGCCGCATCATCCTCGTCACCGACGCGAAAGGCGCCGCCGAATGCGGCATCGAGCCGGAGGCGACGATCATCATGCCGGACATGGACCCGACCTTCGCGCCCATCGTCTACGCGCTGCCGATCCAGATGATCGCCTATCAGACGGCCGTCTTCATGGGCAAGGACGTCGACCAGCCGCGCAACCTGGCCAAATCCGTCACGGTGGAGTGACGATCATTCAGGATTCAGGTCGGGTCGAAACGTAGAGGCCCGCGCCGACCAGACAGAACGCCGCCGTCGCGAGAGCGATCGGCGGCGCGCTTGTTTGCGTCAATATGGCAAAGCTTAGCGCCATCGAACCGCAGGCGAGATATTTCGCGCGCCGGCTGATGGCGCCGGTCTCGCGCCAGCGCAGGACATGCGGACCGAGCCTCGGATGGCCGATCAGCCAGGCCTCGAATCGCGGCGAGGATTGCGAGAAGCACCAGGCCGCCGCGATCAGGAAGATGGTGCCAGGCATTAGCGGCAGGATCAGCCCGACGACGCCAAGCGCCGTGAAGACCCAGCCCGCGGCGAAGAGCAGCGGCCGTGACCATCGGCGTCGCGGCTGATCGTCCTCGCTCACGGCCTCATCCTTGTTTCCGCTATCTCTTTGTGTTGTCGCATTTTCTTCATGCGAACCGGTACCCGCTTCGCTCGAAAATGCTTCGGGGGCTGGCGGATGGCGCTGCCTCGCTTATCGTGTCATATCGCGGCCCATGCGAGCCGCCGCAAGCAGGCGGGAGGTCGCGCCGGTGTTCTGGGAGAAACGATGACAGCCGGCCCGCCCGATCCCCGCCTCGTCCTGCCCACGGAAATCCTGCGCCCGACCTGGGGGGCGCGGCTGCGCCGCTATTTCCTGACCGGGCTGGTCATCGCCGCGCCGCTTGCCATCACGGCCTCGGTGACCTGGTGGTTCATCAACTTCATCGACGGGCTGGTGAAGCCGCTCATCCCGCACTCCTACCTGCCCGATGCCTATCTGCCCTATCCGGTTCCGGGATTCGGGCTCGTGATCGCGCTTGTCGGGCTGACGCTGCTCGGCTTCCTGACAGCCAATCTCGTCGGGCGCTCGCTCCTCAATGCCGGCGAGGCGATCCTCGACCGCATGCCGGTGGTGCGCAGCCTCTACAAGGGCGTGAAGCAGGTCTTCGAGACGATCTTCTCCCAGTCCGGCACCTCGTTCCGCACGGTCGGGATGGTGCAGTTCCCGCAGCCGGGCATGTGGTCGATCGTCTTCATCGCACAGGAGGCGGCACCCGAGATCGCCGAACGCCTGCCGGATGGCCAGGACCCGGGCGACCAGCAGATCGGCGTCTTCCTGCCCTGCACGCCCAACCCGACGACGGGCTTTTTCTTCTACCTGCCGCGCCGCGAGGTCGTCGAACTCTCGATCTCGGTCGAGGACGGCGCCAAGCTGATCATGTCGGCCGGGCTGATCCAGCCTGGCGAAAACGGCAAGCCGAAGCTCGAAACAAAGCCGCCGCTCAGCCCGCCCTGAGCAGGCGGATCGCGACGTCGCGCTCGAACAGATAGAGCAGGACGCGGATCGCCTGACCGCGCGGCGCTTCCAGATGCGGATCGCGCTCGATCAGGAGTCGCGCGTCGTCGCGGGCAGCAGCCAGCAGATCGCCGTCAATCTCCGGCCGGGCGATGCGCCAGTCCGGCGAGCCCGACTGCTTGGTGCCGAGCACCTCGCCCTCGCCACGCAGGCGCAGATCCTCCTCGGCGATGCGGAAGCCGTCCTCGGTCTCGCGCATGATCGTGAGGCGCGCTTCGGCAACCGGGCCAAGCGGCCCCTTGTAGAGCAGGAGGCAGGTCGAGGCGGCGGAGCCGCGGCCGATGCGCCCTCGCAACTGGTGGAGCTGGGCGAGGCCGAAGCGCTCGGCATGCTCGATCACCATGACGCTGGCATTGGGCACGTCGACACCGACCTCGATCACGGTGGTCGAAACAAGGATGCGCGTTTCGCCGGCGACGAAGGCGGCCATGGCGGCATCCTTCTCGCGGCCGGGCATCTGGCCGTGCAGCAGGCCGACCTTGTCGCCGAAGATTTCGCGTAGCGCCTCGTAGCGCTCCTGCGCTGCGGCGACGTCGAGCGTGTCGGATTCCTGCACGAGCGGGCAGACCCAATAGGCCTGCGCGCCGCTCTCGACCGCCCGGCCGAGCGCGCCGACGACCTCGTCATAGCGCTCGGAGGAAACGGCGCGGGTGACGATCGGCTTCCGCCCCGCCGGCTTCTCGGAGAGGATCGAGATATCCATATCGCCGAACCAGCTCAGCGAGAGCGTGCGCGGGATCGGCGTCGCGGTCATGACCAGGACGTCGACGGCCTCGCCCTTGGAGCCGAGGAGCAGGCGCTGGTGCACGCCGAAGCGGTGCTGCTCGTCGACGACTGCGAGCGCGAGGTCGTTGAAGGCGACGCCCTCCTGGAACAGCGCGTGCGTGCCGACCGCGATATCGATCGAGCCATCGGCCAGCCCGGCGAGCACCTGCTTGCGGCCGGCGCCTTTCTCGCGCCCGGTCAGCAGGGCGAGCTTCAGCCCTGCCTTTTCGGCCAGCGGCGCCAACCTCTCGGCATGCTGGCGGGCGAGGATTTCGGTCGGCGCCATCAGCACCGATTGCCGTCCCGCCTCGGCAGCAGCGGCCATAGACATCAACGCGACCACGGTCTTGCCGGAGCCGACATCGCCCTGGAGCAGACGCAGCATCTTTTCGGGCTTCGCCATGTCGGAATGGATATCGGCGATCGCCTTGCGTTGGCCTTCGGTCAGTTCGAAGGGCAGGGCGGACTGGATGCGGTAGCGCAGCCCGCCATCACCGGTGGTGGCACGTCCGGCGATCTTCTTCTGTTGGCGGCGCACCAGCGCGAGCGCGATCTGGCTCGCGAGCAACTCGTCATAGCCGATGCGCCGGCGCGCGACCGTGTCGCCCTCGGCCGCCTTGCGATCGACCGGGTGATGCAGGGCCTCGATCGCAGCGTGGAACGACGGGAAATCGCTCTTGGCGAGAAAGGCAGGGTCCTGCCATTCCGGCATCTCCGGGCAGCGCTCGGCAGCGGCCTGCACGGTGCGCATCATCATGCGCTGACCGATGCCCTCGGTCAGCGGATAGACCGGCTCGAAAGCCGGGAGCGTCGCCGCGAGCTTGGGATCGAGGATGCGCTCGGGATGGACCATCTGGCGCATGCCTTCCCAGAGCTCGAGCTTGCCCGAGATCAGGCGATAGGCGCCGATCGGCAGGGTCTGCGCCAGATGCCGGGAATCGGCGTGGAAGAAGACGAGCGTGACGTCGCCGGTCTCGTCCTCGACGATGATGCGATAAGGCGCCTTCTTGCCGGCGGGAGCCGGGCGATGCTCGCTGACGCGGGCGGTGAAGGTCGCGACATCGCCGATCGGGGTATCCGCGATGGAGGGGCTCGGCCGCCGGTCGACCGCGCCGGTCGGGAGCTGGAACATCAGGTCGACGACGCGCGCTGCCTGCGTCTCGCTGCCAAGAAACTTGTCCAGCACCTTGCCGAGCTTGGGCCCGACGCCGGCAAGCGTCGTGACGGGAGCGAAGAGCGGATCGAGGATCGAGGGGCGCAAGACGTCTCGGCAATTGTCAGGAACGCGAAGATCACAGCCGCTTCGCCGCTGACTTCGCCGGGTTGCATCGCTATATAGCCTGCTCAGGCAGGCTCCGCGACGGGGCCGGCCCCGCAGTCATTGCGCCATCCCCCAGGTTTTAAGGCCTGGTGTTTTCTTGCCGAGGTTCCCATGTCCGGTTCGACCCGCTCCAGCGCCGATCTCGACCCGCGCCGCCGCAAGATTCTGTTCCGCGCCTGGCATCGCGGCATGCGCGAGATGGACCTGATCATGGGCCGCTTCGCCGACGACGCGATCGCCGGCTTCGACGATGCCGAGCTCGACGAGTTCGAGCGCCTGATCGAGGTGCTCGACCGCGACCTGCTGAGCTGGGTGACCGGAGAGGCGCCGGTGCCCGCCAACTACGACACGGAACTGTTCCGTAAACTGAAGGCTTTCCACCATCACGACAAGCCGATCCATGTGTGAAGGCTCGGCGGCTCCCACCGTTGTCATTCCGGGGCTTCGCGCAGCGAAGAGCCCGGAACACACGACCGGGTAAGCCGCTTGCAGCCGAACACCGCGTTCGCACCCCGTCGTAGGTTCCGGGTTCGCGCCTGCGGCGCGCCCCGGAATGACAAGCGATAGTCAAAAACTGAAGCATACCGATGAGCATTCCTCCTCCCAGCCAGATCGCCAAGCCCCAGCTCGACCGCCTGCTCGACGCGCTGAACCGCGGCGACAAGCCGACGCTTGCCGGCGTGCCGGATGGTTTCGACGCCGTCGTGCTCGCCGACCTGACCCGCGCGCGCGCCAAGAAGGCGGAGGGGCCGGCTTTGCTCGTCTTCATCGCGCGTGACGGCCAGCGGCTGCAGGTGCTTGAGAACGCGCTGCAATTCGTAGCGCCCGATCTCGAGGTGATGAGCTTCCCGGCCTGGGATTGCCAGCCTTATGACCGCGTCTCGCCGGCGCCGGCCATCGTCGCGCACCGGATGACGACGCTGTCGCGCCTCGCCAAGACCAGATCCGGCGATCGGCCGCGCCTGCTGCTGACCACCGTCAATGCCGCGCTCCAGCGCGTGCCTGCCTTCAGCAAGGTCGCGTCGGAGAGCTTCTCGGCCGCGCCCGGCAACATGGTCGATATCGAACAGCTGGCGCGCTGGCTCGACATCAACGGCTATCTCAGAACCTCGACCGTGCGCGAGACCGGCGAATTCGCCGTGCGCGGCGGCATCGTCGACCTGTTCCCGCCGGGCATGCCGGCGCCGATCCGGCTCGACTTCTTCGGCGACACGCTGGAATCGATCCGCACCTTCGATCCGGAGACGCAGCGCACCACCGGGCAATTGCGCGGGCTCGACCTCGTGCCGATGTCCGAGGCGCAGATGACGAGCGAAAGCATCCGCCGCTTCCGCCAGTCCTATATCTCGACCTTCGGCACGCCGGGCCGCGACGACACGCTCTATGAGGCGGTCAGCGAAGGCCGCCGCCCGGCCGGCCTCGAGCACTGGCTGCCGCTGCTCGCCGAGAAGCTCGACACGCTCTTCACCTATCTGCCGGATGTCCCGCTGGTGCTCGACCATCAGGCCGAGGACGCGGTCGGCGAACGCATCAGCCTGATCAAGGACTATTACGACGCCCGCAAGGCCGCGCTGGAGCAGGGTGGAGGCGGCGGCATTCCCTACAAGCCGCTGCCGCCGGATGCGCTCTATCTCTCGCCCGCCGACTGGCGCGCGGTGATGGACATTTCCGGCGTCGCCAGCATGACGCCGTTCCAGCTGCCCGACAGCGAGGGGAAGCTGATCCTCGATCTCGGCGGCAAGCAGGGCCGCAGCTTCGCGGCCGAGCGCACCGCCGATGCTGGCGGCGTGTTCGATGCGGCCGTGGCGCATGTGAAGGCGCTGGAAGCGGACGGCAAGCGCGTGATCCTCGCCGCCTGGTCGGAAGGCTCGCGCGAGCGGCTGGCGCATGTGCTCGCCGATCACGGCCTGAAGAGCACGCAACTGACGGGCTCGCTGCGGGCCGCCTTCGATCTCAAGCCCGGCACGATCGCGCTCGCGGTCTGGGGTTTCGAGACCGGCTTCGAGGCCGGGCGCCTCGCCGTCATCGGCGAGCAGGATATTCTCGGCGACCGTCTCGTCCGCCCGCGCCGCAAGACCAAGCGCCCGCAGGACTTCATCGCCGAACTGTCATCGCTCGCGCCGGGCGATCTCGTCGTCCATGTCGACCATGGCATCGGCCGCTTCATCGGCCTGCAGACGATCACGGCGGCCGGCGCGCCGCATGACTGCCTCGAAATCCATTATGCCGGCGATTCCAAGCTGTTTTTGCCGGTAGAAAACATCGAACTGCTTTCCCGCTACGGCTCGGAAGACACCGAAGTCCAACTCGACCGGCTCGGCGGTGGCGGCTGGCAGGCGCGCAAGGCCAAGCTGAAGCAGCGCATCCGCGAGATGGCGGGCAAGCTCATCCAGATCGCGGCGGCCCGCGCGCTGAAGGATGCGCCGCGCCTCATCCCGCCGGATGGCGTCTATGACGAGTTCTGCGCCCGCTTCCCCTACGAAGAGACCGAGGACCAGCAGAACACCATCGACGCGGTGCTGGACGATCTCGCGGCGGGGCGGCCGATGGACCGGCTCGTCTGCGGCGATGTCGGCTTCGGCAAGACGGAGGTCGCATTGCGCGCCGCCTTCGCTGCAGCGCTCAACGGCAAGCAGGTCGCGGTCGTGGTGCCGACGACGCTGCTCGCGCGCCAGCATTATCGTAACTTCGCCGATCGCTTTGCCGGCTTGCCGGTCAATGTCGGGGAGGCCTCGCGCTTCGTCGGCTCCGCCGTTCTCAAGGCGGTGAAGC
>JAEWKP010000131.1 GCA_023393655.1 Pseudomonadota bacterium | reverse complement strand
GGTCAGGATCAGGTCGGCCTCGCGGCCGAGCTGGGCGAGTTCGGTCTCGTCCTCGCTGGAACGGATCACAGCGAGAAGGTGCAGCAGTTCGTCGAGGCCTGACATGGCGCGCCGGCGGCGATTGGCGCTCTCGCGGCTGAGCAGTGCGGCGCCGCCCGTGCCGAGCGCCGAGAGCGCCATGGCTCCGATATAGAACCAGTCGCCATAGCGATCGAAAAAGGTCTCCTGCTCGCCATCGATATAGGCGGCGGCACCGGAATGGACCGGCAGCGGCGCGTCCTTGTCGGGCGAGGGCGTCGCCCGCGCCGGCACGGCGGGCAGTTCCGCCGCCAGCGTCAGGCGCAGGCCGAGGATGTCCTTGGTCAGCTCGCCGACGAGATTGTCGTCGAGGCTCTGCGCCGCGACGAGGCGCGAGGTGATCGAGATGGTCTGCAGGCTCTCGGCCGGGCGTGGCGGGTCGCCGCCGAGCGCGCCGCGCACGATCTCGCCGGATTCGATCGCACGGTAATGCAAGGCGAGCGCGTCGGCCTCGCGAACCGGGATCAGGACGGGATCGTTGCCCCAGGCCTCGCGCAAACGGCGCAGGCCGCCATTATTGGTGTGGGAGCCGACAGCGTTGATCGAGAAGAAAGCGTCGATGCGCTTCTCTCTCGCCACCGGCACGATCTCCTCCTGGGTCAGGCCGAGAATCTCGACCTCCTCGGGCCGGACCTCGTATTGCGCCAGCACTCGTTTCAGCAGCGCGACGTTGCCGGCAGGATTGCGGGCGACGCCGATCCTGCGGCCGCGCAGATCGGCGATACGGCTGATCGCGGTCCCGGCCCGGGTGATGAAGAAGGGATAGGTCCGGCGGGTGATCAGCACCGTATCGGCGGTCGAGGGCATGGCGATGTCGGCGCGCAGCATGGCGAGATCGGCCTGCCCCGCATCGATCCGCCTGGCGCTGTCCTCGGAACCTTCCGTCAGGACGAGGCGCAGGCGCACGGAGGCCTTGTCGCGGTTGAGGCCCTGCACGAAGGCCGCAGCCATGCGCGCATCCTCGGAGCCGAGCGGCCCGACGGCGAGGCGCAAGGTCCGCGGCTGGCCAATATAATAGAACGCCGCCGCGACGAGGCCGGAGACGGCAAGCAGCCCCGCCACCATCGCCAGCCCGCGCCTGCCCATGCCAAGCCGGATCAATCAACAGCCCCCTTGTTCGCCCCTGCCAGCATGGCTTCCTTCGTCATCATGTCGCAAGTACGGCATGCACCGGCGAACGGATCGCTACAGCATCGGACCGGGCAGCATCCGGTCCGATGCTGTAGCGCTTTGATTTTCCATCGGCTTTCCCGAAAACCGCATTCCACTTTTCGGGCCGATGCTGTAAACGCCGGGCCATGTCCAATGGTTCGCCCTTCCTGATCAAGATCTGCGGTCTCTCGACGCCCGAGACGCTGGAGGCTGCGCTCGCGGACGGCGCCGACATGATCGGGCTCAATTTCCATCCGAAGAGCCCGCGCTACGTGACGCTGGAGCGCGCCAAGGAATTGGCAGCAATTGCCCGCGGCAAAACGCAGATCGTCGCGCTCGTCGTCGACTGGAGCGAAAGGCAGGCGGCGGAGCTCGCAGAGACGCTCAATCCCGACTGGTTCCAGTTCCATGGCCGCGAGACGCCGGAACTGACCGCGGCGCTGCGCCGTGCCGTCCGGCGGCCGGTGATGAAGGCGCTCGGCATCGCCACGGCGGAGGACTTGAAAGCCGTCATCGCCTATCGCGATACCGCCGATCTCATCCTGCTCGACGCCAAGCCGCCGAAGGATGCAGCCTTCCCCGGCGGGCATGGCAAACCCTTCGACTGGGGGCTTCTCGCCGGCCTCGACCCCTCGCAACGCTTCATGCTATCGGGCGGGCTCGATCCGGCGAATGTTGCCGAGGCCATCCGCATCGCCAGGCCGGCGGGCGTCGACGTCTCCTCAGGCGTCGAAAGCGCGCCGGGGGTGAAGGACCCCGCCCGGATCGCGGAATTCATCGCGGCGGCCCGCAAGGCCGCGGCGCTGGATCGCCGCGCGCCCCATCGGGCGCGATAACGGTGATCCATATTGTTATTGCATCGGATTCTTCCGAAAAGTGGAGACCACTTTTCGGTCCGATGCCTGGACAGGAAAGCTTGAGCGCATGAACGCCCCCTCCAGCCCGAACAGCTATCGCAACGGTCCGGACGAGAACGGCCGCTTCGGCCTGTTCGGCGGCCGCTTCGTCGCGGAAACGCTGATGCCGCTGATCCTCGAGCTGGAAGAGGCCTATAACGCGGCCAAGGCCGACCCGGCCTATCACGCCGAGATGACCAGCGGGCTGAAGCATTATGTCGGCCGGCCCTCGCCGCTCTATCTCGCCGAGCGCCTGACCGACCATTTCGGCGGCGCCAAGATCTATCTGAAGCGCGAGGAGCTGAACCATACCGGCTCCCACAAGGTGAACAACGTGCTCGGCCAGATCCTGCTGGCGCGGCGCATGGGCAAGAAGCGCATCATCGCCGAGACCGGCGCCGGCCAGCACGGCGTCGCCACCGCGACGCTCTGCGCCCGCTACGGGCTCGAATGCATCGTCTACATGGGCGCGGTCGACGTCGCCCGGCAGGCGCCCAACGTCTTCCGCATGCAGATGCTCGGCGCCACCGTCGTGCCGGTGGAATCCGGCACGAAGACGCTGAAGGATGCGATGAACGAGGCGCTGCGCGACTGGGTGACCAATGTCGCGACGACCTTCTATTGCATCGGCACGGTCGCCGGTCCGCATCCCTACCCGGCGATGGTGCGCGACTTCCAGTCGATCATCGGCAAGGAAACCCGCGAGCAGATGCAGGAGGCCGAAGGCCGTCTTCCCGATTCGCTCATCGCCTGCATCGGCGGCGGCTCGAATGCGATGGGGCTGTTCCACCCCTTCCTAGACGACGCATCCGTCGAGATCTACGGCGTCGAGGCGGCCGGCCACGGCATCCCGAGCGGCCAGCATGCGGCCTCGCTGACAGGCGGACGTCCCGGCGTGCTGCACGGCAACCGCACCTTCCTGCTGATGGACGATGACGGCCAGATCAAGGACGCCCATTCGATCTCGGCCGGGCTCGACTATCCCGGCATCGGGCCGGAGCATTCCTGGCTGCACGATGTCGGCCGGGCGACCTATCTCTCGGCGACCGACGAGGAGGCGCTGGAGGCGTTCCAGCTGATCTCAAGGCTGGAAGGCATCATTCCGGCGCTGGAGTCCGCGCACGCGCTCGCCCGCGTCGCCGATCTCGCCCCGCGGAAGCCGAAGGACCACCTGATGGTGGTCAATCTCTCCGGCCGCGGCGACAAGGACATCCCGCAGGTCGCGGAGATCCTGGCGGCGCGCTGACGCTGGCATGGACACCTAAAGTTCCAGGCACGCGGCTCTCGACTCTCTGCCCCATAGCAGCAACCATGGGTTGCTTCCGGCGCATACGCGCCGGGCATCGTCGCGTGGAGCGGGACCGGGGCCAGTGGGGGGCAGCGGTAACGACGACTGTCCGAGCGAGCGCGGGCCTGCCTCAGCCGGCCTGCCGATCGAACTCGCCTTCCTGACGCGGCATGGCCTGGCGCCCTCGCTTCTCGCGCGAGCGGCCGAAACATCCCGCCGCAATCGCAGCGAGCCCGCCCGCGAAGCGATCGCGCTCGGCCTGATCGGCGAAGCCGAGCTTTACCGCGCGCTCGCGGCCGAGCTGGGCCTCGCCTTCCTGTCGCAGCCGCCGCCCCTGCGACCCGGCGGCGGGCATGATGCGATCCTGCGCCAGGGCATCGCGCCGACCGTCGACGACAGACGCTTCCGCTTCATCCTCGCGCCCGAGGGTCCGGCGCTGCGGCGGATGCTCGAAGCCGGGCCGCGCCATCGCGGCGATATCGCGGTGACGACACCGCGCCGCTTCGCCGGCGCCCTGCGCCACAGCAATGCCGAAACCCTGGCAGAGCATGCGGCCGGGCTCGACCCTGCCGGCCTCGCGCGTGAGAGCGCCCGTACCGGCGCCAGCCGCGGACAGGTGATCGCAGCCGGAGGCAGTGTCGCCGCTGCCGCGCTCGGCGGCGTCTTCGCCCCGCTCGAAACCTTTTTCGGGCTCGCGCTCCTGCTCGGCCCGTTCTTCCTCGGCCTCATCCTGCTGCGCCTCGCGGCCGCGATCGAACGCTCGGCGCCCGATCTCTGGCGCAGCCATCGCTGGCGGATCGATGCCTCGCGCCTGCCCATCTATACGGTCGCCGTGCCGCTCTATCGCGAGCTCCCGGTGCTCCGGCAACTGACCGATGCGCTCGGCGCACTCGACTACCCCCCAGCCAAGCTCGATATCCGCCTGCTGATCGAAGCCGACGACACGACCATGCGTGAAGCGCTGGCGCAGATGGCGCTGCCGCCGCATTTTTCCGTGACCGTCGTCCCGCCCGGCTTTCCGCGCACCAAGCCGCGCGCGCTCAACCTCGCCCTGCTCGAAGCGCGCGGGGCGCTTTTCACCATCTTCGACGCCGAGGACATTCCCGACCCGCAGCAACTGCGGATGGCGGCGGCGCGCTTCCTCGGCGGCCCGCGGGAGCTTGGTTGCCTGCAGGCGAGGCTCGTGATCGACCATGCCGAGGAGGGCGTGCTGCCCGGCCTGTTCGCGCTCGAATATGCCGGGCTGTTCGAGGTACTCAACCCCGGCCTGCTGCAGTTCCAGCTCCCGATCATGCTGGGCGGGACCTCGAACCATTTCCGGACGGAGGCGCTGCGCGCCGTCGGCGGCTGGGACGCCTGGAACGTGACCGAGGATGCCGATCTCGGCTTCCGGCTGGTGCGCGCCGGCTACCGCATCGGCGACCTGCCCTCGAACACCCGCGAAGAGGCGCCACTTACGCTTCCTGCCTGGCTGAAACAGCGCTCGCGCTGGATCAAAGGCTATATCCAGACGCTGGTGACGCATTCGCGTACGCCGTTGCACCTGCTGCGCGAAGCCGGCCCGGCCGCGACCTTCGCGTTCCTGTCACTTGTCTTCGGCACCGTGGCGACGGCGCTTGGCTATCCCGCCTTCGCCATCGCCGCGTTCATCGCCTATTGGGACGGCTCGCTGTTGGAGCCCGTGGGCACCATCGCGACCCTCACATCGATCGTCGCGCTCGGAATCTGGCTCATAGGCAGCGTCGCGCTCTTCGCGCCGCCGATCGTGGGGGCATTGCGCCGGGGCGCGCCGGGCCTGTTGCTGCTCGCCCCTCTGCTGCCGCTCTATTATGCGCTGGTCTCGGTCGCCGCCTGGATGGCGCTCTACGACTACTTCAACCGCCGCTTCGCCTGGAACAAGAC
>JAEWKP010000128.1 GCA_023393655.1 Pseudomonadota bacterium | reverse complement strand
ATACGAGCTACCCGACGGCGCCGCATTTCGCGCCGGCCGTATCGGACCGGCAGTATGGCGCATGGCTCGGATCGCTCGATAGCGGCGCGGCCGGATCGCTCTACCTCCACGTCCCGTTCTGCCGCTCGATGTGCTGGTACTGCGGCTGCCACACCACCGTCGCGTTGCGCGACGGCCCGATCATCGATTATCTGGCGGCCCTGCGCGGCGAGATCGCGCTAGTAGCCGAGGCGCTTTCCGCGCCGGTCGACGTGCGCCATGTGCATTTCGGCGGCGGCACGCCCACCATCCTCGAACCGGCTGATTTCGTCGCGCTCGTCGCGCTGCTGCGGCAGCGTTTCCCAATCCATCCGGACGCAGAGATTGCGGTTGAGATCGATCCACGCCGGCTCGAACCACCGATGACGGCCGCATTGGCTGTGGCCGGGGTTAATCGCGCGAGCTTGGGCGTGCAGAGCTTCGACCCTGTCGTGCAAAAGGCTATCAATCGCATCCAAAGTGTCGAGCAGACTGCCGCCGTTACAAGCGGCCTGCGCAAAGCCGGGATCGCGGCAGTTAGCTTCGACTTGATCTACGGACTGCCGAAGCAGACGTTGCAATCATGTCTCGGCACCGTCGAGCAGTGCCTGTCGATGCGGCCCGATCGCTTTTCGATCTTTGGCTATGCACATGTGCCGGAATTCAAGAAGCATCAGCGTCGCATCGCGACGGCGGACCTCCCGGATGGTGAGAGCCGGCACGAGCAGGCCGAAGTCATGGCGCGCCTGCTCACCGGCGCTGGCTATGTCCGCATCGGACTGGATCATTTTGCCCTGCCCGACGACCCAATGGCCCTGGCTTTGTCGCAAGGACGGCTCCGTCGCAACTTCCAAGGCTACACCACCGACCCCTGCGAGGCGCTGATCGGATTTGGAGCCTCCGCGATCGGCAAGCTGCCGCAGGGTTACATCCAGAACGAAGTTGTCATCGGCCGCTATGCGGAGCGGATTGCCGACGGCATGTTGCCCACCCGAAGAGGCTATCGCTTGACGCCCGAGGATCGCCTCCGCGCCGAACTGATCGAGCGGGTGATGTGCGACCTCACTGTCGACATCGATGCGATCTGCGCGCAGCACCGGGTCGATGCGCAGGTTCTCGCGCCCTCGCGGCGAAAGCTTGGCCAATTGGCGCAGGAGGGTCTCGTCGCCTTCGACGGCAGTCGCGTGCTCCTGCCGGATAATGCGCGCCTATTGGTCCGCAAGGTCGCGTCAGTCTTCGACGCTCATCTCGACCAGCCCCAGCGGCAATACAGCCGCGCCGTGTGAGCGCTGCGGTCACGTCAGCCCGAGCGGCCGCCGGCAAACCGCAAGGAGAGCAGGGCAGTGCCCCGGCATAGGGCCGCGTGTTCAGCGGGAGGAGCATGCCGAATTCCGGCAGCAGCCGGAACGGCGCGGCGGCAGTGCCCGCGACGACCATGGCCAATGAGCCAGCCGGCCGAGTAAACGCCTGGGGCGATCCGAACCATGCTCGACATGGCGGCGAGACACAGGCAGCGCAGGCCCGATAAGACCGCCGATCACGGCGCTGAGCCCGAGGATCGCGGCCAGCGCAAACCGAAGGCTGAAGCCGTCCGCGTGATCCCGCGAACAGTCTCAAGAACCGACGCTTCGCGCGGGCCTTGACCACACCACAGCCACGTGTGTCGCGACGATGAGGACAATGCCAGCCGCCATCGACGCTCCCACGGAGGGCGACCAGAGATGCATCGCGCGGCCTGCTAACCTAACCAGGACGCGCACAAGAATGTTGCGAGGACGAAGAAGATGCGAAAGGGGCTGACTCGTACAGCCGGCGCAACGCCTGTAGTCGTCACACTTGACCCCCCTGCCACTCAATGGTGGGCAACGCCTCGAGGTTGAGGTCAAGTAGGCCGATAGCGCGCAGCGCGATCTGGTCAATGATCGCGGCGATGTCGCACGGCTTCAGGTAGAAGGCGGGGACCGGTGGCGCGACGATGGCGCCGTATTCCGTCACCTGTGCCATCGCACGCAAATGGCCGAGATGTAACGGGCTTTCGCGCACGAGCAGCACCAGCCGGCGGCGCTCTTTGAGCTGGACATCGGCGGCGCGTGCCAGGAGGTCGTCAAGCTGCCCATAGGCGACCGCGCAGAGGCTGCGAACCGAGCAAGGCGCGATGATCATGCCAGCCGCACGGAAGGAGCCGCTGGCGATGCTGGCGCCGATGTCGTGATGATCATGGCAGCAGGTCGCGAGCTCGCGCGCCCGTGCCAGGGCCTGCGGGCCAATCTCGGTGGCGAGCGTCCGTTCGGCTGCGGGCGAGATCACGAGATGGCTCTCGATCCGCCCCGTTTCGGCGAGCCGCTCCAACACCCGAACCCCGATCGCCGCGCCCGAGGCGCCGCTGATCCCGACGATGACGCGGATGGGCTGGGTCATGGCGAGGCTCCCGGAGCTGTGGTGAGGCCCAACGTGGGCCAGAGCGCGTCGATGCGAGCCACAACCTGTGGATCCATGGCCATCGGCCGGCCCCATTCCCGCTCGGTTTCCGGCGGTAGTTTGTTGGTGGCGTCGATGCCGAGCTTGCCGCCGAGACCCGGCTTCGGCGAGGCGAAATCGAGATAGTCAATCGGCGTGTCGGCGATGCTGACGAGGTCACGGCTAGAATCGGCCCGGGTCGCGACCGCCCACATCACCTGCGCCCAGTCGCGAGGATCGATGTCGGCGTCCACGACGATGACGAGCTTAGTGTAACTGAACTGCGGCAGCAGCGACCAAAGGCCGAGCATCAGCCGCCGCGCCTGGCCCGGATAGCGCTTGGCGATCGCGATGACGGCGATCCGGTATGAGCAAGCTTCCGGCGGCAGCCAGACATCGACCACCTCGGGAAACTGCCGGCGCAGCAGCGGCAGGAACAGAACGTTGAGCACCTCGCCAATGCGCGAGGGTTCATCCGGCGCCCGCCCGGTGAAGGTCGAGAGATAGAGCGGCGCCCGCCGCATCGTCACCGCCGTGACCCGCATCACCGGGAAGGGCTCGACGGAATTGTAATAGCCGGTGTGGTCACCGAACGGCCCTTCCGGTGCGGTCTCGTCTGGCGAGACCAATCCTTCGATGACGATCTCGGCCTCGGCCGGCACGCTGAGCGGGACGCTAACGCAGGGTGTCATGCTCGGCCGCTCGCCGCGCAGCAGGCCGGAAAAGCGCAGTTCGGGGACGGTCTCCGGCAAGGGCAGGACAGCCGACAGGATTGTCGCTGGATCGGCGCCGATTACGACAGCGACCGGCATATCCCGGCCGAGGCGGCGCCATTGCGCGTGATGGCGCGCCCCGCCGCGATGGGCGAGCCAGCGCAGGATGGCGCGGTCGCGGCCGAGTACCTGCATCCGATAAACCCCGAGATTGCCTTCGTCCTCCGCCGAAGGCTCGGGCGGCGCGGTGAGCACCAGCGGCCAGGTTATCAGCGGGGCGGGTTCGCCCGGCCAGCAGAGCTGCACGGGCAATGCGGTGAGGTCGATCGCATCGCCCCGGAAGACCAGCTCCTGCACCGGCGCTCGTCGCGACCGGCGCGGCCGCATTGAGAGCGCTGCGCGTGCCAGCGGCAGCGCCTGCCAGGCTTCGGCCAGTCCGCGTGGCGGCTTTGGCTCGCGCAGCTCGGCGAGCGTGCGGCCGAGCGCCGTCAGATTGTCCGAGTGGATGCCCAGCCCCCAGGCGACACGCTCGACCGTGCCGAACAGGTTGGTCAGCAGCGGAATGGGCGACACCGCCCCATCCGGTTGAACCGGCCGTTCGAACAGCAGCGCTGGCCCCTCCTCTGAGATGACGCGGCGGTGGATCTCGGTGATCTCGTGCACGACGCTCACCGGCTCGGCGATCCGCCGCAGATGTCCGGCCGTGTCGAGGTAGGTGAGGAAGGCGGTGAGGTCGCGGAAGCGGGGTAGATCACGGATCGGCAAGGGCAAGGGCTCCGGTTGCCGGACCATGGCCCGCTTTAATCGCGCTCGTCTTTGCGCGGGCGCAACGAGCGCGGCGTCTTTGGCGCTAGCTTCAAGTACTGGAGGTGAGCGATGCCGGAGACAGAAATGCCAGGATTGCGGGTGGTACCGCCGCGGTTACCGTCATGGCTCTCCCGCGCTGCGGCGCCACTGCCGCTTGCGCCGCTCCAGCCCGCCCTCGCCCTGATTCTCGCCCGCATTGACCGCGCCCATTTCGATTTGTACGACCGCCTCGGTGAGCATGCCGAAAAGCGCTTCGGCATCGATCCGACCGACCTGCCCTTCGCTTTCGTGCTGGAGCCGAAACCGCGCCGGCCGCTGGCGCGCGCCGTGCGCGAATTGCCGGCCGGGCTCGATGTCAGCATCCGGGGGCCGTTGGCGGGGCTGATCGGCATGGCGGAAGGGACGCTCGATGGCGATGCCCTGTTCTTCTCGCGCGTGCTCAGGGTGGAAGGCGATGTCGCGGCTTCGCTCGCGCTGCGTAATGCCCTGGACGACGCCCGCATTGATTTTGGCCAGCTACTCTTCGGTGGCTTCGGCCCGCTCGGCGCTCGCCTAGCCGGCGCCGTGCGGCAGCGCATGCGGGCGCAGACCGTCGCGGGAGATGACCCGTGGAATTAATCTGCCCGGCAGGAACGCCGGCCAGCCTCGAGGCCGCCGTCGAGGCTGGGGCCGACGCTGTCTATTGCGGTTTCCGCGACGAGACCAATGCCCGCAACTTCCCTGGCCTGAATTTCTCGCGCGAGGAGTTGAGGAAGGGCGTCTCTTTCGCCCACCGGTACGGCGTCAAGGTGCTGGTCGCCATCAACACCTTCGCTCGGGCCGGATCCCTCGGGCTGTGGCAGGCAGCGATTGACGACGCGGTCACGGCCGGGGCCGACGCACTGATCCTGGCCGATCTCGCCACGCTCGATTATGCCGCCCGCCACCATCCGACGCAGCGTCTGCATGTCTCGGTGCAGGCCGGCGCCGCCAACCCCGACGCGATCCGCTTCTATGCGGAGAGCTTCGGCGCCCGCCGGGTCGTCCTGCCGCGTGTGCTTAACGTTGCCGAGATCGGCGCGATCGTGCGGGAGAGTGTATGCGAGACAGAGGTTTTCGTCTTCGGGGGCCTCTGCGTCATGGAGGAAGGGCGTTGCTCGCTGTCCTCGTATGCCACCGGGCAGTCGCCGAATATGAACGGCGTCTGCTCGCCGGCGAGCCATGTCGCCTATGCCGAACGAGAAGGCCAGATTGTCTCGACGCTGGGTGGCTTCACCATCAACAGCTTCCGCAAGGACGAGTCGGCGGGTTACCCAACCTTGTGCAAAGGGCGTTTCACCACGCCGAAGGGAACCGGCTACATCTTCGAGGAGCCCGTCAGTCTCGACGCGGCGGCAATTCTTCCTGCCCTTCGCGATGCTGGCGTGACGGCGCTCAAGATTGAGGGCCGCCAACGCGGCCGCGCCTACATCGCCGGCGTCGTGCGTTCCTTCCGCAACATTCTTGTCGCGCTCGACGAGGGGCGCCGCCCACCTGACACGGGCCTTGCCCCGATGGCGGAGGGTCAGACGAGCACGGTCGGCGCTTACCGAAAGAGCTGGCGCTAAGTGACCGAACCTAGGGAACCATGGCGATGAAACTCACACTCGGCCCGGTGCTCTATCACTGGGCGCCCGAACGGTGGCGCGACTTTTACTACAGGATCGCCGATGAGGCGCCTGTTGATACTGTGGTGGTCGGTGAGACCGTCTGCTCAAAGCGGGCTCCCTTCAAGCAAGACTATATTCCCGGCGTGGTCGAGCGGCTGGAGGCGGCGGGCAAGCGGGTGCTACATGCATCGTTGATCCTGATCTCCTTGCCTCGCGAGCGACGTCAGGCCCGCGAGCTGATGCAAGCAGAGAACGCCGAGGTCGAAATCAATGATCTCAGCTGCCTCTCTTCACTGGGGGAAAGGCCGTTCGCGGCCGGCCCACTCGTCAACATTTACAATGAGGCCTCAGCGGGCTTCCTGGCCGAGCGCGGCGCCACACGCATCTGTCTACCGCCAGAGCTGCCTCTCTCGGCCATCGCCATCATTGCTGCGGCGCTTCCACAGGTCACGCTGGAGGTATTCGCCTTTGGGAGGGTGCCCCTGGCGATTTCGGCGCGCTGTTACCACGCGCGCGCTCACAATTTGACGAAGGACAACTGCCGTTTCGTTTGCGAGCAGGATCCCGACGGAATGCCGGTTCAGACTTTGGACGGCGCTGGCTTCCTGTCTGTCAACGGCGTCCAAACCCTTTCACACAACTCGGCCAGCCTGATACGCGACATTCCCACGCTCCGAAACGCCGGGATTGCGTCGATGCGCCTATCGCCGCAGGTCTGCGACATGGTCAAGGTCGCGCGGCTGTTCCGCGACGTCATCGACGAGCGGCTAGATCCTGAAGAAGCCGAGCGCCGTCTTGGGGCAGTCTATCCTGACGTGCCACTGGCCAACGGTTTCCTGCATGGAGCACCTGGTCACGCTCGTATGGGAGCGGAATCTAGGCATAGTGCGTGACCGTGTCTGAAGGTGGAAGGGGCCGATCATGGATGGCGTGCGAGGCGGAACGCGCAACGCTCATGAGCGCAGCACCCCACCGACATCGGCGAGCGAGCTGATCGGCCGGCTCCGACGCGTCCTGCGACCCGAGGAGCTCAATTGCACCTGTCGGGAGACCCTAGACGGCGCGCTCGATCGCTTCGACCAGCTCGAACGTCGGCGTGAGTCGCGTCGGCAACTCGCAACCGCGCGTGACCACAAGGAGCGGATTTCCGCGTTGCTGGTGTTCCTGTCGGAACTCGATGCATTGAGCGAGGCTGAGAACGACCGCAGCGTCTTCGAGGAACTGGCGCTTCTCTTCATTGAGATCGCACGTAGCGCAGAAGCGGGCGCAGCCGCCTTGCGCGAACTCTGAGCGCAGGTTCAGGGGTGGTCGGATTTTCCGGATTTGCGTTTTCGCAACTTGCTTCCGGTCCGCAGTCGCTATGGTTGCGTGTGAGTGGGATGAAATTGCCGCTGTGCCCGGCGAGGGCGGCGCGCAGAAGTCCAATAAGAATCCAGCGGGCTCCGTGGCGCCAGGTTTGGCAATCCAGGTGGGAATTCGCCGGCCTCATCGCTGGACGGATTCGGCGCGAGCCATAAAGTCGGGCTATCGGGAAGCTCGGATCTTTCCAAACCATTAGAAGGACGAACCTATGGCACCCATACCGCGACTGCGGGCTTATGATGGCCCCTCGTTGCTGTCCTACGGGTTTCGGCCGTTCTTCCTTCTGGCCGCGCTGCAAGCCGGGTTGACGGTCTTGATCTGGCTGCCGTTCGTCACCGGCCATCTCGCCGTTCCAACGGCCTTCGCTCCAGTGGACTGGCACGTTCACGAGAAGCTGTTCGGCTATCAGGCTGCCGCGATCGGCGGTTTCCTGCTGACCGCGATCCCGAAATGGACAGGGCGGCTGCCCGTACAGGGCACACCGC
>JAEWKP010000098.1 GCA_023393655.1 Pseudomonadota bacterium | reverse complement strand
GGGGCGGGCGCACCCGCCCCCGGCGCGGGCCGGAGCCGGGCGCCGTCGGCGGTGTTCCCGGCCTCGGTTGGGGGCTCGCGCAGTTCCGCATCGCCCGGCAGACGCTTTCCCTGGCGGAGCCACGCGGCCCGGCCGCGGCCAGCATCGGTGAGCACCTCGTCCGCCGCGGGCAGGGCGCCTGTGCCATCTCCTTCTACGGCCCGGACGATGCCCGCCTGGACGAAGGCCTTGCCCATTGCACCCGTCTGGAGATCGTCCGCGACCTCTAGGCACGAGGTCCGTCACGATGCGGTCACGCTCGCGGGCGAGAGTGATCCGTTACCTTAAAATAGTTCTATTTATGTAGTAATAACAAGGTCTTGTATCGAATCGTCGATGCGTCTATCTGTCCCTCGCGATCAGTGAATCAGCCGACGGAGGGTCCGGAATGGGTGGCGTCACCGAGGTCGATGTCGCGGCCGCGATCGGCCGCATCGACGAGATCATCATCCGCGAGATCGTCCGCACCGGCGCGCGCCGGCCGGAACTGCGCCGGGCGCTCGCGCTCGCCAAGGGACCGGGCGATCTCGACGCCGATGCGGCGCTGCCGCCACGCATGCAGCGCCTCGTCGACTTGCTCGCGGTCGCCTTGCCCGAGCAGGGACCTGAGCTCCCCCACGGACCGAAGCCCTTGCAGGGGCCACAACGTCGCCGCCATGCCGCCATCAAGGGCATCGACCGTGCAGCCTGATCAGGAGAGCGTCGAATCGCTGGAGACCGTCCGGGCCGATATCCGGGAGGCGGTCATGACAGCTTTTTGCGCCGCGCTCCGCGATACTCGCCTGCCGCCGCTCGCCCTGATCGAGCTGGCGGCGGCGGCGGTCGGTTCTGTCTATAGAGAGGTGGCGGATGCTCATCGCGGTGACCAGCCATGCCCTTGCGGCTGGCATCCGCGCCTCCAGGCGGATCTGGAGGCGCTTCAGGCGGCGCTGGCGCTGAGCGCGTCGCCGATTCCGCATGGCGATCTCGTCCACATGCCTGTGCTCGGCCGGGCCTGATCTCGCATTCCGCTCACAGGGCATGCTAAGCCGCCGCAAACCGGCGGAGCGGCATGCGCAACATCCTCATCATCGGCATCGGGGCCGGCAATCCCGACCATATGACGGTCGAGGCGATAGAGGCGCTGAACCGCGCCGATATCCTGTTCATTCCCGACAAGGGCGAGGAGAAGGCCGCGCTTCGCGCCTTGCGTGAGGCGATCTGCGCCCGTTTCATCCGCAAGCCCGGCTATCGCACGGTTCCCGTCGAGATCCCGCGCCGCGCCGAAGCCGGTAACGACTATCACGGCGTCGTCGACGACTGGCACGAGCGTATCGCCGCGCGCTACCGTGCCCTGTTCGAAGCCGAGTTGCAGGATGGGCAGACCGGCGCGCTGCTGGTCTGGGGCGATCCGGCGCTCTATGATTCCACCTTGCGCATCATGGAGCGCGTCGCCGCCTCCGGCCTCGGCATCGACTGGCAGGTCTATCCCGGCATCAGCAGCGTCCAGGTCCTGGCGGCGCGCCATCGCATCCCGCTCAACACCATCGGCGCGCCGATCCTGATCACCACCGGCCGGCGGCTGTCAGCAGGCTTCCGGGCCGATCAGGACAGCGTCGTCGTCATGCTGGATGGCGAGCAGACCTTCGGCCGGATCGATCCGGCCGGGCTCGATATCTGGTGGGGCGCCTATCTCGGCACGCCCGACGAAATCCTGCGTGCCGGGCCGCTGGCCGAGCTCTCCGCCGAGATCGCCGCGGTGAGGGCGCAGGCCCGCGCGCGGCATGGCTGGATCATGGATACCTATCTGCTGCGCCGTCGTTCGGCTTGACGCAGCGGCCTGCATCCGCCATCGCTCGCCCCGATCTTTCTGGAAGCGCCGGAGCCACCTGATGTCCCTCGCCGATCTCAACCAGACCATCGACGCCGCCTGGGAAAACCGGGCCGAGATCGGCGTCCAGACCAAAGGCGCGGTGCGCGAGGCCGTCGAGCAGGCCATCGAGATGCTCGATGCCGGCCAGGCCCGCGTCGCCGAGAAGCAAGGCGCGGATTGGGTCGTCCACCAGTGGCTCAAGAAGGCGGTGCTGCTCTCCTTCCGCCTCACCGACAACGTCATCATGGCGAATGGCCCGGGCGAGGGCGGGTTCTGGGACAAGGTGCCGTCGAAATTCGAGGGCTGGGGCGAGAACCGCTTCCGCGCCGCCGGCTTCCGCGTCGTGCCGCCTGCCGCCGCGCGCAAGGGCTCCTTCATCGCGTCGGGCGTCGTGCTGATGCCGTCCTTCGTCAATATCGGCGCCTATGTCGATAGCGGCACCATGGTCGACACCTGGGCGACGGTCGGCTCCTGCGCCCAGATCGGCAAGAACGTGCATCTCTCGGGCGGCGTCGGCATCGGCGGCGTGCTCGAGCCGCTGCAGGCCAACCCGACCATCATCGAGGATAACTGCTTCATCGGCGCCCGCTCCGAGGTGGTCGAGGGCGTGATCGTCGGCGAGGGCTCGGTGCTCTCGATGGGCGTCTTCATCTCGGCCTCGACCAAGATCGTCGACCGCGCCACCGGCCAGGTCCATGTCGGCAAGGTGCCGCCTTATTCGGTGGTGGTGCCGGGCTCGCTGCCGGGCAAGCCGTTCCCGGACGGCACGCCGGGCCCGTCGCTCTCCTGCGCCGTCATCGTCAAGACGGTCGACGCGCAGACGCGCTCCAAGACCGGCATCAACGAGCTGCTGCGCGACTGAGGTTTCGGCCGCGTCACGTCATGCCCGGGCTTGCCCGGGCATCTCGAAAACCAGTCTTCTCTCGTCCTGAGCTTTCCGGGCTTCGCTTCGCCCGGGAATGACGGCGTTTCCGCTTATTCGCCGCCGATCGCCTTGGCGGCCTCGACCGCGCGGCCGCGCAGCGGCAGTTCCTGCATCCGCGCCAGCGACAGCCAGGCGAACGCGAAGCCGAGACTTGCGGCGCCGAAGACATAGCGGAACAGCACCACCATGGTATCGCGGTCGACGGTGCCGAGCTTCAGCGCTTCGGGAGAGAGCTGCGCTCCGACCCCACCGACGCCGCCGAGCACGATCGCGCCGAACACCGCGACGATCAGCGCCCCGCCGATCTGGCGGAAGAAATTGGCGACTGCCGTCACCGTGCCGAGCTGATGCGCCTGCACGGCGTTCTGGATCGAGACGGTCGCGACGGGGAGCAGCGTGCCGAAGCCGATGCTGACCACGGCCAGGATGATGCTGAAGGGCAGGATCGGAATCTGGCCGGAGAAGACTGCGAGAACCGCCGTACCCGTCATCGCGACGAAAAGCCCGGCCAGCGGCACGCGCTTGTAATGGGTGAGATGCGACATCGCCCGGCCGGAGCTGGTCGCGCCGATGACGGTGCCGCAGGTCAGCGGCAGCAGGCCGAGGCCGGAATGGGTGGCGCTCATCCCCATCACCGTCTCGAAATAGAGCGGCAGGTAGATGGTCAGGCCGATGAAAGTGCCCATGCCGAACCCAGCCGCCACCGTGCCACGCCTGACGACGCGATTGCCGAAGATGTCGAGCGGGATCAAGGGCTCCACGGCCCGGCGCAGGCGCCAGGCGAACAGGGCCCAGAGCATGCAGGAGGCGCCGACGAGGGCTGCGATCGGGAGCGAACCCCAGGGATAGGCGGTGCCGCCCCAGGACAGGGCGAGCAGCAGCGACACCGTCGCCAGCGTCATCAGCATGGCGCCGAGCACGTCGAGTTTGTGGGGGCGCTCGTGGCGCGGCAGCCGTTTCAGCGCTGCGTTCGACATCCAGTAGGCGCCGAGCCCGAGCGGCAGGTTGATCCAGAAGATCACCGACCAGTGCAGCTTTTCCGCGAGGAAGCCGCCGAGGACGGGGCCGAGCAGCGAGGACGACATGAAGACGCTGGCGAAATAGACCTGATAGCGCCCGCGCTCCTTGGGCGGCACCATGTCGCCGACGATCGTCTGGGCCAGCGCGATCAGGCCGCCG
>JAEWKP010000448.1 GCA_023393655.1 Pseudomonadota bacterium | reverse complement strand
CTCTCTTCCTTCGTCATCGCATCGGATTTGCCTGGAAGCCGGCTCTCCGGTCCGATGCCACAGCCGATCCAAACGCGAGGGCGCCATGGCCGTAGCTGCCGCCGAATCGCGAACCGTCCACAGCCTGCAGCACAGCTGGCTGGTGCGTCTGTTCGACAACAAGCCGTTCCTGATCTTCCTCTGCCTGCTGCCAGCGGCTGGCTTCCTGCTGGTCTTCCTCAGCTATCCGCTGGGCCTGGGCATCTGGCTCGCCTTCACCGATACGCGTATCGGCAGGCCCGGCATCTTCATCGGCTTCGAGAATTTCGAGTCGCTCTGGTACGATCGGGTCTTCATCACCTCGGTCTGGAACACGCTGCTCTATACAGGCGTGGCGACGTTCGGGAAATTCGCGCTGGGCCTTTGGCTGGCGCTGCTGCTCAATAACCACCTGCCGTTCAAGTCGCTGCTCAGGGCGATCATCCTGATCCCCTGGATCGTGCCGACCGTGCTCTCGGCCATCGCTTTCTGGTGGATCTACGATCCGCAGTTCTCGATCATCTCCTATGTGCTCGTCGACGTGCTCGGCTGGCGCGACAGCTATATCGACTTCCTCGGCCAGCCCTGGGCGGCGCGGTTCTCGCTGATCGCAGCCAATATCTGGCGCGGCATCCCCTTCGTCGCGATCAGCCTGCTCGCCGGCCTGCAGACGATCTCGCCCTCGCTCTACGAGGCGGCGATGCTCGACGGCGCCAATTCCTGGCAGCGCTTCCGGCATGTCACGCTGCCGATGCTGATGCCGATCCTGGCGGTGGTGCTGACCTTCTCGGTGCTGTTCACCTTCACCGATTTCCAGCTCGTCTACGCCATCACCCGCGGCGGGCCGGTCAATGCCACGCATCTGATGGCCACGCTTGCCTTCCAGCGCGGCATCCCGGGCGGGCAGCTCGGCGAGGGCGCGGCGATCGCGGTGGCGATGATCCCGTTCCTCGTGATGGCAACGCTGTTCAGCTATTACGGCCTGTCCCGGCGCAAGTGGCAGCAGGGGGAAGAGAATGACTGACCAGACCCTCGCAGAGCGCCCGCATCTGACGGACAAGGAGCGCGAAGGCGTCATCGACTGGTCGTCCGGCCCGCGGCGCTTCATCACGCTCTACCTGCCGCTGTCGGTCTTCCTCCTCGTGCTGCTGTTCCCGTTCTACTGGATGGCGATCACGGCCATCAAACCGAACGGGGAGCTGCTCGACTACAAGAACAACAACCCGTTCTGGGTGAAGTCGCCGACGCTGGAGAACATCAACAAGCTGCTCTTCCAGACCGATTATCCGCAATGGCTGTGGACCACGATGATGGTCGCGGCCGTGGCGACGGCGCTGTCACTGTTCTCCAGCGTGCTCGCCGCCTATGCGATCCAGCGGCTGCGCTTCAAGGGTTCGCAATATGTGGGTCTGGCGATCTATCTCGCCTATCTCGTGCCGCCCTCGATCCTGTTCATCCCTCTGGCGACGCTGATCTTCCAGTTCGGGCTGTTCGACTCGCCGCTGGCGCTGATCCTGACCTATCCGACCTTCCTGATCCCGTTCTGCACCTGGCTCCTGATCGGCTATTTCAAGTCGATCCCCTACGAGCTCGAGGAATGCGCGATGATCGACGGGGCGACGCGGTTGCAGACGCTGTGGCGGATCACCTTGCCGCTCGCCATGCCCGGCCTGATCTCGGCCGGCATCTTCGCCTTCACCCTGTCCTGGAACGAGTTCATCTATGCGCTCGCCTTCATCCAGTCGGCGGAGAAGAAGACCGTTCCGGTCGCGGTGCTGACCCAGCTCGTCGAGGGCGACGTCTATCACTGGGGCTCGCTGATGGCCGGCGCGCTCTTGGGCTCGATCCCCGTCGCGATCCTCTATTCCTTCTTCGTCGACTACTACGTCGCGTCCATGACGGGTGCGGTGAAGGAGTAACCGGCGCTGATGCCGGCTGTCTTGCGGGCATGGCGCGAGCTGTGCCCGCTTTCGTTCCGAGAGTGTCTGCCCAATGTCCGCTCAACCGATCTCCAGCATCGCCTTCGTCGGGCTCGGCGCCATGGGCGCGCCGATGGCCGAGAACCTCGTGAAGAAGCAGTTCCGCGTCACCGGCTTCGACATGCGCGAAGCCGCGCGCGAGGCGCTGGTCGCGGCCGGCGGGCATGCGGCGGCGAGCGCGAAGGAAGCGGCCGAAGGCGCCGAGGCATTGGTGCTGATGGTGGTCAACGCGGCTCAGGCGCGGTCGGTCCTGTTCGAAGCCGGAACGTTGAACGTTCTGGCGCCGGACGCGACCGTCATCCTGATGGCGACCTGCCCGCCGGGCGAGGCGGAGGCGATTGCGGCCGAAATCACGAAGACCGGGCGGCATTTCATCGATGCGCCGGTCTCCGGCGGCGTCAACGGCGCGCGGAGCGCGACGCTGACCATCATGGTCGGCGCGCCCAACGACAGCTTTGGGCGGGCGAAGCCGGTGCTGGATGCGCTCGGCGACAAGGTCTTCCATGTCGGCGAGAAGGCCGGGCAGGGTGCGACGGTGAAGACCGTCAACCAACTCCTCGCCGGGGTGCATATCGCGGTCGCGGCCGAGGCCCTGTCGCTGGCCGAGAAGGCCGGGATCGACGGGCGCCTGCTGTTCGAGATCATGGGCGGCTCGGCCGCCTCGTCCTGGATGCTGCGGGATCGCGGGCCGCGCATGCACGAGCCCGATCCGGTGGTGGCGAGCGCCGTCGACATCTTCGTCAAGGATCTCGGCATCGTGCTCGATGCCGGGCGCGCCGCGAAGACCGCCCTGCCGCTGGCGGCGGCCGCGCACCAGATGTTCCTGTCGGCTTCGGGCCTCGGGCATGGCGGGCGCGACGATTCGCAGGTGGTGCGGGCCTATCGTGCGCTCAATGCCAAGCCCGCGAACGATGCCTGAAGAAGCCTCAGCGCGGCGGCGGGCTGGTCGTGCCCCTGACGATGAGGGCCGGCGTCAGCAGGAGCCGCTGCGTGGGGGCCTGCGGATCGGCGATGCGGTTCAGCAGGAATTCGGCGGATTTGCGCCCCATCTCGTCCTGGAAATTGCGGACGGTGGTCAGGGCCGGGTACCATTGCGCGGCTTCCTGCACGTCGTCGCAGCCGACGATCGAGAAATCGGCGCCGGCCTCCAGGCCGCGATGGCGCAGGCCGAGCATGGCGCCGAAGGCTGCGAGGTCGTTCATGCAGACGGCGGCGGTCGGCGGGTTCTCGGCATCGAGGACCTGCTGCATGCCCTTGAGCCCGTTCTCACGGGTGCCATAGTCGAAATGGACCAGCGCCGGGTCGAGGGGCAGGCCGTGGCGGGCAAGGGCCTCGCGGTAGCCGGCATAGCGGTTGCGGCCGGTCGAGATGTTCTCGTTCGCGCAGAGGAAGGCGATGCGACGGTGGCCGAGCCCGATCAGGTGCTCCATCGCCTGATTGGTGCCGTGGCGGTCGTCCGAGCCGACGAAGTCGAGGTCGAGTTCAGGAATTTCGCGCGAAAGCTGGACGATCGGGATGCCGGCATCGACGAGCGGGAGCAGGTTCTCGGCCGTGCTGGCGCCGGCCGGGCAGAGCACCATGCCGTCCGGCCGGTACTCGGCGAGCGTGCTCAGCACGCGCTGCTGCCGGTCCAGGTTCTCGGCATAGGTCCCGAGCAGGATCGAGCGGTCGTTGCGGGCCGCGGTCTCCTCGATCGCGGCCAGCAACTCGGCGAAATAGGGGTTGGTGATGTCGTGGAAGCCGACGCCGATGATGTTGGTGCGATCGGTGCGCAGCGAGGCGGCGCTGCGGTTGTAGCTGTAGCCCATCTCGCGGGCGATCTCGCGCACGCGGTTGCGCGTCACTTCCGCTACGAGTTGGGAGCCGCGCAAGGCCAGCGAAACCGTTGCGGTCGAAACCGAGAGGCGCTCGGCGATGACCTGCAGGGTGACGCGGCCGCGGCTGGCGGGCGTCTGGCTCTTGGGCAGGCGTGGCCCGGGCGGGTCGCTGGCAGTCATGACTCGTCCACACTGAGCGCAGGCCTCGCGGCCAGCTTCCGGTCCGGCCATGTCGCCGACGTCCGGGTCCATCTCAACCATATCAGCGGGAGAATTTGAAGATGAGCGCACGCAAAGAGTCCATCGGCTTCATCGGCGTCGGCTTCATGGGGCAGGGCATGGCCCGTAATCTTGTGGACAAGGGCTTTCCGCTGACCGTGATGGGGCATCGCAACCGCAAACCGGTCGAGGAACTCGTCGCGGCCGGGGCGGTGGAAGCGAAGACGGCAAAAGAGCTCGCGGCACGCTCCGACATCATCTTCCTGTGCGTGACCGGCTCGGCCCAGGTCGAGGCGGTGGTGAAGGGCGAGAATGGCATCGTCGCCGGGGCGAAGCCGGGTACGGTGATCGTCGACTGCTCGACCTCCGATCCGACAGTGACGGTGAAGCTTGCGGCCGAGCTGGAGGCGAAGGGCCTGCATCTCGCGGACGCGCCGCTCGGCGGCACGCCGGCGCAGGCCGCGCTCGGCCAGCTCTCGGCGATGGTCGGCGCCTCTCCCGAGGTCTTCGCCCGGATCAAGCCGGCCTGCGAGGCCTGGGCGCAGAAGATCGTGCATCTCGGCCCGGTCGGCGATGGCCACAAGATGAAGCTGATCAACAATTTCCTGTCGCTCGGCTATGCCGCGATCTATGCGGAGGCACTCACCCTCGGCCAGAAGATCGGGATCACGCCGCAGACCTTCGACAGCGTCATTCGCGGCAGCCGCATGGATTGCGGCTTCTATCAGACCTTCATGCAATACGTGCTGGAGCGTGACCGCGACGCCCATAAATTCACGCTGAGCAACGCGCTGAAGGATGTGCGCTATCTGGAGAGCGTCGCCAACGAGGCCGGCGTCGCCAACCCGATCGGCAATGCCGTGAAGAACAGCTACGCGGCCGCCGTCGCCAGCGGCAAGGGCGAGGATTACGTGCCAATGCTGTCGGACTGGATCGCCGGCTTGAACGGCACGTCGATCGCCGGCAAGGGCTGAAATCGCCTGTTCAGGGCTGCGCCAGCAGCCGCGAGAGGCGGTCGGAGAGCCCGGTGCTGGCGACGGGTGCGGGCAGGGCGAGGTCGCCTTCGCGCGGCTTCGGCTGCGGCTGGTCGAGTTCGGCCAGCAGCATCCGGATGCCGGCCTCGGCCGAGCAGATCACGGGCACGTCGACAAGCGGCTGGACGCGCGGCGCAAGGCCTGCAAGCCCGGCGCCGCCGAGGATGACGGCGCCGGCGCCGTCGCGCTTGGCCACCCGGCGGCAGGCTTCGGCGAGCATCGCGATCGAGCCGTCCGGGTCGCGGGCGATATCGGCGCCGGTGGGAGCCACGGTCTCGACGGCGGCGAGGCGGTTGCCCAGCCCGATCGAGCTGACGAATTCGTGCAGGATCGGCCCCCAGCGCTCGCCGCCGGTGACGATAGCGAAACGCTCGGCCTGTACCGCGGCATAGCGGCTGCTGGCCTCCGCCATGCCGATCACCGGGATGCGAGCCATTTCCTTGAGGGCGAGCAGGCCGGGATCGCCGAAGCAGGCGAGGTAGACGCCGTCGCAGTCCCCGCCATGCTCGGCGAAGGCTTCGAGCGCGGCATGGGCGGCGATGACGCCGGCGCTGCGGCTGGCGATGTAATGCGCGCCGAAGCGACCGGTGACCGGCACGAGCTCGGCCTGCGCCGGCAGATAGGGTTGGACCACGCGCGCGACCAGTGCGGTCATCTCCGGCATGGTGTTGGGGTTGAGCAGGAGAATGCGCAAGCGAGGCCTCACGATCCGTGAACCGGCCGGGGCCTGCCGCCGACCTCGCGGTCGGGCCATGGCGGTGCAGCGGTTGCCAGGAGTGAACGATGTCTCATCGGTCTGAAATCAACAGCAGATTTGCCGTTCGGCTCGCAAGCGGATGAATGGAGAAACAGTGCTTCCATTCCGGCAGGGTCGGGCGTCGCTGGCACTGCCCGGCGTTCTCGCATTCCGTCACGTTCACAGCAAGGGCACGATGGTGTGGCGGGCCAGATCGCTGCATCGCATATTGCCCGGATTATCCTGCGTTCAGCGTGGGGGGGGCGGCGCCTGCCGCGTGATGGCGCAGGGCGTCCTGCTGAAGCGGATCGGCGGTTTCGTCGTGACCAGTCGGCCTTCGTCGGGATGCTCGACGGTTTCGAAGAATCCGGTCGCCTTCAGGTGCGGATCGTCCAGCAGGTCGTCGAGCGTGTTGATGGCCGAGCAGGGCACGTCGATCCGATCGAGGATCGCCAGCCACTCGGCGGTCGGGCGGTGCAGCAGGCAATCCGCCAGGCGCTCGTAGAGCGTATCGATCATCGCCGCGCGTGCCGCGCCGTCGTCGAGCGCCGGTTCCATCGCCCAGTCCTCGCGCCCGGCCGCTGCGAACAGGGCGCGCCAATGCGCTGCCGTATAGGGCATCGCCGCGATGAAGCCGTCCGCGGTCCGGTAGGGCCGGCGATGCCGGGACAGGACGCGGGAATAGCCGCTCTCGCCGAGCGCCGGCTCGAAGCTGCGGCCGCCGAGATGCTCGACGGCGAGGAAGGAAATCATCGCCTCGAACATCGGGACCTCGATCGCCTGGCCTTCTCCCGAGACCGCGCGGTGATAGAGCGCCGCATTGATCGCGCCGACGGCGAAGAGGGCGGTCGTCTTGTCGGCGACGATCGTGGGTGCGTAGGCCGGCGCATCGCCTGTGCGCTCAGCCAGCGCGGCCCAGCCGGACGCGGCCTGGATGACGTCGTCATAGGCCGGGCGGTCGCGATAGGGCCCGTCCTGCCCGAAGCCGACGATGGCGCAGTAGATCAGGCGCGGGTGGCGGGCGAGCAGCGTCTCCGGATCGAGCCCGTTCCGGCGGGCCGCTTCCATCCGCATGTTGTGGATGAAGATGTCGGCATCGGCAATGAGTCCGCGCAGGCGGGCGAGGTCCTCGGCTGACTTCATGTCGAGCGCGATGCTGCGCTTGTTGCGATTGCAGTTGAGGAAGGCGGCCCCCATCCCCGGCGAGCGGGCGGGGCCGGGCGCCCGCATGATGTCGCCGCCCGGCGGTTCGATCTTCAGGACATCGGCGCCCATGTCTCCCAGCGTCTGCGTCGCATAGGGGCCGGCGATGACCGTGGTCAGGTCGACGATCTTGATCCCGTTCAGTGGGCCCGGCATGGCGCTCGCGAATCTCCGTTCGGGCCTGAGTGAACCCGCCATCGGCCAGCGGCGCAACGCTGATCCGGCCGGGCATCCCTACGCTGCGCGGTGGGCGACGGGTGTCCGCCGGAGGGGAAATCAGTCGCCCTTGCGCTGTCGACAACTTGGATGTTGCGTGCATATCATGTCGCCGCTTCGAGCCGGATGCGCACCGGCAGGCCTATTCGGAGGCAGGAATGACGATGCTGCATTTCAAGAACTTCGCTTTGCTCGAACCCGGTTTCGGTGAGCTGCGCCGGGGCTACGAGCTCGTCGTCGAGGGCGACACGATCCGCGAGCTCTCCGACAAGCCGCTGAAGCCCGCCAAGGCCGATGTGATCGATTGCGGCGGCCGCACGCTGATGCCGGGCCTGATCGACAGCCATGTCCATGTCTTCCTGTCCGAGGTCTATATCCGGACGATGGAGAGCATGCCGCTGACGCTGATGACGGCGCGTGCCGTCCGTTTGATGAAGGGCATGCTCGATCGCGGCTTCACCAGCGTGCGCGACACCGGCGGTGCCGACTGGGGCATCAAGGAAGCGGTCGAGAAGGGCGATGTCGCAGGCCCGCGCCTGTTCATCGCCGGCGCCGCCATCGGTCCGACCGGCGGCCATAGCGATCCGCGCCGGCGCACCGATTTCGGCGCGCGCTGCCATTGCTGCAACGCCATGGCCTATACGATGAACGTCTCCGACGGCGTCTCCTCGGTGCGCAAATCGGTGCGCGAGCAGATGCGGCTCGGTGCCGACCATATCAAGATCATGATGTCCGGCGGCGTCGCTTCCCCTTACGACCCGCTGGATTCGATGCAGTTCAGCGTGGACGAGGTGAAGGCGGCGGTCGAGGAGGCGAAGGCGTTCGGCCGCTATGTCTGCGCCCATGCCTATACGCCGGAGGCGATCACGCGGGCGGCGCAATGCGGCGTGCGCGCGATCGAGCATGGCAACCTGATCGACGACGCTTCGGCCAAGCTGATGGCCGAGAACAACATGTTCCTCACCGCCAATCTCGTCGCCTATTACGCGATGAAGGAGCGGGCGGCCGAGTTCGGCATGACCGGCGACATGCTGGCCAAGAACGACCTCGTCATCGATGGCGGTCTGCGCTCCCTCGAAATCTGCAAGCGCGCCGGTGTGCCGGTTGCCTTCGGCTCGGACCTGCTCGGGCAGTTGCAGGTCGAGCAATCGCGCGAGTTCCTGCTGCGCCGCGAGGTGCTCTCGCCGCTGGAGATCATCCGCTCGGCGACGACGGTCGGTGCCCAGATCCTGCGCATGGAGGGCAAGCTCGGCACGGTCCAGACCGGCGCCTTCGCCGACCTGATCCTGGTCGACGGCGACCCGCTGAAGGATCTCGCGCTGTTCCAGGAACAGGGCAAGCACCTGGCGGCGATCATGAAGGGCGGCGCCTTCCACAAGAACACGCTGCACTGAAAGCCTGCCCGCCGGCTGGGCGCGGCAAGGCTGAAATGCAGGCTTCAATGTTTGTAAGTGGCGTCGCACACTGCCGCTCAAACGAGGGAACGGTCTTGGCCTCCAGAGCGGATGACATGCGGCAAGGAACGACTTGCCATCGGGGAACAGCCGGATGAGCGGTCGTTCGCCGCGAATCGGGCGCTATGCGCTGAACGGTGCCGCCGGGCTGTCGCTTGGCTTCATCCTGCTGCCCCTGATCTTCGTGACCTGGCTCGCCTTCTTCCGGCAGGAGATACCCTCCTTTCCGCCGGAGGGTTATTCGCTGAAATGGTTCGCCGGGGCGGCGAACAACAAATCCTTCATCGACGGCTTCACGCTGAGTCTTCAGGTCGCCGTCGCGGCAACGCTGATCGGCCTCGTCCTCGGCGTGCCCGCGAGCCTGGCCCTGGTGCGCCATCGCATCCCGCTCGGGCCGGGCATCAGCACGCTCCTGCTGCTGCCGCTGGTGATGCCGGGTATCGTGCTGGGCACCGCGACCTATGTCTTCCAGATCGAGATCGAGATCGCCACGGAATGGCCGGTGCTGGGCTCGCTCGGCGGCCTGGTCGCGGCCCATGCCCTCGTCGTCATTCCCTGGGTGGTGCGGCTGGTGACGGCGAGCCTCGCCGGTTTCGACCGCTCGATCGAGGAGGCCGCGCAGAACCTCGGGGCCGGCCCGGTCATGACCTTCTGGCGGGTGACGCTGCCCAGCATCCGGCCAGGCATCGTCGCAGCTTCGCTGTTCAGCTTCGTCACCTCGTTCGGCAATCTCGAGATGAGCCTCTTCCTGGTCGGGCCGGGGCGGACGACGCTGCCGATCGCGATCCTCCAATACCTCGAATGGAAGATCGATCCGACGGTGGCGGCGGCCTCGCTCATCCAGATCGTCCTGATCGCCGTCGCGATGATCGTGACCGATCGCTATGTCAAACTCAGCCGGGTGGTGTGAACGGATGGCGAGATCCTAACGATGGCACAGCTCTCGCTCTCGCATCTGAAGAAGGTGTATGGCAGCCTCACGGTCGTCAACGATGTCGATCTCTCCGTCGCCGATGGCGAATTCCTGGTCCTGCTCGGCCCTTCCGGCTGCGGCAAGACGACGACGCTGCGCATGATCGCCGGCTTCGTGCCGCCGAGCGCGGGCACGATCACGATCGGCGATCAGGACGTCACCAACCTGCCGCCGTGGAAGCGCCATTGCGGCCTGGTCTTCCAGAGCTATGCGCTGTTCCCGCACATGACCGTGGCGCAGAACGTCGCCTTCGGCCTGGAGATGCACAAGGTGCCGCAGGCCGAACGCGGCCCGCGCGTCGCCGAGGCGCTCAGGCTGGTCCGGCTCGGCGGCTTCGACGAGCGCTATCCACGCCAGCTCTCCGGCGGCCAGCAGCAGCGCGTCGCGCTCGCCCGCGCGCTGGCGATGGAGCCGCAGGTGCTGCTGCTCGACGAGCCTCTCTCCAATCTCGACGCCAAGCTTCGCCTGGAGGTCCGGATCGAGATCCGCGAATTGCAGCAGAAGCTCGGCCTCACCACGGTCATGGTGACGCATGACCAGGAGGAGGCGCTGACGATGGCGGACCGCCTCGTCGTCATGGAAAAAGGGCAGGTGCGCCAGATCGGCACCCAGCGCGAACTCTACGAGAAGCCGGCCAATCGCTTCGTCGCGGGCTTCATCGGGCGCAGCGCCTTCATCGACGGCGAGGTCGTTGCGCAAGGCCGCTTCCGCACGGGCGGAGGGCTCGATATCGCCTGCGCCGCTGCATCGGCGCCCGGTCCCGCGACGCTGGCGCTCAGGCCCGAGCGGATCGCGGTCGGGGCTGAGGCGGACGGGCTGCCCAACCGCTTTCCGGCACGGATCGAGCATGCGTCCTATCTCGGCGCGCTGCTCGACGTCCAGGTCGCGCTCAACGAGCAGGATCGCATGCTGCTGCAGATCCCGAACAAGGTCGGGCTCGCCGAGCCGCATGTCGGCGAGAGCATCACGATAGGCTGGGCCGAAAACGCCGGGCTCGTCTATCCGCAAGGGGCTTGAAAGCCTATTCGGCGTCCAAAAAACGAGGGGAATACCATGACTTCATTCGACAGGCGGGACCTTCTGAAAGGCGCAGGCGCGGCTGCGCTCGCCACGGCCACCGGCATGCCGGCCTTCGCCCAATCCGGCGGGCGCGTCGTCATCGGCACCTGGGGCGGCGACTATGCCAGGCTGCTGACCAAGAACATCGAGGATCCGATCCTCAAGGCGAAGGGCATCGAGGTGGTGCAGGACCAGGCCGGCGACGCGCCGCGCCGGGCCAAGATGGTCGCCGAGAAGCGCCTGCCGCGCGGCACGGTCGACATCCAGGGCCTTTCCGCCGCGAACATGTACGAGATGAACGAGGCCGGCGTTCTGGAGCAGCTCGACTACTCCAAGATCCCGAAGGCCAAGAACCTGCTGCCGACGATGAAATATCCCTATGGCATCGGGCACATCTATTCGGGCAACGTCGTCATCTACAATCCCAAGATCATCTCGCCGGCGCCGAAGGGGTTCAAGGACTGGCTCGACCCGAAATGGGGCTCGAAGATCGGCTTCATCGACATCCAGTACCAGTCGATCTTCATCGCCGCCTCCATGGCCGCCACCGGCGGCAAGGACATGAACGACATGGAGAAGGCCAAGGAGATCCTGCTCGCGGTCAAGAAGGCCGGTGCGCGCGTCTATCCGACCAACGAGGCCTTCGCCCAGGCGATGAAGAACGAGGAAGTCGGCATCAGCGCGATCTGGAAGGCGCGCGTCGTGCAGTGGCAGAACGCCGGCATCCCCTGCGAGGCGGTTTCGCCGATCGAGGGCATCCCGACCTATGTTTCCGGCTTCGTGATCCAGAAGAACGCGCCGAACAAGGACAACGCCTACGCCTATATGGACGCGATGCTGGCCAAGGCGCCGCAGGAGGCCTTCGCCGTCGACATGGGCTATAACGGCACCGTCACCGGCCTCAATGTCGATCCGGCGCTGCACAAGCGCATCGGCTTCACGCCGGAGGAGGAGAAGACCCTGAAGGACCTAGACTACGCCTTCCTCGCCAAGAACGATGCGGCGATGAAGGAGTGGTGGGACAAGGTCTTCAAGGGCTGACATGGTTCGCCCGTCCGACCATCGCGGCCGCCTGACGCGGCTTTCTGCGCTTCCGGTGCTCACGGACCGATGTCCGCTGCGCGCCGGTTCTCGAAAGCCGCGCCATCCGGCGCGCGCTGGCGAACGGTCGAACCATGCCAGAGGCGCCTGCATGAGGAGTGGTTCATGAGCACCGCTCCCGAAGCCGTCGCGGGCGCCCGCACCAGACTCGCCGGCCTGCTCGTCGTGCCGGCGACGCTCTTCGTCGCCCTCATGCTGATCGGGCCGCTGGCGATCCTGTTCCGCTATTCGCTCAACAAGTTCGTGCCAGGCCAGTTCATGGTCGACGCGCTGGTGATCGAGAACTACGTCAAGTTCTTCACCGACGCCTATTATCTCAACGTGCTCGTCCGCACCGTGCGCGTCGCGGTCATCTGCACGCTGATCTGCCTGGTCATGGGGTTCCCGCTCGCTTATGTGCTGGCGCGCACGCAGAGCCGCTTCAAGAATCTCATGGTCATCGCGGTGGTGCTGCCGCTCTTCGTCGGCAATGCCGTTCGCGCCGCCGGGTGGATGACCATCTTCGGCAGCAAGGGGGCGTTCAATGCCTCGCTGATGGGGCTCGGGCTGATCGATCAGCCGCTCGAGATCATGTATACCGAGAATGCCGTGCTGATCGGCATCATCGCGGTCAACCTGCCCTTCATGGTGCTGACGCTGCAGAGCGTGATCGAGGGCATTCCGCGCAATGTCGAGGAGGCTGCCTTCAGCCTCGGTGCCGGGCCTGCGGCGATGTTCCGCCGCGTGCTCTGGCCGCTGGCGCTGCCCGGCATCCTCGCCGGCACGATCCTGACCTTCATCCTGGCGATGAATGCCTATGCCACGCCGGTGCTGCTGGGCGGGCCGAAATTCCAGATGATGGGGCCGCTGGTCTATGGCCAGTTCGCGCAACAGAACAACTGGCCCTTCGGCGGCGCGATCTCCTTCATCCTGATGACCGCGACGATCCTCCTCACCGCGATCGCCCATCTCGCCGTGCAGCGGCGCTATCGCTGACACGGCCAAAGCGAAACCGCCCCCGGCCTTGTGGCCGGAGGCGGTTTTCTCTCATCGCTTAGGCCTATTCGGCAGCCTGCAGGACCGGCTGCTCGATATCGTGCCGGGCGAGCGGGCGGTTGCCCGCGAGCTTGCGCATCAGCACGTAGAAGACCGGCGTCAGGAAGATGCCGAAGGCGGTGACGCCGATCATGCCGGCGAAGACCGCGATGCCCATCGCCTGCCGCATCTCGGCGCCGGCCCCGGTCGAGATCACCAGCGGGACCACGCCCATGACGAAGGCGAGCGAGGTCATCAGGATGGGCCTGAGGCGCAGGCGGCTGGCCTCGATTGCGGCCTCGACCGGCGTCCTGCCCTCGAATTCGAGTTCTCGCGCGAATTCGACGATCAGGATGGCGTTCTTGGCGGATAGTCCGACCAGCACGACGAGCCCGATCTGGGTGAAGACGTTGTTGTCTCCGCCCGAGAGCCAGACTCCAGTCAGCGCCGCGAGCAGGCCCATCGGGATGATCAGCAGGATCGCGATCGGCAGGGTCATGCTCTCGTACTGGGCTGCCAGCACCAGCAGGACGAGCAGGATCGCCACCGGGAAGACGATCACCGCCGAGTTGCCAGCCAGGATTTCCTGATAGGTCAGCTCGGTCCATTCGAAGGCGAAGCCCTTGGGCAGGGTCTCCTTCGCGATGCGCTCCACCGCCTCTTGCGCCTGCCCCGAGGAGAAGCCCGGGGCAGCGCCGGCATTGATGTCGGCGGCGAGGAAGCCGTTATAGCGCATGGCGCGTTCCGGGCCGGAGTCCGAGCGCACGTTCAACACGGCGCTGAGCGGGATCATCTCGCCGGTGTTCGAGCGGACCTTGAGCTGGCCGATATGCTCGGGCTGGGCGCGGAACGGCGCGTCGGCCTGAACGCGCACGGTGTAGGTGCGGCCGAAGCGATTGAAGTCGTTGACATAGGTCGAGCCGAGATAGGTCTGCAGCGTGTCGAACACCTCCGTCACGGGTACGCCGAGCTGGCGGGCCTTGGTGCGGTCGATATCGGCATAGAGCTGGGGAACGTTGACCTGGAAGCTCGAGAACAGGCCGGCGATCTCCGGCGCCTGCGCGGCCTTGCCCATGAAGGCCTTGGTCGCCTCGTCCAGCGCTGCGTAGCCCAGCCCGGCGCGATCCTCGATCTGCAACTTGAAGCCGCCGATCGTGCCGAGGCCCTGCACGGGCGGCGGCGGGAACATCGCGATGAAGGCTTCCTTGATGCCGCCGAATTCCTTGTTGAGCTGCATCGCGACGGCGTTGCCGCTCAAGGACGGGTCCTTGCGCTGGTCGAAGGGCTTCAGGCCGACGAAGACGATGCCGGAATTCGACGAGTTGGTGAAACCGTTGATCGAGAGGCCGGGGAAGGAGATGGCGTTCTCGACACCCGGATGCTTCAGCGCGATCTCGTCCATGCGGCGGATGACATCCTCCGTGCGGTCGAGGGTCGCGGCATCCGGCAATTGCGCGAAGCCGACGAGGTACTGCTTGTCCTGTCCGGGGACGAAGCCCGAGGGCACCGCCTTGAACAGCACGCCGGTCGCCCCGAGCAGCACGACATAGACCGCGAGCATCACGGCGCGATGCGAGATCACCCGGCGCACGCCGCCGCCATAGGCTTCCGACGAGCGGTTGAAGAAGCGGTTGAAGGCGCGGAAGAACCAGCCGAACAGCTTGTCCATGACCCGGGTCAGAGCGTCCTTGGGAGCGTGGTGGCCCTTCAGCAGCAGCGCGGCGAGAGCCGGCGACAGCGTCAGCGAGTTGATCGCCGAGATCACCGTCGAGATCGCGATGGTCAGCGCGAACTGGCGGTAGAACTGGCCGGTTAGGCCCGAGATGAAGGCGAGCGGCACGAAGACCGCGACCAGCACCAGCGCGATCGCGATGATCGGGCCGGAGACCTCGCGCATCGCCTTGTAGGTCGCCTCGCGCGGCGAGAGGCCGTTCTCGATATTGCGCTCGACATTCTCGACCACGACGATCGCGTCGTCGACGACGATGCCGATGGCGAGCACCAGCCCGAACAGGCTGAGCGCATTGATCGAGAAGCCGAGGAGATACATCACCGCGAAGGTGCCGACGACCGAGATCGGTACGGCGACGAGCGGGATGATCGAGGCGCGCCAGGTCTGCAGGAAGACGATGACGACGAGCACGACGAGCGCGACGGCCTCCAGCAGCGTCGAGATCACGGCCTTGATCGAGGCGCGCACGAACTGCGTGGTGTCGTAGACGATCGAATAGTCGACGCCCTCGGGCATGTTCTGCTTGATCTCGCGCATCGTCTCCTGGACGCGGTCGGCGATCGCGATGGCGTTCGAGCCCGGCGCCTGGAAGACCGGCACGGCGACGGCCGACTTGCCGTTGAGCAGCGAGCGCAGCGCGTAGTCCGCGGCGCCGAGCTCGATGCGGGAGATGTCCTTCAGCCGGACGACCGCGCCATCGGCCGCGGTCTTGACGATGATCTCGCCGAACTGCTCCTCGTTCTGGAGGCGGCCTTGCGCGTTCACCGAAAGCTGGAGGTCGAGGCCCGGCGCATTCGGCGAGGCGCCGATGACGCCGGCCGCGGCCTGGACGTTCTGGGCGCGGATCTCGCGCACGACATCGCCGGGCGACAGCCCATGCTCGGCGACCTTCTGCGGATCGAGCCAGACGCGCATCGAATAATCGCCGGAGCCGAAGAGCTGGACCTGGCCGACGCCGTCGATGCGGGCGAGCCGGTCCTTGACGTTCAGCACCGCGTAGTTGCGCAGATAGGTCATGTCGTAGCGGCCGTTCGGCGAGGTGATGTGCACCACCATCGTCAGGTCGGGCGAACTCTTGACCGTGGTGACGCCGAGCCGGCGCACCTCCTCGGGCAGACGCGGCTCGGCCTGGCTGACGCGGTTCTGAACGAGCTGCTGGGCCTTGTCCGGGTCGGTGCCCAAGCGGAAGGTGACGTTCAGCGTCATGACGCCGTCCGTCGTCGCCTGGCTCGACATGTAGAGCATGCCTTCGACGCCGTTGATCTGCTCCTCGATCGGCGTCGCCACCGTCTCGGCGATCACGCGCGGGCTGGCCCCCGGATACTGCGCGCGCACGACGACCGTCGGCGGGACGACCTCCGGATATTCCGAGATTGGCAGGGCCCTGATCGAGAGCAGCCCTGCCAGGAAGATGAGCACGGAGAGGACCGCCGCGAAGATCGGCCGGTCGATGAAGAATTTCGAGAGGTTCATGGGTGCGCCCCCTTTCGAGCGGCTTATTGGACCTGCGGCCACGGACCCGCCCTTGCGGCGTCCGTGGCGGGTCATTGATGTCAGCGTTGCGCGAGTTCGGTCGCGGGCTTTCGGAGTTCGGTCTTCAGCGCCATCGGTACCGGTTCGGGCGCGACCGTTGCGCCGGGGCGCACGCGCTGGAGCCCGTTGACGATGATGCGCTCGCCGGGCTTCAGGCCGGCATTGACGACGCGCAGGCCGTCATGGGCCGCGCCGAGCGAGACCTCGCGCCAGGCCGCCTTGGCATCGTCGCCGACGACGAAGACGAACTTCTTGTTCTGGTCGGTGCCAACGGCGCGCTCGTTGATGACGAGCTGCTGCTCGGCCCTGGCCTGGCCGAGCTGGACCCGGACGAACTGGCCGGGCATCAGCTTGCCATCGGGGTTGTCGAGCCGGGCGCGGACGCGGACCGTGCCGCTGGCGCCGTCGATGCCGTTATCGACGAAATGCAACTTGCCGCTGAACTGCGCGGCCTGCGCCGTCGCGGTGGTGATCCTGACCGGGATCTGCTCCAACGCGCGCGGGCCCTCCGGCAGGGAGGCGAGAGCGTCAAGCACGCTGCGTTCGTCGGCATTGAAGGCGGCATAGATCGGATCGACCGAGAGCAGCGAGGTCAGGACCTGTCCACCGGCCGCGATCAGGTTGCCGATGGTGACGTCGAGCCGGCCGATGCGGCCGTTGATCGGGGCGCGGATCTGGGTGTAGTCGAGGTTGAGCTGCGCCGTGCGGCGGGCGGCCTCGGCTGCCTGGAGGTTCGCTTGAGCCTCCCGCAGATTGTTGACACGGGTGTCGACGTCGCGCTGGGAGAGGTTGCGGGTCGCCAGCAATTGCTGGCCGCGCTCGTTCTCGCTTTCGGCCAGCGCGACGCGTGCCTTTGCGCCCTGCACCTGAGCCTCGGCCCGCTGAAGATCGGCGAGATAGGGCGCCTGGTCGATGCTGACGAGTAGCTCGCCCTGCTTCACGAGGTTGCCCTCGCGGAAATGCACGGCCTCGACGACACCCGCGACGCGCGAGCGCAGCTCGACGCGCTCGATCGCCTCCAGCCGGCCGGAGAATTCGGCCCAGGGTACCACTTCGCGGGCCTCGACGGTCGCGACGGAGACGGGGACGGCGGACGGGGCGGCAGGGGCGGTGTCGCCCTGCGCGCCGGTGCCGGACAATGCGAAGACCGTGACGGCGGTCAGTGCGACGGAGGCGGTGAGGCCGGCCAAAAGGCCGCGACGGTTCGTTCCCGGAATCATGGGGTCGGTCCTTGCTTGAAAATGATCTGGGTGTTCGAAAAGGGCTGGTCGCTAGGAGGGCGCAGTCCGTTCATAGAAGGCGGCGATCTCGCCGCAGCTCTTGCAGAGGCAGGAACCTTCTTCGGCCGCATCGGCATAGGCCTGCGGCCAGCGCGTCGGGGCGGTGAATTCGACATGACGGACGGCGATGCCGGCCTGGCCGAGGCGAGCGGCATATTGGGCCGCTTCGTCGCGCATCGGGTCGTCCTCTCCGCTGATCAGCAAAGCCGGCGGCAGGCCGGCGAGGCGCGTCGCTTGAAGCGGGGCGGCATAGGGATGGGCCGCGCGCTCGGGCGTGCCGAGATAATCGGCCCAGCCATCGGCCCAGCGGCAACCGACCGGGCCGGCTTGGACATCACGTAAGGAGGCGGTGCCGAGGCAGGCGTCGAGCATCGGCGAAAACAGGATCTGGCCGGCCAGCGCCGGGCCGCCGCGATCGCGCGCCATCATGGCGAGCGCCGCGGCGAGATTGCCGCCGGCTTCCTCGCCGGCGATGTAAACCGGCGCGCCGCGCGTCGCCCAGCGATTGCGCCCCCTGGCAAGAGCCTCGAGCGCTGCATAGATGCGTTCCAGCGTCTCGGGGAAGCGCTGGACCGGCGCGAGCGGATAGGAGAGCGAGAACACGACCGCGCCAGCTTCAGTCAAAGCCGTGGCGACAGCCTGCCCCTCGGCAGGTGAGCCGCTGTTGAAATGGCCGCCATGCAGGTGCAGCACCAAGCCGGCATTGTCCGGAACCTCGGCGGGGACGTAGAGGCGGCCCGTGAAGGTCTCCCCACGAACGCTCAAGGTCTCCTCCCGCCAGAAGACGGAGAGGACCGGTTGCAGTTTCTGCGCGGCGATCGCGGGCATGACGCACCCTCGCTGTTGCGTTGCAGCACGAGATAGTGAATCGGCTTTCTGGAATAAATACGCTATCTGCTTATTCATTGTTCACGTACGGAAACAATCCGAGGGCCTATGGACCAGCTTGCCGCGATGCGGGCCTTCGTGCGGGTCGTCGAGACCGGGACCTTCACGCGCGCCGCCGACCTCCTGGACATGCCGAAGCCGACCGTCACCAAGCTGATCCAGCAGCTCGAAGCCCATCTGCGCGCCAAGCTCCTGAACCGGACGACGCGACGCGTGACGGTCACCATGGACGGCGCGGCCTATTACGAGCGGGCGCTGCGCCTGCTCGACGAACTCTCGGAACTGGATGCGAGCCTGACGCTCGCACAGGCGCGGCCGAGCGGGCGATTGCGGGTCGATTGCAGCTCATCGCTGGCGGTCTCGGTGATCATCCCGGCATTGCATGAGTTCCATGCGCGCTATCCCGATATCCAGCTCGATCTCGGCCTGAGCGACCGGCCGGCCGACCTGATTGGCGAGAACCTCGACTGCGCCGTGCGGGCCGGAGAGATCGCCGACCAGAGCCTGATTGCAAGGCGGATCGGCGAAATGCAGCTCATTACTTGCGCGACGCCGGACTATCTCGCCCGATACGGGACGCCGTTGCATCCGCGGGACATCGAGGATGGCCACCAGATCGTCGCCTACCGGCCGGCGCTCGGCGGCCGGGTGCTGCCGCTGGTCTACCAGAATCGGGACGAGACGATCGAGGTCAACGGGCGCTATACGATCGCGCTCAATGACGGCATGGGCTATCTCGCCGCCGGGCTCGCCAGCCACGGCATCATGCAATTGCCGACCTTCATGGCTCGCTTACCCATCATCGAGGGGCGCCTCGTGCCGTTGCTGCTGGACTGGTGCACGGCGCCGAAACCGCTGCACATCGTCTATCCGCCGAACCGGCATCTCAGCAACAAGGTGCGCGTCTTCGTCGACTGGCTGGCTGAGCTGTTCGCGCGCGACGAATTCGTGTTGTCGCGCGGCGGCAATTGCAAGCCGACGATCCTGCCTTCCGTGCCGGTGCCGATCCCGGCCAAGATCGATCAGCTCTCCTCGAGCAGCAGCGCGTAGATATCCTCGCCGCCCGCAGCCTTGCGGATGCGGTCGCGGATCTCGGCCGAGCGCAGGCGCTTCGCGATACAGGCCAGCGCGTCGATGCGGCCCTTGCCGCCATTCACAGGCGTCAGCACCATGCAGACGAGATCGACCGGGGCGCCGTCGATCGCCTCATAGGCGACGGGCTTTTCCAGCCGCGCCAGCAGCCCGAACGGCTCGGTAAGGCCTTCGACCGGCGCATGCGGCATCGCCAACCCGCCGCCGACGCCGGTGGAGCCCAGCGCCTCGCGGTGGTTCAACGCGTCGAGAATAACCGCCTCGGGCAATGCGAGTTGCTCAGCCGCCTTCTTCGAAAGGGCGCGGAACAGGGCCGCCTTATTCGCGGCGGCGAGCCTGACGATGGAACGCGGGCGGATGATGTCGGATGGGATCATGTGATTTCGTCGCATGCTGCCGGTCGGAAGGGCCGTGCAGGGCTCACTCGGCTTCGCGTAGGCGATAGCCGACGCCGGTCTCGGTGGTGATGTATTGCGGCTGGTCGGGGATGCGCTCGATCTTCTGGCGGAGCTGCCGGACATAGACGCGCAGATACTGCACATCGGCCGAGGCGCCCCAGACCAGCTTCATCAGGAACTGATGGGTCAGCACCTTGCCGGCATGCTGCACGAGGATGCGCAGGATGTCGTATTCCTTGGGCGAGAGCTTCACCTCCTGCTCGCCCAGCCTGACGATGCGCTTGACCAGATCGACTGAGAGCTCGCCAGTCTGGAAGATCGGCTTCTCGCCCTGCTGCTGCAATTTGTGGCGTAGCGCCACGCGCAGGCGGGCGGCCAGTTCCTTCATGCCGAAAGGCTTGGTGACATAGTCGTCGGCGCCGTTTTCGAGAGCCTCGACGATGCCGGCCTCGTCGGTGCGGCTCGACAGGATGACGACCGGCAGCGTGAGCGCCTCGGCGCGCCATTTCTGCAGCAGCTCCTGCCCGGACATATCCGGCAGGCCGAGGTCGAGGATGACGAGATCGGGCAAGTCCTCGGCTATGCGCTCGATCGCCTCGCGCGCCGTCGCGGCCTCGCGGATGGCGTAGCCCTCGGTCGAGAGGCCGACGCGGAGCAGGCGGCGGATCGCCGGCTCGTCGTCCACGACCAGCACCTTGATGTCCGTTGCCGTCATGACTGTGGTTCCAATGGCTTGGGCTGGCTATCAGCCGGCATGCGGATGGTGAAGACCGCGCCACTGCGGTCCGTCCGGTTGGCCGCCGTGATCGTGCCACCCATCGCCTCGACGAAGCCGCGGCAGATGGCGAGGCCGAGCCCGGTTCCGGCGCGGACCTGATCGCCTTTCCTGACGCGATAGAAGCTGTCGAAGACGCGTTCGAGATCGGCGTGCGGCAGGCCCGGCCCCTCGTCGGTCACCGTCACCAGAACTTCGCGGCCCTCCTGCCGGGCGCTGATGGCGATGGCGCTGCCGGCGGGGGCGTATTTCGCGGCGTTGTCGAGCAGGTTGAACAGCACCAGCTCGAACAGGACGGGGTCGAGCTGGAGCATCGGCAGGTCGCCGGGCAAGGCCGTCTCGATAGGGTGGCCGGCGGTGATCTTTGCGGCACGACGCAGCGCACTGCCGACGACGTCGGCGACATCGACCAAAGCCGCGTTCGGCTCCATCGCGCCGGATTCTATGCGGGTCATGTCGAGGAGATTGGCGATGAAGCGGTTGAGCCGCTCGGATTCGTCGATCACGGTCGCAAGCAGGGCGGTGCGATCCTCTTCCGGCAAGGCGCTGCGATAGTCGCGCAAGGTGCCGGCGGCGCCCATGATCGAGGCCAGCGGCGTCTTGAGATCATGCGAGATCGAGGTCATCAGGGCCGAGCGCAGGCGGTCGGCCTCGGCCGCGAGCTTGGCGCGGTCGACATCGGCAACGAGCTGGATGCGTTCGATGGCGACGGCAGCCTGGTCGGCCAGCGCATCGAGCAGCCGCTGCTGCTCCGGCGTCAGCAGCGCGCCTTCCTTGTCGTCGTCGAGGCCGATGACGCCGATGGCGGTGCGGCCGGTGCGCAGGGGCAGGTAGAGCCGCTTGGCGCCGGGCAAGGTGTCGGCGCCGCGCCCGGCCGGGCGGTCATGCTCCCAGGCCCAGCGTGCGGCGGCGATATCGGCATCGACCAGCGTGTCGTCGGGCGGATAGCCGGCGCGGACTGCGATCGTTCCGTCCTCGGGCATCAGGATGACGACGCGCAGCCGCAGCATCGAGGCGATCTGGAAGGCGCTGGCCCAGAGCACGTCGTCGAGCGTGCCGGTGCCGGCGAGCTTCTTCGAGAAGAGATAGAGGTCTTCGGTGGTGCGGGCGCGCTGGCGGGCGGCATTGGCCTGGCGCTGGACGCGGGCGGTCAGGTTCGAGGCGATCAGCGCGACGAGCAGAAAGAAGCCGAGCGCGACGACGTTTTCGGGGTCGGCGATCGTCAGCGTATAGAGCGGTGCGATGAAGAAGAAGTTCAGCGCGAATGCGCTGAGCAGCGAGGCGAAGAGAGCGGGCCACAGGCCTGCCGTCACGGCCGAGGCGAGGACGGCGGTCAGGAAGACCAGCGCGATATTGCGCAGGTCCATGATCAGGCTGAGCAGTTCGGCCGCACCGAGGGCAACCGCGACATAGGCGAGCGCCGCGAGATAGGGCCGGGGCGAGAAGCTGGGCTTGCCGATGGCCGAGACGCCGGCATCCGTCTCCGCCGCCTGCTCCCGCAAGGCGACGACATGGATGCCGATATCGCCGGCGCGGTTGATCAGTTCATGCGAGACGGACGGCTTCAGCCATTCGCGCCAGCGCGGCTTGGCCGGCTTGCCGACGATGATCTGGGTGACGTTGCCGGCGGCGGCATGGCGCAGGATTTCGCCGGCGACGTCCTGGCCGGGCAGGGTGACGGCCTCGCCGCCGAGCTGGGCTGCGAGCCGGAGCGCGTTGGCGATCCGCGTCTTCGCCGCTTCCGGAAGGGCGGCTGCCTGTGGCGTCTCGACATGGAGCGCGCTCCAGGGCGCGCGCAGCCGGTCGGCCTGCCGCTTGGCATGGCGAATCAGGGCGGGCGCCCCGGCGCTGTCGTCGATGCAGACCAGGATGCGCTCGCCTGCCGCCCAGGGCCCGGAGATCGCATGTTCCTGCATATGGCTGAGGAGCTGGTCGTCGACCCGCTGCGCGGTGCGGCGCAGCGCCAGCTCGCGCAGCGCCGTCAGGTTGCCGGGGGAGAAATAATTGGCGACGGCGCGCTTGGCGGTCTTGCCGAGATAGACCTTGCCCTCTTCGAGCCGCTTGATCAGGTCGGCCGGCGTCAGGTCGATGATCTCGATGTCGTCGGCGCGGTCGACGATCGAATCCGGCACGGTCTCGCGCACGCGGATGCGGGTGATATGGGCGACGACGTCGTTCAGGCTCTCGACATGCTGGACGTTGAGTGTGGTGTAGACGTCGATGCCGCGCGACAGCAGTTCCTCGACATCGAGATAGCGCTTGGGATGGCGGCTGCCGGGCGCGTTGGTATGGGCGAGCTCATCGACGAGGACGAGGGCCGGGCGGCGTGCCAGGATCGCGTCGAGGTCCATTTCGTCCAGCGCGCGGCCCTTGTAGGCGACGAGCCGGCGCGGGACGATCTCGAAGCCGTCGACCAAGCTTTTCGTCTCGCTGCGGCCATGGGTCTCGACGACGCCGATCACGACGTCGATCCCTTCCGCCCGGCGGGCGCGACCGGAGGTCAGCATCTCGTAAGTCTTGCCGACGCCCGGCGCCGCGCCGAGGAAGATCTTCAGGCGCCCGCGGCCTTCGCGCTGGGCGCTGGCCAGCAGCGCCTCGGGGGAAGGCCTGCCTCTCGTCTCGCGATGGCTGTCGGCGATGGTCATGCGGTCCGCGGGGGAAAGCGGCGGCGCCTCACGCGCCGCCGGGGCCTTTGTGTCAGCGCCGGGCGGCGCCGTCGAGAGCCAGATTCAGCGCGAGCACGTTGACGACGGGCTCGCCGATGAAGCCGAGCTTGCGCCGCAGGGGAAAGCGGCGGCGCCGCGCGCGCCGCCGGGGTCTTTGTGTCAGCGCTGGGCGGCGCCGTCGAGAGCCAGGTTCAGCGCGAGCACGTTGACGACGGGCTCGCCGATGAAGCCGAGCTTGCGCCGCTCGATATGGGTATCGACGAGCGCCTTGAGCGTCGCCGGATCGGCATTGCGGGCCTTGGCGACGCGCGCGATCTGGAAATAGGCGGCTTCGGGCGAGATATGCGGGTCGAGCCCGCTGCCGGAGGCCGTCACCAGCTCCATCGGCACCGGCGCGCCGGGGTTCTCCGCCTTGAGCTTCTCGGTCTCGGCCTTGATCCGATCGACCAGCTTCTGGTTGGTCGGGCCGAGATTGGAGCCGCCGGAATTGGCGGCGTTGTAGGGCGCGTCGATGGTCTTCGTAGAGTCGTTCGGGTCGGTGCCGACCGTTGCCGAGGGGCGGCCATGGAAATAGCGCTCGCTGGTGAAGTTCTGGCCGATCAGGCTGGAGCCGATGAGCTTGCCGTCCTTCTCGATCAGGCTGCCATTGGCCTGGCGCGGGAAGACGGCCTGGGCGATGCCCGTCATCGCAAGCGGGTAGGCGAGGCCGGTGATGGCGACGATCATCACGAGGGCGGGGCGGATCTGCTTGAGCATGTCTGCGGCTCCTTAGACGAGGCCGAGGGCGGTGATGGCCATGTCGATGGCCTTGATGCCGATGAAGGGGACGACGAGGCCGCCGAGCCCGTAGACGGTGAGGTTGCGGCTGAGCAGGGCGCCGGCGCCGACGGCGCGGTACTTCACGCCCTTCAGTGCGAGCGGGATCAGCGCGACGATGATCAGCGCGTTGAAGATGATTGCCGAGAGGATGGCGCTCTGCGGCGTCTGCAGCCCCATGACGTTGAGTGCGCCGAGCTGCGGATAGAAGGCCAGGAACATCGCCGGGATGATGGCGAAATACTTGGCGACGTCGTTGGCGATCGAGAAGGTCGTCAGCGCGCCGCGTGTCATCAGGAGCTGCTTGCCGATCTCGACGATCTCGATGAGCTTGGTCGGGTCGCTGTCGAGGTCGACCATGTTGCCGGCCTCGCGGGCGGCGACCGTGCCGGTATTCATGGCGACGCCGACGTCCGCTTGAGCGAGTGCAGGGGCGTCATTGGTGCCGTCGCCGCACATGGCGACGAGCTTGCCCTTGGCTTGTTCCTCGCGGATCAGGGCGAGCTTGTTCTCGGGCGTCGCCTGGGCGAGGAAGTCGTCGACGCCGGCCTCGGCCGCGATGGCCGCGGCGGTCATCGGGTTGTCGCCGGTGATCATCACGGTACGGATGCCCATGCGGCGCAGTTCCGTGAAGCGCTCGCGGATGCCGCCCTTCACGATGTCCTTGAGGTGGACGATGCCGAGCAGGCGCCCGTCGCGCGCGACAGCGAGCGGCGTGCCGCCGGCCTTCGAGACCTCGGCGGCGATGGCCTGGATCTCTCTGATGGTTTCGGGTGTGGAGCGGGCGTTGGCGCCCTCGACGTATTTCAGGACCGCATCGACCGCGCCCTTGCGGATTTGCGAGCCTTCGAGATCGACGCCGCTCATGCGGCTTTGCGCGGTGAAGGGCACGAAGGTCGCGTGCAGCGAGCCCATGTCGCGGGCACGGATGGCGTATTTCTCCTTGGCGAGCACGACGATCGAGCGGCCTTCCGGCGTCTCGTCGGCGAGCGAGGCGATCTGGGCGGCATCCGCCAGTTCCTGCTCTCCGACGCCGCGCACGGGGCGGAACTCGGTCGCCTGGCGGTTGCCGAGTGTGATCGTGCCGGTCTTGTCGAGCAGCAGCGTGTCGACGTCGCCGGCCGCCTCGACGGCGCGGCCGGACATGGCGAGCACGTTGAAGCGCACGAGACGGTCCATGCCGGCGATGCCGATGGCCGAGAGCAGGGCGCCGATCGTGGTCGGGATCAGCGTGACAAACAGCGCGACCAGCACGACGACCGGGATATAGCCGCCGGCATAAGTGGCGAAGCTCGGGATCGTCACGGTCGCGAGCACGAAGATCAGCGTCATGCCGGCGAGCAGGATGTTGAGCGCGATCTCGTTCGTCGTCTTCTGGCGCTCGGCGCCCTCGACCAGCGCGATCATGCGGTCGATGAAGGTCGAGCCGGCAGCGGCGGTGATGCGCACGCGGATCCAGTCCGAGAGCACCTGCGTGCCGCCGGTCACGGCCGAGCGGTCACCGCCTGACTCGCGGATCACGGGGGCGGATTCGCCGGTGATCGCGGCTTCGTTGACCGAGGCGACGCCCTCGATGACCTCGCCATCGGAAGGGATGATGTCGCCGGCCTCGACCAGCACGACATCGCCGACCTTAAGCGAGGTACCGGGGACGAGCCGGAACTGACTGCGGTCATCGCCCGAGAGCAGCTTGGCTTCCGTCTCGGAACGGGTCTTGCGCAGCGAATCGGCCTGGGCCTTGCCGCGCCCCTCGGCCACCGCTTCAGCGAAATTGGCGAAGAGCACCGTGAACCAGAGCCAGAGCACGATCTGGAAGGAGAAGCCGAGATTGGCGCCCCCCGTGGCGAGGTCCTTCAGGAAGAGAACGGTGGTCAGCGCGGAGACCACGGCGACGACGAACATTACCGGGTTGCGGGCGAGGCTGCGCGGGTCGAGCTTGCGGAAGGCGTCGGCGAGGGCCGGCAGCAGGATCCGGGCGTCGATCAGGCTCGCGGATTTGGATGGGCTCATAAGAGGCTCCAGCGGAGTGGCGTAAGGTCCGGCTCAGGCGGCGACGAGGCCGGCGAGCGCCCGGACGAGCAGCAGGACGAAGAACAGGGCGACCGTCAGGCCGAGGATGATGGTGGCAGGGCGCGGCGGCGCCCTGTCCGTTTCACGCGAGGCGCTGTCACGATGGACGGCGTCGCGGCGCAATTGGCGCAGGCAGCTTGCCATGGCGGCCTCCTCAGAAGCTCTGGCCTGCGAGCATCGCGAGATGCTCGACGATCGGGCCGACTGCGAGGGCAGGGAAGAAGGTCAGGCCGCCGACGATCAGGATGACGCCGACGAGCAGGCCGACGAAGAGCGGGCCGTCGGTCGGGAAGGTGCCGGCCGAGGCAGGCACGGATTTCTTCGCGGCGAGCGAACCGGCGATGGCGAGCGCCGGGATGATGACCAGGAAGCGGCCGACCAGCATCGTGATGCCGAGCGTCGTGTTATACCAGAGCGTGTTGGCCGAGAGGCTGGCGAAGGCCGAGCCATTGTTCGCCGCCGCCGAGGTATAGGCGTAGAGAATCTCGGAGAAGCCGTGCGGGCCGCTATTGCCGGCCGACGCCACCGCACCGGGCAGCACGACCGCGATCGCGGTGAAGACCAGCATGCCGGCCGGCAGGCAGAGGATGGCGAGCATCGCCATCTTGACCTCGCGGGCCTCGATCTTCTTGCCGAGATATTCCGGTGTGCGGCCGACCATCAGGCCGGCGACGAAGATCGCCAGCACGACGAAGAGCACGATGCCGTAAAAGCCCGCGCCGACACCGCCGACGATGACCTCGCCGAGCTCCATGTTGATCAGCGGGATCATGCCGCCGAGCGCGGTGAAGCTGCCGTGCATGGGGTTGACCGCGCCGCAGGAGGCGGCGGTGGTGACGCCGGCGAAGAGGGCGGAAAGCGGGATGCCGAAGCGCATCTCCTTACCTTCCAGGTTGCCGCCCTGGAGGCCCAGCGCCTGGACCAGCGGATTGCCTGAAGCTTCTGCCCAGTAGCAAACGGCGATGCCGGCGATGAACAAGACACCCATGGCCGAGAGGATCGCCCAGCCCTGGCGTTCGTTGCCGACCATCCGGCCGAAGACATTGGTCAGTGCCGCGCCGATCGCGAAGATCGAGACCATCTGGAGGAGGTTCGAGATGGCGTCGGGGTTCTCGAAGGGGTGGGCCGAGTTGGCGTTGAAGAAGCCGCCGCCATTGGTGCCGAGCATCTTGATGGCGAGCTGTGAGGCGACCGGGCCGCGCGCGATGGTCTGCTGGGCGCCTTCGAGCGTCGTCGCCGTCACCGACGGATCGAGCGTCTGCGGGACGCCGAGCGCGACATAGGCCAGCGTCAGCAGGATGCAGAGCGGCAGCAGCAGGTAGAGCGTGGCGCGGGTCAGGTCGACCCAGAAGCTGCCGACCGACTTGGCCGAGGCGCGGGCGAAGCCGCGGATTAGCGCGACGGCGATGGCGATGCCGGTCGCGCCCGAGACGAAGTTTTGCACGGTGAGGCCGAGCATCTGCGTCAGGTAGGATAGGGTGCTCTCGCCGCCATAGCCCTGCCAGTTGGTGTTGGTGACGAAGCTGACCGCCGTGTTGAAGGCGAGGTCGGGCGCCACAGTGCCCATGCTGTCCGGGTTCAGCGGCAGCAGGCCCTGAAAGCGCTGCAGCCCGTAGAGCAGCAGCAGGCCGGCGAGGTTGAACAGCAGCAGCGCGGCCGCATAGGCGCTCCAATGCTGCTCCTCGCGCTCATGCGTGCCGGCGAGCGCAAAGAGCCCGCGCTCGACCGGCGCGAGCACCGGGGAGAGGAAGGTTCGCTCGCCATTGAAGACGCGCGTCATGTAGCCGCCGAGCGGTTTCGCCAAGGCGAGCACGATCGCGCAGAAGAGGAGGATCTGGATCCAGCCATAGAGTGTCATGGGAGGGCTTTCGAAGCTCTATGCCTGGCGCTCAGAAGCGCTCGGGGCGCAGCAGCGCATAGGTGAGATAGACGAGCAGGAGCGCGGTCACCGCGCCGCCGAGGAGATAGTCGACGAACATGGGAGGCTCCTTCAGAGCGCGTTGCAGGCCGAGACATAGGCGAGCGCGGCTGCGAAGAAGCCGAGCGCGAGCGCGAGCATGGCGATATCCATTGCCGTGGTCCTTTCGACCGGGCGTTACCGATGGGTCGGCGCGCGCGAACCTACCTTGCTGCGGAAGGCGAGGACGCGAGCGGATCGACCATGGCTGGGATTATCGTGCTGGCGGCATAGCCGTTCGAGACGGCGCGCGGCGTCGCAGAATAGGAATTTTATAGGAATTCGGCGCGCCCTGCGGACGCGCGGCGGTCAGCCGTGAGGGGTGTCGGACCGGAAGATGCCGGGCTTTCGCGGCACGGCGGTGGGGCGCTCGATCGAGAGGGTCACCTCCGGCGCGCCATCCCCCTGATGCAGATCGATCAGGCTTTCGTTCAGCACCCTGTCGACCGCCGTCCGGCGGTAGTTGAAGCGCAGGTAGTCGTGCCAGGTCGGCGTGCGGAAGGTCTCGGTCCAGACGGCGATGTCGTGGAGATTGCGGGTCAGGAT
>JAEWKP010000441.1 GCA_023393655.1 Pseudomonadota bacterium | reverse complement strand
TCGCGACGCTGGTCGATGTCACCGGCCTGGTGATCTATTTCGGCGTGGCGGCGCTGATCCTGACCGGGACGCTGCTCTGACAAAACGAAAAGGCCCGGGGCTGCTGCCGCGGGGCTTTTCGTATCGGGATCGTGACTCGATCAGCTCGCCAGTACGCGCTGCGGCGGGAAGGTGATCTCGACCAGCGTACCCTCTTTCTTGACACTGGTGATCGCCATCGCGGCGCGGTTGGCTTCGACCAGCGCCTTGGTCAGCGGCAGGCCGAGCCCCGTGCCGCCGGCGCGGCGTGTCGTCGGCACCTGGCGGAAGGGTTCGAGCGCGAGCCGGAGCTCGTCGTCATCCATGCCGATGCCGGTGTCGCGGACCCTGAGGATCGCCTCGCCCTGGTCGCCGAGCGCGGTCGAGATGATGACCTGCCCGCCGGCATCGGTGAATTTTACCGCGTTGGACAGCAGATTGATCGCGATCTGGCGGATCGAGCGCTCGTCGGCGACGACCGGCGGCAGCTTCGGCGAGAGCCCCGAGCGCAGCACGACCCGGCCGCGTTGCGCCTCCGGCTGGAGCAGCGACACCGTCGACAGCGCGATCTCGTTCAGGTTGACGCTGACGAAGTCGAGATCGAGCTTGCCGGCCTCGATCTTGGCGAGGTCGAGCAGGTCGTTGACGAGGCTGATGACGTAGCCGCCCGACTGGTGGATGTCGCGCAGATATTCCTTGTAACGCTCGTTGGCGATCGGTCCGAAACGCTCCTCCGCCATCACCTCGGCGAAGCCGATGATCGCGTTGAGCGGCGTGCGGATCTCGTGGCTGATCTTGGCGAGCACGTCGGATTTCTGTGCGCTCGCCATCTCCGCCGCCTTGCGGGCATCGACCAGCTCGCCCTCGGTCTTCTTCCAGGCGGTGATGTCGCGCAGCACGGCGCAGAAGCGCGGCTCGTTGCCATGGGCAATCTGGCCCATCGTCATGAACAGCGCGATCTTGCCGCCTTGCCGCACGCGGCCCTGCACCTCGCGCCCGTCATTCATGACCGAGGCGACACCGCCGCCCTTCAGTCCTTCGAGATAGTCGAGCGCCGGCGCGTGGCTCTCGCTGGCAAAGAGCAGGGTGAACAATTCACCGGTGACCTCGCGCTGGTCGTAGCCGAACAGCGCCTCGGCCGCCTTGTTCAGCGACAGGATGCGGCCGCGATCATCGACGGTGACGACGCCGTCGGTCGCGGTGTCGAGCATGGCGGTGAGCTCGCCGATGCGGGCATCGCGCGCATCGGCATCGAGCCGGAGCGCCTCGACCCGTGCCGCCGATTCGGCTTCCTCGGCCGCGAATTCCGCCGCAAGCTCGGCTTCCTCCGCTTCTTCCGGCGTCAGGACCGGCACGTCGCTGCCATCGCCGTTGGGATGGCGGAAGGCCATCAGCGTGGCGGGCTCGTCCTGCCAGCTCACGCTCGACAGCACGGCATCGACGCTGACGAGATGGCCGAGCCGGTCGAGCAGCGTCATCGTACCGCCATCGGCGCGGGCGGCGTCCTTGATCAGGCGGCTGACCTTGCCGCCGGCCTTCAGGTCGGCGAGATCGGCATAATCCAGCAGCTCGAGCAGGGTGCGGTTGGCATAGAGCGCCTCGTCGCCGCGATTGACGAGAACGGCGATCGGCAGCCGGTCGAGCACGTCGGCGTGGGAGTTGCGGTGGCGCGCCGGGGCGGAAGCCGCTTCGGCCTCCGCGGCCAGTTTCGCCGCCGGGGCCTCTTCCTTGTCCTTGACCTGCAAGGGCGCGACCGGCGGCAGGCGCGGCGTGCTCGGCTCGTCATCGCCGGCAAGCCGTGCGCCCAGCGCCTTGGCGATCTCGCGGAAGGCATTGCGCTCGGCCGAGCTCAGATGCGACTTCGACGGTTCGAGAACCGGTCGGATCGCGGTCAGATGGCCGTTGCGCAGTGGCACGATCTTGCCTGGCAGAGGCTCGGGCTCCGGTGCAGCAGGCGCTTGGGGAGCAGGCTCTGCCGCAGCATCGTCCTGCGGCTGGTCGAAGTCGATCGAGGCGGCTTCGTCTGCCTCTTCCTCACGGTCGTCCTCTGCCCGATTCGAGAGATCGTCCGCCTCGGACGCGCTCGCCGTCGGGGCTTCATCGCCGGCCGGGGTGGCCGCGATTGTATCGTCGGTGACGGGCAAGGCGGCTGGAGCATCCTCCATCGCGGCAAGATCGGCCGCAGGTCGCGCATCGTCGTCCTGAATGGCTTTGGCGGTAGCATCAACCTGCTCCGGCTCGACCTGGGTGTCCGCCGCCTCGGGCATCGGGAACGGGCAGCGCTCGCTGAGCCGGGCGATGCCGAAGCCGCGGAAGCCGGTGAGTTGGCGCCCGGCATCGAGCACCGGCACGCCGGAGAGTTCGACCGGCGCGGCCTCGCCGGGCGAATCGGTGCGCCACAGCACGCCATGGCCGCTCCAGGTCGCGGGATTGGCGAAACGTTCGATCAGGCCGCCGTCGCTGTCGGCGAAGACGGAGCCGAGCAGGTCATGCCAGCGCTGGCCGATCAGCCCGGCCGCAGCCGCCGGCCCAGTCAGGGTGGCGATATTGTCGGAGAGCTTGGTCAGCCTGCCCTCGCGATCGCTCTGCCAGAGGAAGCGGACCATGGCGGGCCTTGCGGGTGCGGGGACCTCATTCAAGGGCGTAGCCGGGGTGGGCGCGGCTGCCGGCGCAGCTTCGGCGGGCGCCGCCTGCGGAACGGCGACGCCGAGGCGGCGCAGCTCGGAGGCCTGCACGGCGATGGCCAGAACCGAGCGCCCGTCGGGGAGCGAAACCAGCTTGCTGCCGCAGGTGACGGGAACCGCGGCGAAGCTCGCGGTCAGGCGCAGGCGCTCCAGCCGGATGCCGTTGGCGGAGGCCATACCGCCGGCCAGCAGATTCAGGCGCTGCCGGGTCGCTGCCGGCAGGCTCGCCTGTCCGCCGAGCAGCGCTTGAGCCGCGGCGTTGGCGAAATGCGGCTTCTCGGCTGCCGGGTCCCAAAGCAGCAGGGCGCCGCCGGTAGCAAAGGCTGCAAGGGCTGCGTCTTCAGCCGCTGCCATGCTCCACGTCGCCCAGTCCTCTCCGGCCTCGCTCATGCCTGCCCGCTCGTTCGATCCGCGCCCGTTATGCCTAACAAAGCCTTAATAGACCCCAAACGGCGGCAAATCCATGGAACCGAAGATCCCTCTCCCGCTTCTCATGGAAACAGCGTTAACATGGCGGCTGTCGCCAATTGTCACGCTGTTGTCATTGCAACGCAACAATGATATTGCAGTGCACAATGATCTAGGGATGGATCACCACACGACAGGAGGATGCGATGAACGGCAAGCTGCCTTATGAAGTGCCCACCGAAATGCGCGAGTTCGCCGAGCGCAGCGTGGAGCAGGCCCGCAAGGCGTTCGACGGCTTCATGGGCGCGGCCAACAAGGCTGTGGACAATGCTCATGGGACCGCCGAAAGCGCCCGCGCCAACACCCAGGATGCGACCCGCAAGGCGATCGCCTATGCCGAGAGCAACGTCGCGGCCGCGTTCGATTTCGCCCAGAAGCTGGTGAAATCGAGCGACCTGACCGAGGTGATGCAGCATCAGTCCGACTTCCTGAAGTCGCAGGTCGCCGCCTTCCAGAACCAGCTCAAGGACCTCGGCACCGCCGCGCAGGATGCCGCGACCAAGGCGGCCGAGACCGTCAGCAAGGCGACCAAGGGCCGCTGAGGCCTGCTGATTCGGCGCCTGATGGCGCCGATGCCGCTTATCCGGCCGGGCCGCGTGGGTCCGGCCTTCGCTGTTTGCCGCTGAAGGAGAGCCGCCATGGTCAAGCCTGCTCCGACCCGGACCAAGTCCAAGGTTCCGGTCAGCCTGTCCCCGGTGAAGGCGCTGACGCCTGCGCCCGCAACGACACCGCCCGCTGCCGCGCAGGCCGAGAAGCCGAAGGCTGCCGCTCCCGCACAGCCCGCCGTCGCTCCGGCCAAGCCCGCGCCCGTCAAGGTCACCGCTCCTGCGCCGTCACCGGTCGCAGCGGCCAAGCCTGCTGCCGTGATCAAGCCTGCTCCCGTGACCAGGCCCGCTGTCGCGAGCACCCCGAAGAAGGCGGCGCCGGTCAAGATCCGCGTCGAGAAGCCTGTCGCGAAGGTCGCAGGGCCGAAGGTGGCCGCGAAGGCCATCAAGCCTGTCGCAGCGGTGTCCAAGGCCGCAGTGAAGCCGGCGCTCGTCAAGCCAGCGGTCGCCGAGACTTCACCCGCCAAGCCCGTCGTCGCTAAATCGGCGCCTGCCGCGGTCGCACCGGTCGCCCCTGCCGCAAAGCCGGCGGAACCCGCTCCCGCGTCGGCTGCCAAGGCGCCGCCGCAGCCCGCTTCGCTCGATTCGCTGCCGTTGCCGCGCCCGCCCGAAGCGGCTGCCGTCGTCACGGCGACCGCGATGAGCCAGGCCTTGACCATGGCACGTGCCTTCGGAGCCCTGCAGGCCCGCATGCTCGACCATGCCTGCGCCGAGCTGGAGGCGACGCTGGGCGACGCGCAGACGCTGGCGCGCAGCAACAGCGCCTCGGAGGCGATTGCGTTGCAGGCCAAGGCCGTGCGCCGCAGCTACGAATCCTATGCCGAGCACCTGAAGGAGCTCGCCCGGACCGCGAATGCGGCCCTGCGCAAGGATTGATCCAGCGGCCGGATTCGGCGCGTGCCATCGCTGCGCCGAATTTCCGGAGCCGGAGTTGAATTACGCGGTTGCAAAAGCCGAGACTCGGCACTAGGGTCCGCGCCGCTGACGACCCCGCCGCGGCGGCCGGTCGCGAAGCCCTCGGTACGGGCAGCCATAGCTCAGTTGGTTAGAGCGCTAGATTGTGGATCTAGAGGTCCCCCGTTCAAGCCGGGGTGGCTGTACCATTCTCCTTCCGGACATCGTCGGAACTCCGCATCGGCTGACGGGTTGCCGGCTGCCGGCCGCTCCTCTTGAAGCGGCCTCTGCTCTTCGCCATATCTTGTTCAAGCGGAAGGGTTCGCCTTTCGCCCGCGGGGTGCTGCCGGCGGCGGGTCCCGATGTCTGTGAGGCGCCTTTCGAGGGCCTGGAGCGATGACGCGTACGCCTAGCCTGTCTCACCCGTTCCTGCTCGGCTTCGACGATATCGAGCGTGCGCTCGATCGCGTCGCCAAGGGCGCGAGCGAGGGTTACCCGCCCTACAATATCGAGCGGATGCCCCGGACGGAGGACGAGCCCGATCGCCTGCGCATCACGCTGGCCGGCGCGGGCTTCGCCCGGGAGCAGCTCGAGATCACGCTGGAGGAGAACCAGCTCACGATCCGTGGCCGCCAGGGCGACGACAAGAATCGCCAGTTCCTGCATCGCGGCATCGCCGCCCGTCAGTTCCAGCGCAGCTTCCTGCTGGCCGACGGCATGCAGGTTCTCGGCGCCGATCTGTCGAATGGCCTGCTCGCGATTGATCTCGTCAGGCCGGAACCGGAACGGCTCATCCGGCGTATCGATATCATGAGCCGGGAGTAGAGGGCGGAGACCCGTCCAGCTTTTGAAGGATGCGCCAGCGGTTTTCGCATCTGTTCATAATTGAAGGCGCAGTATCAGAACCGCATTCGCACTGCTCTGAAGGAGGGCGCGATGAAACAGGACAGCAATCTTATCCAGACCAACCCGCTCACCCCCGCGGAATTCGCCGCGCTCGGTGCGGGCGAGGTCGCCTATATCAAGTCGATGAGCTCGGACGAGCTGATGCGGATCTTCCCGCAGGCGCCGAAGATCGAGTCCGGCTTGCAGCTCTTCACCCTGCTCTCGGCCGATGGCGCGCCGATCCTCGTGACGGATTCGCGCGAGGCCGCCACGGCCAATGCCTGGGAGCACGATCTGAGGATGGTCAGCGTCCACTGACGCCGTGCGCTTCGACCCTCAGGGTGCCGGAGGCAAACCCGCGCCCCCCC
>JAEWKP010000293.1 GCA_023393655.1 Pseudomonadota bacterium | reverse complement strand
CCTCAGCCGCCTCCTCGAACTTGCGGATCAGGTGCATGCGGGTCAGCGCCTGCGCCACCGTCGCGTCGTCGAGCGCGGCGAGCTCCGGCCGCTGGTTCGGCTTCTGATGGGCGCTCATGCCTGGGCTCCGGAGGTCAGGGCGGCGATCATCGCGTCCTGCGCGCGGCGGACCTCGACGATCTTCAGGCGCTCGTCGGGGGTGGCGTCGGTCAGCGTGATGAGTTCGCCCTTGCGGACAGGGCGCGTCATCGTCGCGCCCTGGGCGAGACCGATCGGGAGCGCCTCGCGAGCCTGGGCATCGGCGCGGGAGAGGGCGAAGCCGCGATAGCCGTATTCGCCGATGGCATCGAGCGCCTCGCCGGCGGCGAGATCGCGCTTGGCGACGCAGCCGACCTCGGAGGTCGGCACCGGCAGCGGGCGCATATGGCTCTGGTTGAAGATCACGGCGGCGGCGGCCGAAAGCGGCACTTCCAGGCTCGTCAGGTGATAGGGCCGGAAGAAGGAATAGTACGGGCCGGGGCCGAGATGCAGGTCGCTCTTCCGCTCGCGGACGCGAGGATGGCGCATCTCGGCGACGGCGAAGCCGCCGGGCGCGCCGCCCTTGGCCACCGAGAAATCGACGACGCCCTTCTGCGAGAGCAGGCCGCCTTCCTCCTTGGGGCAGAAATAGTTCTGCAATTCATCCTTCGGCGCGGCCGGGCCGTGCATGCCGGGGATATCCGGAACGAAGCCGCAGGCATTGGCGATGGCGACCATTTCGACCATCGTCTTCGAGCCGTCGACGAACTCGACGAGCATGCGTGGATTCATGTTCCGGCGGGTGGCTTCCTCGACATAATCGGCCGGCACGGCGTCGATGCGGAAGGGGTTGTTCTTGCCCTTGCCGGCAGCGACGACCGGATAGCCCATGGCGCGGACGAAATTGATCAGCTCCATCGCGGCAGCGGGCTCGTCGCCGGCGCCGAGTGTGTAGACCACGCCGGCCTTGGCCGCCTCGACCGCGAGATAGGAGCCGATGGTGATGTCGGCCTCGACATTCATCATCACGATATGCTTGCGCGCGGCGATGGCCGTCAGCGCGACGCGCGAGCCGGCTTCCGGGTTGCCGGTGGCGTCGATGATGACGTCGACATGGGGCGAGCGGCAGATCAGGTCCAGCGAGGTCGTGGCGGCGATACGGCCCTTGCGGCGAGCGCTATCGAGCCCGGCCTCGTCGGAGACATTGTCGACATCGCCCTTGCGCCCGGCGAGCGTCGCGGCCTCGGCGACGCGATCCGGCGCGATATCGGCGATCGCCGCGATCTCGATGCCGGTCATCTGGGAGATCTGGACGACGATGTCGGTGCCCATCTGGCCTGCGCCGATCAGGCCGACGCGGACCGGCTTGCCGGCCCTGGCACGCAGTTCGAGGGCTTCGGCCAGGGACAGGCCGGCGACGGGCGCGCCCAAAGGCGGCTGCGGCTGGATCGCGGCCATCGGCACTTTCACTCCCTAGGACATATGTTCTTATTTAGGAACAAAAGAACATGTCATTCGTCCTGTCAAGCGCACAGATGTTCAAACGGGTTGCCTTGGATGGCACGATGCGGTGATGCTGGTGCAAGTGCCCGAGGCGGCGCGGCAGGGAGCGCTCGTGGAAGACGCATTCGGTGCAGGGCAGATTCAGGGCGAGGCGCCGGTGGCGGAGGCGAAGGTCCGCGCCGCCTGGCTCTATTATGTCGAGGGCCTGACGCAGGAGCAGATCGCCGAGGCGCTGGGCCTGAGCCGGATCAAGGTGATCCGCATGCTGGCGGCGGCCCGCTCCGAAGGGCTGGTCAAGATCAGGATCGATGCGCGTTCAGCCCGGCAGGCGGGGCTTGAGCGCGGGCTCGTCACCACCTTCGGCCTGAAGGAGGCGGTGGTGGTGCCGGCGGCGCGCGATGCGGCCAGCGTCTCGGCGCTGGTCGGCTATGCCGCTGGTCTTTGGCTCTCCGACAAGCTGACCGACAACATGTCACTGGCGGTGGGCTGGGGACAGACCTTGCATCTGGCGCTTCGGGGCATGCAGCCGCGTCAAGTCGAAGCGATGTCCGTCGTCTCGCTATTGGGCGGCCTCACCCATTCGCGCAGCATCAATCCCTCGGCAGTGGCGCGCCGCGTCGCCGACATGTTCGGGGCCGACTGCTTCCAGTTGACGGCGCCGGTCTTCGTCTCGAATGCCGAGATCCGCGATGCCCTCTGGCGTGAGCCGACCTTGCGGGACCTGCTCGACCGGGCGCGGGCGGCCGATGTCGCGCTGGTCAGCGTGGGTGATCTCGTGCCGGATTCGACGCTGTTCCGCGAAGGGTTGCTGCCGCAATCGGATCTTGCCGGCTTGAAGAAGGCCGGCGCGGTCGGCGATCTCGTCTGCCATTTCATCGATGCCGAGGGCGAGCTTGTGGACCATCCCGTGAACCGGCGTATCATGGCGGTGAGCCCGGCTGATCTCAGGGGCATCGGCCTCGTCGCGATCGCGGCCGGCGGCGCTCACAAGGAACATGCGATCCGCGCGGCTTTGCGGGCGAGCGCGGCGAAGGTGCTGATCACGGACGAAGGCGCTGCCGAGGCCCTGCTGGCCGGCAGCGCGAGGGCGACAGAGGGAGCCGAACGGGAGAGACGCCATGGCCAATAATTTCGAGCAGTTCGCGCGCAACTCCCTGCAGTTCCGGCCGTCCGATATCCGCCTCATGCTGGAGCGGGTGCATTCCCATGTGGTGAAGCCGCGCATGTCGGCCGAGGAACTGCTGGAGGTCGTGCAGGGCCTCGGCTTTACGACAGTCGAGGCCTTCGGCGACCAGATCGGGCTGGAGCGGCGGACATCCGAGAGCTGGGCGCGCTACGGCCTGTCGCGCGACGCAGCGCAATTGCTGCTGGCGCTGCTGAACTAACGCCAGCGCCTGCTCGACGCGATGGATGATTTCGAGAAGACGACCCAGATCCCGCTGGACGGGTTCTTCGAGAACCAGCAGCTCCCGTAACGGCTTGCCGCACTCTCGCTGAAACACGACGTCATTCCGGACAAGCCGCGAAGCGGCGCCGATCCGGAATCCATCGGAAGGTGCTGCGCTCTAAGATGGATCCCGGGTCAAGCCCGGGATGACGCTCGCTTGAGAGAATGGCGACAAGCTTGTCTCAGCGGCAGAAATCGGCGCAGCCGGCTTCCCAGAATGCTTTGCCGGATTCAAGCGTCGGTACGGACGGGCGCGGCTTGCGGCCGGGCAGGTCGGCGGGGACGGGCTTGACCTGCTCCCACCAGCCATGGGCGCATTGCGAGCGGAAGGCCATCTGGTCGGAGATCGAGGTGCCCTCCTGCTCCAGCAGGGTGTCGAGCGCCGCGCAGGTTTGCCGCAAGCGCGTGTCGTTTTCGTCGCTGGGGTCGTTGGCATAGTCATGGAAGGCCTCGGTGAAGCTCTCCATCTCGCGGGCGATATGGGGCCAGTCGCTACGCCCGAGATTCCAGGCGTCCATCCACTCGCGCACGACGGTTTCGACAGCCTCGGCCTTCGGCTTGTCCTTGACCTTGCGGGCCGTAGTCAGCATGTGGCGCATCAGTTCGGCGCGGGCATGGGCGTGGCGGGCACGCAAGGCGGCCTCCTGCATCTGCGCAATGGCTTCCGCCGCTTCCTGCTGCAGCGCTTCGACGAAATGCGGCATGTCTCGGTCTTTCAAGGCAGCGTGGCGAGGCGTTCGATCATCCGCTCGAACAGGTCTTGGGCCTTCACGGCCGAGACGACATGGGCGTTGGGCTCGCGCCTGAGGCGGCCGTTCCAGTCGATCGTGGTGCGTCCGCGCAAGGGGCCATCGCCCGTCTCGACTGTGACGAAGCAATCGCGCCCCTCGAACAATTCCGGCCAGAGCAGGAAGGCGATGACGCAAGGGTCGTGCATCGGGTGGCCGTTCGAGCCGAGCCCGCCGGGGCGCGGGCGGGTCAGCATGCCATGAACGGCCTTGCCCGCCGCGGTGCCGAGCGCACCGATGCGGGCGATCTGGTCATGGCTGGCGATGGCCGGCAGCGTGACGCCGAGGCCGAACATCACGAT
>JAEWKP010000257.1 GCA_023393655.1 Pseudomonadota bacterium | reverse complement strand
TGCGGGCGATCTCGGCCGATCTGCAGCTCAGCCAGGCCCAGGCCGCCTCGCTGGTCACCGCGACGCTGGTCGGCGCCGTGCTCGGCGGCATCGGCTTCGGCATGCTGTCGGACCGCGTCGGGCGCGTCCGCGTGCTGACCTGGACGATCGTCCTCTTCGCCGTCTTCACCGGCATGTGCGCCCTGGCGCAGGGCTACTGGGACCTGCTGATCTACCGCACCATCGCGGGCCTGGGCCTTGGCGGCGAGTTCGGCATCGGCATGGCGCTCGTCGCCGAGGCCTGGCCGGCCTCGAAGCGGGCGCGCGCCTCTTCCTATGTCGGTCTCGGCTGGCAGGTCGGCGTGCTCGCCGCGGCCATCGCCACCCCGATCCTGCTGCCCACGATCGGCTGGCGCGGCATGTTCGCCATCGGCATCCTGCCGGCGGTCGCGGCCTATTTCATCCGCCACTCCCTGCACGAGCCCGAGGTCTTCGTCGCCCGCTCCAAGGACCGGCCGAAGGAATCGGCGCTGCGCCTGCTGGTCAAGGATCGCGAGACCACCAAGCTCAGCCTCGGCATGGTCATCCTCTGCTCGGTCCAGAACTTCGGCTATTACGGCGTGATGATCTGGCTGCCGAACTATCTCGCCACGCGGTTCGGCTTCCAGCTCACCCAGTCGGCGGTGTGGACGGCGGTGACCATCGCCGGCATGGCGCTCGGCATCTTCGCCTTCGGCCATATCGCTGACCGGATCGGCCGCCGCCCGGCCTTCTTCGGCTACATGATCGGCGCCGCGGTGATGGTCGTGGTCTATTCGCGCCTGACCGACCCGATGCAGCTCCTCGTCGCCGGCGCGGTGATGGGCTTCTTCGTCAATGGCATGCTCGGCGGCTATGGCGCGCTGATCAGCGAGCTCTTCCCGACCGCGGCCCGCGCCACCGCCCAGAACGTGCTGTTCAACATCGGCCGCGGCGTCGGCGGCTTCGGCCCGGTCGTCGTCGGCGCGATCGCCGCGGCCTATGGCTTCCAGACCGCCATCGCGCTCCTCGCCGCCCTCTACATCCTCGACCTCATCGCCATGTGGCTCCTCATCCCCGAGAAGCGCGGCGCAGAGCTGACGTGAGGCAGGCATGAGCCAGCAGCCCATCATCACGGCCGGCGGGTGTTCCGCCGGCTGGAAGCCCAGCATCGTCGCCGAGCTGGCGCGGGTCGTCCGCCACGCGGCGGTCAATGCCGAATACCGGCATCTCGTGCTCGATTGCAGCGAGGAGGCGGCTGCGGCGCAGCCCGGCCAGTTCTTCCAGTTGCTCTGCCCGCACCCGGTTGGTGAGCAGCCCTTCCTGCGCCGGCCGATGAGCCTTTACGGCGCCGACCCGGATAAGCGCCAGGTCGAGTTCCTCTACAAGGTCACCGGGGCGGGGACGCGCGGGCTCGACACGCTCGAGCCGGGCGACAGCCTCGACATCATGGGCCCGCTCGGCATCGGCTTCACGCTGGACGAGGGCATGAGCCATATCGTCGCCGTCGGGCGTGGGGCGGGGCTCGCGACGCTGGCGCCGCTGGCGGCTGCGGCGAAGGCCAGGGGGATCAAGGTCACCGCCATCCTCAGCGCAAGGCGGCCGGAATTACTGGTTTCGGTCGACCTGTTCCGGAGCAAAGGCGCGGAGGTCATCGCGGTCACCGATTCCGAGCAGACGAGCGGGCCGGCCAATGTCGAGCGCATCCTGCGCCGCGAGATCGCCGAAGGGCGCTGCGACGCCTTCTTCACCTGCGGGTCGAGCCGCTTGATGCGCGTGCAGCAGCGTCTCGCCCGCGAATTCGGCCTGCCCGGCCAGGTCGCGATGGAGCAGCAGATGGCCTGCGGTATCGGCCTTTGCTATTGCTGCGTGCGCGACTTCAACGTCGAGGGCGAGATCGTCAATCGCCGCGTCTGCTGGGACGGGCCGGTCTTCGACCTGATGGAGGCGCTGCCATGAACGCCGCCGCTGTAAGGCCCGCGATCGATCTCTCGGTGAAGGTCGGCGAGCTCACCCTGCGCAATCCCGTCATGCCGGCCTCGGGCACCTTCGCGGAGGGGCTGGAGAGGGTGATGGATTTCAACCGGCTCGGCGCCTTCGTCACCAAGACGATCACGCGCGAGCTGCGCGCCGGCAACCCGCTGCCGCGCGTGGTCGAGCGGCCGGGCAGCCTGATCAACGCGATCGGCATCCCCTCGAAGGGCGTGCCCTATTTCATCGAGACCACGATGCCGCATTACGCGGCCTATGACACGCCGCTCGTCGTCTCGATCTCGGCGCCGACGGCGGAGGGTTTCGCCAGCCTCGCCGCCGAGCTCTCGATTCCCGGCATCGCCGCGATCGAGGCCAATATCTCTTGTCCGAATATCGAGGAGGACGGCAAGGCCTTCGCGATGCGGGCGGAGTCGGCGGAAAAGGTGACGCGCGAACTGCGCCGAGCGACCAGGCTGCCGCTCTGGGTGAAGCTTACGCCCAATACCGGGGACGTGCCGGAGGTGGCGCGCGCGGCCGAGGCCGCCGGCGCCGATGCCGTGGTCGTCGCCAACACCATCCTGTCGATGGCGATCGACCTGAAGACCTTCAAACCCTGCCTCGGCAACATCATGGGCGGGCTCTCCGGTCCGGCGATCAAGCCGATCGTGCTGCGCCAGGTCTTCCAATGCGCCAAGGCGGTGTCGATCCCGGTGATCGGCTGCGGCGGCATCTCCACCGCCGAGGACGCGATCGAATACATGCTCGCCGGTGCCTCTGCCGTGCAGGTGGGCACCGCGACCTTCCTCCAGCCGGCGGCGATGACGACGATCATCGACGGGCTGGAGAGCTTCTGCCTGCACCGAGAAATCCCGCGCGCCGCCGACCTGATCCGTGGCGTCGTGATCGAGGAGGCGGACGAGCCGGAGCTCTCCTGGCTGGACCCGGTGTCATGAGCGTCGCCGCGATCGAACGCCCGAACGGCTTTATCGGCAATGCCGAGGATCGGGCGCTGGCCGAGGCGCTGTTCGACGCGCTGAAACAGGCGACCGGCGACGGCGTCGGCATCACGCGCGAGGCTTATGGCCCCAAGGAGAGCGAGGCGCTCGACATCGTCGAGGCACGGGCGCGCGAGTTGGGGCTCGCGACCGAGCGCGATGCCGGCGCCAATCTCGTGATGACGCTGGAAGGTAGCGAGCCGGAATTGCCCTTCCTCGCCTGCGGCTCGCATCTCGATTCGGTGCCGCAGGGCGGGAATTTCGACGGTGCGGCCGGTGTCATCGCCGGGCTTGCCGTCATCGCCGGCTTCCGGGCCGAGGGTTTCGTGCCGCGCCGGACGATCAAGGTCTATGGCCTGCGCGGCGAGGAAAGCTCGCGCTTCGGCCGGGCCTATATGGGTTCGAGCGCGCTGTTCGGGAAACTCTCCGCCGCCGATCTCGCGGTGAAGGATGCGAGGGCCGGGCGCTCGCTGGCCGACTGCATGGCCGATGTCGGCGTCGACATGGGCCGCGTGAGCAAGGGTGAGCCCCTGCTCGATCCCACCACGGTCTTCGCCTGGATCGAACTGCATATCGAGCAGGGGCCGGTGCTGGTCGCGCGGGATTTGCCTGTCGGCATCGTCACCGGCATCAGGGGCAATATCAGGCATCGCACGGTGGAATGCGTCGGGGAGGCCGGCCATTCCGGCGCCGTGCCGCGCTGGCTCAGGCGCGATGCGGTCTTCGCCACGGCCGAGCTCATCACCCATCTCGACCGGCATTGGCGCACGTTGCTGGAGCGCGGGCGTGACGTCGTCGTGACCTCCGGTGTCTTCGGCACCGATCCGCAGGAGCATGCCATCGCCCGCATTCCCGGGACGGTGAATTTCTCTTTCGAGGTGCGCAGCCAGAGCCGCGAGACGCTGGAGGCGTTTTACGACCTCTTCGTTTCGGAATGCGGGATGATCGGCGAAGAGCGCTGCGTCGCGTTCAAGCTCGACCGCCGGCTGGAGGCGGAGCCCGCCGTGATGGACGCCGGCTGGATCGACAGGCTCAGGACCGCGGCGCGCGATCTCGGCCTGCCCGACGAGGAGATCCCGAGCGGGGCAGGGCACGATTCGGCGGTTTTCGCCAATGCCGGCATTCCCAGCGCCATGCTCTTCGTGCGAAACGAACACGGCTCGCACAACCCGCACGAGGCGATGGAGATCGACGATCTCCTTGCCGGTATCGCGGTGATGCGGGCGGCGATCCGGGAGGCTGTGCGATGACGGTGACTCAGGCGGTCCGCCCGGAGCGGGAGATCCGCCACGCGGTGGCGCGGCTGCTGCTGCGCGCCGGCGCGGTCCATGTCAGCCGGCAGCAGCCCTTCGTGCTGGCGGCTGGCTGGGCGAGCCCTGTCTATGTCGATGTCCGCCTGCTGCTCGGCGAACCGGACCTGCGCCGCGCGGTCACCGAACTGGCGGCGAGGCATGTCCGCGCAGGCTTTCCGGATGGCGGTTTCGATGCGGTCGTCGGCGCGGAGACGGCCGGCATTCCCTTCGCTGCCTGGCTCGCCGATGCGCTGGACCTGAAGCTGCGCTATGTCCGCAAGCGCCCGCTCGGCGTCGGCCGCAATGCCCAGGTCGAGGGCGGGCGGGTCGATGGATTGCGCGTGCTCCTGATGGACGACCTGACCACGGATGGCGCGAGCAAGCTCAATTTCGTGCGCGGCCTGCGCGCGGCGGGGGCCGATGTCGGCGACGTGCTGACGATCTTCTATCATGACGCCTTCCCCGGTGCCGGCGAGCGCCTGACCGAGGCGGGACTAAGCCTGCATGCGCTGGCGACCTGGGCCGATGTGCTCGCGGCCGACGACGAGAACCGGCTGGCGCGCGAGGATCGCGCCGAGATCGAGCGCTTCCTCGCCGATCCCGTCGCCTGGTCGATGCGCCATGGTGGCCGCGCCAGCCTGACTCCGCGCCTGTGACGGGTCTACGGCCGGGCGTATGACTCAGGCAGGCACGCCTGCGGCCTTGCGGGCGATGAGCTGCCTGAGCAGGACGGGCGCGCTGATGACGAGCCCGGCCACGATCGAATAAGGCGTGGCCACGATCATCGGCAGGGCTGCGAGGGCCAGGACGAGCCGTTCCCACATTGCCAGCGGCGCCAGCAGCCAGGCTGAGAAGGCGGCCGAGAGCAGGCTGATGCTGGCGAGGCAGGCGGCGGTCGAGCCGATGAACTCCGTCCAGGTGAAGCCCGGCGCCATGATCAGCATGGACGGCGAGAACACGAAGACGAAGGGCACCAGCACCTTGCCGAGCGCCAGCCGGAAGGCGGTGTTGCCGGTCTTGAACGGATCGGCGCCGGCCATGCTCGCGCCGGCATAGGCGGCGATCGCCACTGGCGGCGTGATGTCGGCGAGGACGCCGTAATAGAAGACGAAGAAATGGGCCACGAGCGGGTTGACGCCGAGCATGCCGAGCGCGGGCGCCGCCACCGTCACCATGATGATGTAGTTCGCCGTGGTCGGCACGCCGCAGCCAAGCAGGATGCAGACCATGCCGGTCAAGAGCAGCGTGAAGAACAGCGTCGCGCTCTTGATGTCGAAGGGCAGGAACGGGACGAGGTCGATCAGGCCCTTGGCCCATTGATCGGCAAGCGAGGTCACGATCCAGGAGATCTTGAAGCCGACGCCGGTCAGCGTGACCACGCCGACGATGATGCCGACGGTCGCCGCCGCTGCGCCGACGCCGATCGCATATTTCGCGCCGAGGACGAAGGCATCGACCATGTCGTTGACGCGCCTGCGGCCCTCGGTCGAGCGCAGCAGCACGCCATGGGCCATCACGGCGAAGGCGGCGATGACCAGGGCGGCGTTGACACCCGGAACGCGCAGGAGCTCGGTCGGCGCGGCGATGCCGATGGCTAGTGCCAGCGCCAGCGCTGCGCCTGCCCGGTAATGCGCGAGGCCGACCAGCATGCAGCCGGTGATGCCCCAGAAGGCGGCGAGATAGGGCGTGTAGCCGGTGAAAAGCACGACGATCAGCGCGAAGAGCGGGGCGATGGTCGGCCAGTCGCGGGCGAAGACCTCACGGAGCTTCGGCGCCTCGGCATCGGTCATGCCGCCCATGCCGGTGCGGCGCGCCTCGAAATGCACCTGCATCAGCACGCCGAAGAAATGCATGAAGGCCGGCACGATCGCGGCGATGATGATCGTCGCATAGGGCAGGTTGAGGAACTCGACCATCAGGAAGGCGGCGGCGCCCATGATCGGCGGCGTGATCTGGCCGCCGGTTGCGGCGGTCGATTCCACTGCGGCCGCGAAATGGCGCTGGTAGCCGAGGCGGATCATCATCGGAATGGTGAGCGAGCCGACCGTGACCGTATTCGCCACGGAGGAGCCCGAGATCATCCCGAACAGGGCCGAGCCGAAGATCGAGACCTTGGCCGGG
>JAEWKP010000220.1 GCA_023393655.1 Pseudomonadota bacterium | reverse complement strand
GCGTGTTGGAGTTCATACGCGCGCGCTGGTCCATCGCCCCCTTGCGGATGCGCGGATGGGCGTGGCCGCCATGCGGCGCGTTGTTATAGGCGTCGAGATAGGGCCGGCCCATCGCGTCGAAGAGATGGTGGCGCCAGCCGCGCAGGAAGGTGACCGGCCTCTTGTAGCTGAGCTTGAGATTGGCGCCGAAGCGGGCCTTGCGTTCGGCCAGCAGCGCGACTTCGTCGATCGCCTGATAGGCGACGGTCTCGTCGGGCAGGTTGAGCAGCGCGGCAGGGTTCGGGCAGATCGCCTGCCAGAGCGCCCAGTCGTCGGGATCGGCGACGCCCGGCCAGTCATGGCCCATGCCGTCCAGCGTCAGCGCGAGCTGGAAATGCAGATGCGGCTCCCAGCCGCCATTCTCCTCGGCCGGGCCGAGCTTCGCGAAAGCCTCGCCGGCTACGATCTCCTGGCCGGGCTTCAGCTTGGCCGCACCGTCGGCGGCGAGATGGCCGTAAAGCGTGTGGAAGACGTCGCCCGCAGGCGTGCGGTGCTCGAGGATGACGACGCCGCCATAGTCGAGATGGCCCTTGCGGTTCTCCGCCAGCGCGACCTTGCCGGCGAGAGGCGCACGCACCGGTTCGCCGGCCGGGCCGAAGACATCGATGGCCATATGGATCGTGCGGCGGTTCGAGGCGAGCCAGCGGCCCTTGCGGAAAGCCTTGTCGGTATAGACCAGCCGGGGCTCGCCATATTGGCCGAGCCACCATTCCTGGGGGATGCCGAGCCCGGCGCCGAGATTGCGGGCTTCGTCGGCGCGCAATTCGAACGGGTTGGCGGGGATCGTGGCTTCGGCGATGCCGAGCGAGCCGACCGGCAGGCCATCGAGCGCGCGGCCGAGCACGGGGGCGAAGCTGCCGCGCTGCGCGGCGATCCAGCTCACGATGCGGCCGGCGGCGTCGGTGACGGGCAGGCCGCAGGCATTGCGCAGCCGCGCGCCCATCAACTCGCCGTCGATGGCGGGATTCTCGAGGAGGCGCCAGGCCGGGGCCTGAGAGATCGTGACATAGGGGTCGTTCGGGCGGCCCTTTGCCTCGATCGTGGAGTTCACGACGCTGACGGCGAGGCGCATGCGGGTAAGCGGCCAGATCAGGCCGATCTCCTCGGCGCTCAGCGGCGAGACGCCATGATAGCTGGCGACCAGGGCTGCGAGCGCCGCTTCCGGCGTCTCGTGATCGAGGATGGCGTAAGCCGCGGCGATGGCGATCTCGCAGACGCGCGGGCCATTGGTCATGTCGCCGAAATCGATCAGGCCGCTGATCCGGGCGGGCTCGCCGAGGCGCGGTTGAACCAGGATGTTGAAGTCGTTGAGGTCGTTATGGAGGGTCTGGCGCGGCAGCTTGTCGAGCGCGGGCTTCAGCGCCTCGAAACCGGCGACTATCTCTGCCACGAGCTTCCGGCGCGAGCCTTCCAGCACGTCGAGATGCGGCTTGATCCAGCCGGCTTCGGTCAGGTCCCATTTGGCGGCATCCGGCGCGGCGGTGACCTTGAAATCGCGGAGCGCGAGGTCGAGACGCGCGGTCAGCGCGCCGAGTTCGGCGAGGACGGCGGGCGGCTGCGGCCCGGCTTCGCCCATCGGGATGCCCGTGAAGGCGCGCTGGACCCAGACCATGCGCTGCTGGCCCTGAGCGTCCACCACCTCCTGCCAGAAGCGCTTGCCTTCGGCGGGAAGAAGGCGCGGCAGCGGCAGCGTCGGATCGGCGGCGAGAGCATGGTTGATCGCGGCGCATTGCTGGTCGACGAGGGCGGGTTCGCCCTGCGGGCGCATCGCCTTGACGATGACGTCGCCTTCGCTGGTTCGGCCGCGGAAGTTGAGGTCGTATTCGCCGCCGAGCTGCCGCAGCCCGCCATCGATGCCGAACTGCTCGGCGACCCCACGCAACCAGACGTGTTCCATCATCTCTCCCCCGCCGTGGAGCTGTCTGGCTCCACGCTCGTTTCCTCAGGCCCGGTCGAATCGACCGGCGCCGTCTTCCATAGCCAGAAAGGCGGCTGGTTTGACCCCGCAAAGTTTGCGGGGCGGCGGCTGCCGGGTTGCGTGAGGCGAGGGGGAAGTCAGCTCTGGATCGGCTTGCCGGACAGCCAACGCTGCTTCGCACGCTCGATCGCTTCGCGCACCGTGTCGGGCGCGGTGCCGCCATAGCTACGCCGGCTGCGGACGGAGTGCTCGGGCGCCAGCACCTCGAAGACTGCGGCGCTGATCCGCGGATCGACCGAGCGCATGGCGTCGAGATCGAGCGCCTGCAGGGTGCAGCCCTTCGCCTCCGCCAATGCGACGACGCGGGCGGTGATGTGATGGGCGTCGCGGAACGGGATGCCGGCCTCGCGCACTAGCCAGTCGGCGAGGTCGGTCGCGGTCGGGAAGCCGCGATCGAGGAAGGCGCGCATGCCCTCGGGGCGCACGGTGAGATCGCGGACCATGCCGGTCGTAGCGGCGACGCAGAGCTCGACCGTCTCCAGCGCGTCGAACATCGGCTCCTTGTCCTCCTGCATGTCCTTCATGAAGGTCATAGGCAGGCCCTTGACCATCACGAGCATGGCGGTGAGTGAGCCGACGACGCGGCCGGTCTTGCCGCGCACCAGCTCGGCCGCGTCGGGGTTGCGCTTCTGCGGCATGATCGAGGAGCCCGTGGTGAAGGCGTCCGACAGCGCGATGAAGCGGAAACCGTCGCTGCACCAGAGCGTGATCTCCTCGTTGAGGCGTGAGAGATGCACGGCCAGCATCGAGCAGCAGAACAGCAATTCGCAGATATGGTCGCGTGCGCCGACCGAATCCATCGAGTTCTCGGTCGGCCGGGCGAAGCCCAATTCCGCCGCCGTGAACTCACGGTCGATCGGGAAGGCGGTGCCGGCGAGCGCGGCGGCGCCGAGCGGCGAGACATTGGTACGCTGGCGCGCGCCGGCGAGACGCTCGCGGTCACGGCCGAACATCTCGACATAGGCCATCAGGTGGTGGCCAAAGGTGACGGGCTGGGCGACCTGCAGATGGGTGAAGCCCGGCATGATCGTCTCGGCATGCTCGCTGGCGCGCTCGATCAGTGCCTGCTGCAAGTCACGGATGGTGCCGTCGAGCGCATCGATCGCGTCGCGCATCCAGAGGCGGACATCGGTGACGGCCTGGTCGTTGCGGCTGCGGGCGGTGTGCAGGCGCCCAGCCGGTTCGCCGATGATCTCCTTGAGGCGCGCTTCCACATTCATGTGGATGTCCTCAAGATCGATGCTGAACTGGAGTTCGCCACGATCGATCTCGCCGCGGATCTGGTCGAGCCCGGCCTGGATGCGCTCGTTGTCGGCGCTGGCGATGATGCCCTGCCGGGCGAGCATCGCGGCATGGGTCTTGGATGCGGCGATGTCCTGCCGGTAAAGCCTGTAGTCGAAGCCGATCGAGGGATTGATCTTGCGCATCACATCGGCCGGCGCGGTGGTGAAGCGGCCGCCCCACATCTTGTTGGCACCGGGGTTCTGGTCGCACATGATGGGCTCTCCGGGAGCTGCCGCGACACGATCGTCAAGGGATAGCAATCGAGATTTGGACTGTAAATTCCAAAATCGACCTTGACGTCCAAATGATGCCCATCATACTCCCGAGGAGATGCGGTGGATCGGCCGCCGCGGGATGGGCAGCATGAAGATTGAAGAATTCAGCCTGGAGCGCATCCAGTCGCTCTACGAGAACACCGTCGAGTTCAATCTCTCGGATAGCGGCGTCCATCCCTATTCGCTGAACGAACTGCTCAGCGCGGAGCAGCGCGCGAAGCTGATGAAGGTCGAGCTCGGCTATGGCTGGACCAATGGCGCGGTCGAGTTGCGCGAGGACATCGCCAAGCTCTATCGCAACCGGACCTCGGACGAGGTGATCGTTACCAACGGCTCGGCCGAAGCCAATTTCCTGATGGTGATGTCGCTGATCGAGCCTGGCGACGAGATCGTCGTCTTCGTCCCGAACTACCTGCAGATCTGGGGCTGGGCGCGGGCGATCGGCGCGACCGTCAAGGAAGTGAAGCTGCGCGAGGAACTGGGCTGGACGCCCGATCTCGACGAGGTCCGCCAGGCAATCACGCCGCGCACCAAGCTGGTGACGATCTGCAACCCGAACAACCCGACCGGCAGCCTGCTCTCGCGCGAGACGATGGACGCGCTGGTCGAGATCGCCCGGGCGCAGGGCTGCTATCTCCATGCCGACGAGGTCTACAAGGGCGCCGAGCTCGAAACCGACGAGCCTCCGAGCTTCGCCGATCTCTACGAGAAGGCGATCATCACCAGCGGGCTGTCCAAGGCGATGGCACTGCCCGGCCTGCGCATCGGCTGGCTGGTCGGGCCGGCCAAGGACATCTACACAGCCTGGCAGAACAAGGATTACACCTCGATCACCACGAGCGCGCTGAGCGAGCATGTCGCCCGCATCGTCGTGCAGCCGGCGAAGCGCGCCGAGATCCTGCAGCGGAGCAAGACCATCCTGCGGGAGAACCTTGCGCTGCTGACCAACTGGGTGAAGGCGAATGAGGAGTTCTTCTCCTTCGTGCCGCCCAAGGCCGGCGGCATGGCCTTCATCAAGTACAGCCACTCGATGAATTCGACCGAGCTGGTGCACCGTCTGCGCGAGGAGCGCGGGATCATGCTGCTGCCGGGCGATGTCTACGGGATGGACGGCTATATCCGCATCGGCATCGGCGCGCCCGGCCACCATCTTTCGGCGGGTCTGGAGCGCCTGAGCGACTATCTCAAGTCGCAGCCGCGCTAGAGGCTTGCGGATGACGCCGGAACTCGCCCCCTATCTGCCTGTCTGCGATGCGGTGGCGCTGCTGTTCCGGCCGCATGCCGAGGTCGTGCTGCATGATCTCGGCTCGCAGAGCGTCGTGCATATCGCCGGGAATTTCTCGCAGCGGGTGCTCGGCGAGCCGTCCCTGCTCGACGAGATCGGCTTCGATCCGAACGAGACGATCATCGGGCCCTATGAGAAGGTGAACTGGGACGGGCGGCGGCTGAAATCGATCAGCATCGTGCTCTCGGCCGGAGCCAAGGCGATCGGCGTGCTCTGCATCAATGTCGATGTCTCGCAGTTTCATGCGCTGATGCAGACGCTGTCCGCCCTGGCGACGGTGCCGGCCGGCGTGGAGAAGCCGCAGGCGCTGTTCAAGGAGGATTGGCACGAGCGCATCAACGAGTTCGTGCAGCAATGGACGCAGAGCCGCGGCCTCGCGGTGACCAGCCTCAGCCGGGCCGAGAAGCGCGAATTGGTGGCTGACCTTGCCGCCAATGGTGCCTTCGGCGGCCGCAATGCTGCCGCCTATATCTCGCGCATCCTCGGGCTCGCCCGCGCGACCGTCTACAACTACCTCAACCAGGCCAACGAGACCCCGGATGCTTGACCTGTCGCGTGCGGAGATCGAGGCCGCCGTCGATCTCGACCGGGCCTTCATCGCGCTGGAGGAGGGCTTCAAGGCCGCGGCTGCGGGCCAGGTGCAGATGCCGCCCGTCGGCTATCTCGGTTTTCCCGCGCATAACGGCGACTGCCATATCAAGTTCGGCCATATCGCCGGTGATCCGATCTTCGTCGTGAAGATCGCGACGGGGTTCTACGACAACCCCGCCAGGGGCCTGCCGACGACGAGCGGCATGATGATCGCGCTCTCGGCCGAGACCGGCGCGGTCGTCGCCATGTTGCGCGACGAAGGCTGGCTGACCGATCTAAGAACTGCTTTGGCCGGCGCCATCGCGACGCGGGCCGGGATGCGGGCCGATGCGTGCCGGATCGGGATCGTGGGCGCCGGCACGCAGGCGCGCTTCCAGATCCGCACTGCTGCGCATCTGCTGCGCGAGCGCGAGCCGCTTTTTGCGGTCTGGGCGCGCTCGCCGGAGAAGCTGGAGGCGCTGCGACGTGATCTCGAAGGGGAGGGTATCTTCATCGAGCCGGTGGCGGAGTTGGAAGCGCTCTGCGCGCAGTCCGACGCTCTGATCACCGTGACGCCGGCTGCGGCGCCGATCATCCGCGACGACTGGATCAGGCCGGGCACGCATATCACCGCGCTCGGGGCCGATGCGCCGGGCAAGCAGGAACTCGACTGCGCTCTGGTCGCGCTTGCCGATACGCGGATCGCAGATTCGCTGGAGCAGAGCCTCGACCATGGCGAGTTCGCCGCCGCTGCCAAGGTCGGGCTGATCGATGCGGGCGATTGCGTCGAGCTGGGGGCGGTGCTGGCCGGGGATGTGCCGGCGCGGCGCTCGAACGACGACATCACCATCGCCGACCTCACGGGGATCGCGGTGCAGGACATCGCGATCGCGCGAGTGGTGCTGGACGGGATCGGGCGTTGAAAGATCGCGCCAGGCAACAAGGGCGTCATTCTCGGGCTTGACCCGAGAATCCCAGGAAAGAGAGGCGCCGGAGCCTCCTTCGGCACGAGATGCTCGGGTCAAGTCCGAGCATGACGGCGAGGCGGGGAGGGGCCTCAGCCCTTGTGCCGCGCCAGAAACCGATCCATCCGCGCCAGCCCATCGCGCAAAACCTCGGTCGGCACGCCGATGCCGATGCGGATGTGGTTCTCGATGCCGAACCAGCTTCCGGCGACGACGAAGACGCTCTCCTCCTCGCGCAGCTTCTGCGAAAAATCCTCCGAGGGCATGTCGAGCGGGTAGCGCAGGAAGGCCATGCCGCCGGCCTGCGGGCGCCGCCAGGACCAGTCATTGTGCTGTGCCATCCATTGCGCGACGAGATCGGCATTGCTGCGCAGCAAATCGCGGCCGCGCGCGAGCAGGCGGCCGCGCGTTTCCGGCCGCATCACCTCTTCGGCGAGGATCTGGCTGAGGATGCCGCTGCCGATCGTCGTGTAGTCCTGCCGCTCCGCGGCTGATGCCACGACCTCGCTTGGCGCGACAATCCAGCCGAGGCGCAGGCCGGGGCAGGCGAAGGATTTCGACAGGCTCGAGGTGACCACGACCTTGGGATAGCTGCCCCAGAGCGTCTCGGTTTCGGCGCCGTCGATCTCGCCGCCGCGATAGATCTCGTCGCCCATCAGCCAGGCAACGTTACGCTTTGCAGCTTCGATCAGCGCGGCGCGGCTTGCAGCCGAGAGCACGCTGCCGGTGGGATTGGCAGGGTTGGTCACGGCGATCGCCCTGGCGCCGGCTGCGACCTTGGCGAGATGGGCGGGATCGATCTGCCAGTCGCTGTCGCCGGAGAGTTCGAGCCGGCGGATATCGAAGCCGAGCGCGCGGCCGAGGCCGTCGATCTTCATGAAGTTCGGCAGGGCGAAGACCAGGGAGTCGCCGGGCTCGAACAGCGCCATCAGGGCGATCATCGTCGCTTCCGAGGAGCCATTGGTGACGAGCACGTTGGCGGCGGTCGCGCCCGGATACCAGGAGGCGATGTTGGCGCGCAGGTCAGGCCGGCCATCGGTCCAGCCATAGCCGAGCGGCTGCTTCAGCAGGTCGCGTGCCGACTGTTCACCCAGGATGTCCTCTATTGACCAGGGATGGACGCCGCTTTCGGTCAGGTTGATCTCGACGTCGTTCTCGAAGAGCGTTTGGTTCCGCTCCATCTGGAAAATGTCGAACTTCAAGCGAGCCTCCCGCCTTCGGGCCTATCGACTGCCGCCAGAGCGGCCGGGCATTTCACGGCATCTGTGAGGGCGGGCGAGAGGCAGGTCAAGGCAAATTTAGACAATTCGTCCAATTTGGACTTATTGTTCATGCGTATGAAGGAGCCGGCTCCGTCGCGCACGCGTCACGCGAAAATCCCAAAGCGAAGCGGGCAGCCAACCCGATTCCGGATTCCAGCCCTGCCTTGCCGGGAACCGCGGCCGCCCTATATCGTTGGCCAGCCATGTTTGAATCGCCGATGCCTAGCTCGAATTTCCGCTTTCCCGGTGTCCTGAATTCCCAGGAATTGCTTGTCGCAGAAGCCGTCCAGGCCAGAGCCTGGGCCGCGATCGGGCATGACAGCAGGCTCGATGCCGAGCTGGAGACCGAAGCCCGCGACCGGCTCGGCCGAATCATCCTGCGCCTGATGTCGCATGCGTCCGACTCGGTTTCGGACCTGACTTCGGCTGCCGTCGCCGAGTTCAAGGCGACCCGGCCGACGATCCGCGTCGAATTGTCCGGCTCGCAGGGCGGCTAGCGCCCGCCGATTTTCTACGGAAACACGCCGTCATCCCGGGCTCGACCCGGGATCCATCAAAAGGCGCAGCGCTCTACGATGGATCCCGGATCTCCGCTTCGCTGCGTCCGGGATGACCCGCGTCGTGTTCGTTGGCTCCGCTTGCTCAATGCGCGGCCATGTCGAGCGGCGGCTCGACATCGTCCGTGATCGGGTTGGCGAAGGGGTTCTTGGCGCGGAAGGCGGCGAACTCGTCCTTTGCCGCCTTGAGCAAAGCAGGGTCGTTCAGCACGTCCGAGGCGACGCCGGCCATTGCCTTGGCCGCAAGCGCGAGGCCCTTGTGGGCGGCCGGCGCGAGGCCCTGCGCAACGAGCTGCCAGGAATGGCCGGGCGTGCCGATCGCGTAGCAGGCGGTTCGGCACTGCACGGTCGGAACCACCCAGCTCACCGTGCCGACATCGGTCGAGCCGACGGAGGTGTCGTTGCCGGCGCCGAGCGGATAGATTTCGTCGCTCAAGGCCTCGCCGTCCTTCGGCTTCAGGTCGAAGCGGCCATAGGCGGCGGCGATGTCCTGCGGGCTCAGCGTCTTCTGGAACTTGGCGGCAAAGGCATGGTCGGCGGCATCGAAGCCGGGGCCGCCGAGCGCCAGCAGATTGGCCTGCATCGTCTCTTCCAGCGGGCGGTTGCCGACGAGATTGGCATCGCCCGAAAGCTGCCTGATCGCGACGGTGGTCTCGCTCATCAGGGCGGCGCCCTCGGCGATCTTCTTCACGCGGGCGACGAGCTCCCACATTTCGGCGAGCGTTGCGGCGCGGATGAGCTGGCGGGTCGTCGCCGTGGCCTGCACGACATTGGGGGCGATGCCGCCGGCATTGATGATCGCGTAGTGCACGCGCGCCGTCGAGGGCATGTGCTCGCGCATGTAGTTGACGCCGATATGCATCAACTCGACTGCGTCGAGCGCCGAACGGCCGAGATGGGGGGCGGCGGCGGCATGCGAGGCGCGGCCCGAGAAGGTGAACTCGATCTCGACACAGGCGAGCGAGAAGGCGCGGTTGACGCCGTTGAACGAGGCCGGGTGCCAGCAGAGCGCGATATCGACATCGTCGAAGGCGCCGGCGCGCACCATGAAACCCTTGGCCGAGCCACCTTCCTCTGCCGGGCAGCCGTAATAGCGCACGCGGCCCTTGAGGCCGTTGGCGGCGAGATAATCCTTCACCGCGGCGGCGGCGAGCAGCGAGGCTGAGCCCAGCATGTTATGGCCGCAGCCATGGCCGTTGCCGCCGGTCTCGACGGGTGTCTCGGTCGCGTTGCCGGCTTCCTGGCTCAGGCCCGGCAAGGCGTCGAACTCGCCCATGATCGCGATGACCGGGCCGCCTTCGCCGGCTTCGCCGACGATTGCGGTGGGCAGGCCGGCAACGCCGGTCGTCACGCGAAAACCCTCGCCTTCCAGCATGGCACCGTGCTCGGCCACCGAGCGGACCTCCTGATAGTTCAGCTCCGGCATGTGCCAGATCCGGTCGGAGAGCCCGAAATAGGCCGGGGCCTTGTCGTCGATCAGACGCCAGACATCCTTGCTGTTGCTCATGGGAAGGCTCCTCCTGCGCGGGTCGTTCGGCCCGACTCCGTGACGGTTTCTGGCATGGTGCGCGGAGGGCTCACAAGCGGGCCGAGGGCAGGGTCAACCTGCGTTGGTGGCAGGGGCTTGCGGATGTCGGGCTCCAGGGAGCCGGCGTGGATGAACGAGGCCGGTTGCTCCGAAAAGGTTGTGCAAGGTCGAATACTTTCAGATTGAAATCATTCGATTGTGCTCATTCTTTCAAATTTGAAGCTCTGGCCCGCTTATTCGCCGGTTCGTTCGTTTTCGTGCTTTCTCTCGGGATAGGTTTCTGCGATAGGGCGAGCGACATCTTCAGATGACAGTGCTGACATGACACATCATTCACTCAGGATCGCCTCGCTCGCGACCGTTCTCGCGCTCGGCTCCTTCGCCTCGCCTGCCCTGTGGGCGCAGGAAGAACCGGCGGAGCGGCCAGCCGCTGCGGCCCCGCAAAGGCCTGCGCCGCGTCCGGCCTCCAAGCCGGCTCCCAAGCCAGCCGCGAAGCCGGCCCAACCTGTCGCGCAAGCTCCGGCCGCCCCGGGCGTGAGCCAGCCCGCCGCCCCGGTCGCGACGCTGCCGAACGGCGCCAGCGCGATCAACGAGACCTATGGCGACTGGACCGTCGATTGCCGTATCGCCAATGGCCAACGGCTTTGCGTGCTCCTGCAGTCGCAGGGCAACAGTCAGACGGGCCAGCGCGTCTTCGCCATCGAATTGCGCACGCCGAAGGATGGGCGCGCCGAGGGCACGATCCTGTTTCCGTTCGGCATGAAGCTGGAGAACGGCGCGGTGCTCAGGCTCGACGACAAGGATCTCGGCCAGGGCCTGCGCTTCTCGACCTGCATGGCGCAGGGCTGCCTGCTGCCGATCTCGTTCCCGACGGTCGCGACCGATGCGATGAAGGCCGGCAAGGCGCTGACGGTCGCGGCGCTGAACCTGTCGAACAACGAGCCGGTATCGTTCAACGTCTCGCTGGGCGGCTTCGGCGCGGCGCTGGACCGCATCGTGCAGATCGACAAATAGCCGGGGCAATCAGACTGGCCGCGTGATTGGTGGTTTTCTTCGCTCGGCAGCTCCACCGTAGCGGAAGCCACCAAAGCCGGCCGGCGCCACATCGAAATTTGGCTCGTTCTGCCAGTGCTTCCGTGCATGATCGGCGGCACTGGGAGTTCGGGCCAATTTCATGACAACAGATCCGCGCCTGCCGTTTCTCGCCGAGCTGGAGAAGAAGATTCTCTGGCTGGCCTCGTGGACGATCCACAACGCCAATCACATCCGCGCGAACGACGACGGGATGAAGGTGGGCGGGCACCAGGCCTCCTCCGCCTCGCTCGCGACCATCATGACGGCGCTCTACATGGCGGCGCTGAAGCCGCAGGACCGGGTCGCGGTGAAGCCGCATGCCTCGCCGATCTTCCATGCCGTCAATTACCTGATGGGCCTGCAGACCCGCGAAAAGCTGGAAAACTTCCGCGGCTACAAAGGCGCGCAGAGCTATCCCTCGCGCACCAAGGATATCGACGACGTCGATTTCTCGACCGGCTCGGTCGGCCTCGGCGTCGCGCAGACGCTGTTTTCCTCGCTGACGCAGGATTACGTGAAGGCGCATGGCTGGGCGAAGGACCGGCCGGAAGGCCGGATGGTCTCGCTGATCGGCGATGCCGAGCTCGACGAGGGCAATATCTTCGAAGCCCTGATGGAGGGCTGGAAGCACGGCCTGCGCAATACCTGGTGGATCATCGACTATAACCGCCAGTCGCTCGATGCGGTGATCCGCGAGGGGCTCTATGACCGCTTCGAAACGATGTTCCGCAATTTCGGCTGGGACGTGGTCACGCTGAAATACGGCTCGCTGCAGCAGGCGGCCTTCAAGGAGAAGGGCGGCGACCGGCTGAAGGCCTGGATCGATTCCTGCCCGAACCAGCTCTATTCGGCGCTGACCTTCCAGGGCGGCGCGGCCTGGCGCAAGCGCCTGATGGACGATCTCGGCGACCAGGGGCCGGTGACCACGCTGATCGAGAAGCGCTCGGACGCCGAGCTCTCGAAGCTGATGTGCAATCTCGGCGGCCACGACCTGCCGTCGATCCTCGAAGCCTTCGAGGCGATCGATCATGACCGGCCGGTCTGCTTTCTCGCCTATACGGTGAAGGGTTTCGGCCTGCCGATCGCCGGGCACAAGGACAACCATGCCGGGCTGATGACCAAGGAGCAGCTCGACGGCTTTCGCAAGGCGAACAATATCCGCCCCGGCCATGAATGGGATCTGTTCGAGGGTATCGGGCTGCCCGAGAACGAGATGCGGGCCTTTCTCGACAAGGTGCCGTTCTTCTCGCAGGGGCGCCGGCGCTTCTCGGCGGCCAAGCTGCCGGTGCCGGCGAAGCTGGAGGCCGGCATCCAGCCGTCGATGTCGACGCAGATGGGCTTCGGCAAGGTGCTGGACGATCTCGCCAAGACCGGCGGTCCGCTGGCGGACCGGATCGTGACGACGGCGCCGGACGTCACCGTCTCGACCAATCTCGGGCCCTGGGTGAACCGACGCGGGCTCTTCGCCAAGGCGTCGATGGCCGACACCTTCAAGGACGAGCGCATTCCCTCGATGCAGAAATGGGAGTTCTCGCCAAAGGGGCAGCATGTCGAGCTCGGCATCGCCGAGATGAACCTGTTCATCAACCTCTCAGCGCTCGGCCTGTCGCACTCGATTTTCGGCGAACGCCTGATCCCGATCGGCACGCTCTACGACCCTTTCATCTCGCGCGGGCTCGATGCGCTGAACTACGCCTGCTACCAGGATGCGCGCTTCATGGTGGTGGCGACGCCGTCAGGCGTGACGCTGGCACCGGAGGGCGGGGCGCATCAGTCGATCGCGACGCCCTTGATCGGCATGAGCCAGGACGGGCTCTGCGCCTTCGAGCCGGCCTTCGTCGACGAGCTTGCGGTGATGATGCGCTGGTCCTTCGACTATATGCAGCGCGACGGCGAGGGCGATCCTGACGAGCGGACCTGGCTGCGCGACGAGACCGGCGGCTCGGTCTACTTGCGCCTCTCGACCCGGCAGGTCGAGCAGCCGAGCCGGGCGATGACGCCGGAGCTGGAACGCGCCATCATCGACGGTGCCTATTGGCTGAGGAAGCCGGGGCCGAACGCCTCGGTGGTGATTGCCTATACCGGCGCGGTGGCGCCCGAGGCGATCGAGGCGGTCGGACTGTTGTCGGAGGACCGGCGCGATGTCGGCCTGCTGGCGATCACCTCGGCGGATCGACTCAATGCCGGCTGGCAGGCGGCCGAGCGGGCGCGCCAGCGCGGCAATCATGAGGCGACGAGCCATGTCGAGCGTCTGCTCGGCGATCTCCAGCGCGATTGCGGCATCGTTTCGGTGCTGGATGGGCATCCGGCGACGCTGGCCTGGCTCGGCAGCGTTCATGGCCACAAGCAGAAGGCGCTCGGCGTCGAGCATTTCGGCCAGACCGGCACGGTAGCCGATCTCTACCGCCATTTCGGCATCGATGCGAATGCGATCGTCCATGCGGCGAACGCGGCCGCGCCGGGGCGGCCGGTGCGTTATCTCAGGGCGTTGCCGGAGTAAGCAGGGCGCAGGAGGGCAGCGCGCGCTTTGTGAAGAGTGTCATCCCGCACGCGCTGCGGCACGCAGTGCTGCTGCGCAGATGCGGGACCGCGCAACGAGAAGGCGCCTTTTTCTGAAAGCGGTCCCGTGTCTGCGCAGCAGCGTTTCACGCTGCAGCGCGCACGGGATGACAGGTGCTCTTCACAACAAGCGCCCTTGAGAAAGCGCCTCTCAGAACCGTGGCGTCGCAAACGTATTCGCGAACGGGTTCGAGCCCGCACCGATGCGGCCGGGCAGGGTGCCTTCGCCATAGAGGTCGCCGGTGTTCACATAAACCGGCGAGGCCGACATGTGCTGGCTGGCATAGCGGTTCATCGAGCCGACCGGCACGACATTGCCGGCGTCGAGATAGCTGCGCTTCTGGACGGTGACGCGCAGCGGGCCGCGGCGGCTCTGCGCTTCGGCGATGCTCGCCATCACGGTCGAGGCCGTGATGGCGACGGCGAGGAGGGCGGCAACGCGCTTGAACGACATCATGACGGCAATCTCCGGGAGCGGGTTGATCCACGCGATGTAAGCATCGCAAATCCGGCGCAAAGACTAGCACCGCGTCGTTAACAACTTTGTTAGCGGGGGCGACGGGTCTTCTTGGAGCGGCGCGGCCGCGGCTCGGGTATCGGCTCGGCGGTCGCCGTCTTCATCCGCAAGGCCGGCAGCGTGCCGTTCGGGTCGAGCCAGGAAACCTTGCGGCCTGTCGCCGACAGCCGCTGGGGAGCGCAACCCGGCTGGCGCTTGAGTTCGCTGCGCGCGAAGGCGGCGCGCAATTCGGGCTCCGCGCCAGCATTAGCGAGATCGAGGCGGTCGATCAGGCAGGTCAATTGCTTGCGGTCGCTGGGCTTGGCGCCGGCGCACCACCAACCGCTCATTGCGAAAGGAGCCTCAGGCCCGACCGTACGGAAGGCGAGGCAGGTGCGGCTCTCGGTGCCGTCGCCGAGAACAACATCCGCGGTCTCGAGCGCGCCGAAGCGGGTCTCGATCGCGGCCGGCGCGCTGCTGCGCTCGACGGCGAGGCTGCGGAGCGCTGCGGCGTGAACGAGCGCGATCGTGAAGGAGCCCGAGCTGGCGGCGATGCCGTCTCCGGTCTTCAGGCGCAGGGAGAGATGCGATTCCGTTCCGGCGAAGGCGCCGAAGCTCAGCAGATCCTCGCGCTGGCTGCCATCACGGCTGCGGCGGGCTTCGATCGCGGGCGCCTCCCGTCCGAGCTCAGGGGCTTCGAGATTGAAGATCGCGATCGGGCGGGAGATCGCGAGCCAGCCGGCTTCCGTCGCGGCGTGCAGCGGTTTGCGGCCGAGAGCTGCGTTCCGGGTCGTGGCGGCGGCTACCGGCGAGGTCAGGCTGGCGAGTTGGGGCGGGTCCTCGCCGTTTGCCGAGAGGCTGGTAATGAGCGCGGCCGTCAGGCTGATGCCGCCGAGCGCCGCCGCGATACGCCAGGCTAGGGCGCCCGGCAGGCCGAAGCCGTGGCTCGGCACAAGGCGACTGCCCAGGCGGCAGAGCGCACGGAAGCCGGCTTCGATGCGGTCGGCGGACGTAATGAGAAGCGGAACGAGGTCGACCTTCGCAGCCCATGCCCAGGTCCTGCGGCACAGGGCGCCGGCGCGGGACAGTCCGGGCCGGAGCTGCCGCAGCAGGGGCTGAAGCCGTGACATCAATTCGTCGGTACGCAAACGCAACCCGTTACTCCCGCGCGGCGCAACAGCTCCGCAATCCTCGCTCAGGCGGGGAGGCTGAACTCCGGGAGTCGCCGCCGGGTTACCGAGAACGGGCGATCGGCCGGCAGCGTGAACAGGAGGTCAACGATCACGGTTAATGGAAGGCCGGGCTTGCGACTATGAGGAGGAGATTGACTTTTCGCCGCTCCCGGTGTTCTGACAGGGTGCGGTGCAAGGGTGCGCCGCCTTGCGAAGCTTTCAGCCCTTCGGGATTGGCTCTGTGACTGTCCGTCTGTCGACGACGAAACTCACGACCAAAACGACAACCGGGAAAACCGGCCCGTCGCGCTGACGCTTCGCCTCGGTTCCGGGTCCATCTCCCCCCGGCGGGGAGAGATCGCCGAACCCGCCCGAAACCGGAGCGGGGCGGCCCCCAAAGGGAGACCCGAACCGTCTTATCCGCAAAGGATCACATCATGAGCTTCAAGGTCGCAGTGGTCGGCGCAACCGGCAATGTAGGCCGCGAGATGCTGGACATTCTCGCCGAGCGCGCCTTCCCCGTCGGCGAGGTCGTGGCGCTCGCCTCCTCCCGTTCGGTTGGCACCGAGGTGTCGTTCGGCGACCGGACGCTGAAGTGCCGGGCGCTCGAGCATTACGATTTCTCCGACACCGATATCTGCCTGATGTCGGCGGGCGGCGATGTCTCGAAGGCCTGGTCGCCGAAGATCGGCGCGCAGGGCGCTGTCGTCATCGACAATTCCTCGGCCTTCCGCATGCATCCCGACGTGCCGCTGATCGTGCCCGAGGTGAACGCCGCCGCCGCCGCCGGCTTCACCAAGATGAATATCATCGCGAACCCGAACTGCTCGACCGCGCAGCTCGTCGTCGCGCTGAAGCCGCTGCACGACAAGTTCGGCATCAAGCGCGTCGTGGTCTCGACCTATCAGTCGGTCTCCGGCGCCGGCAAGGAAGGCATGGCCGAATTGTTCAACCAGACCCGTGCCGTGTTCTCGGCCGGCGAGGTCACCACCAAGAAGTTCCCCAAGCGCATCTCCTTCAACCTCATCCCGCATATCGACGTCTTCATGGAGGACGGCTTCACCAAGGAAGAGTGGAAGATGGTGGTCGAGACCAAGAAAATCCTCGACAAGAAGATCAAGCTGACGGCGACCTGCGTGCGCGTGCCGGTCTTCATCGGCCATTCCGAGAGCGTCAACATCGAGTGCGAGAAGCCGATCACCGCCGACGAGGCGCGCGAGGTGCTGCGTACCGCTCCGGGCATCCTCGTCATCGATAAGCACGAGCCCGGTGGCTACATCACCCCGCATGAGGCGGCCGGCGAGGATGCGACCTATATCTCGCGCATCCGCGAGGACTCGACCGTCGAGAACGGCCTCGCCTTCTGGTGCGTCTCGGACAATCTGCGCAAGGGCGCGGCGCTGAACGCGGTGCAGATCGCCGAGGTGCTGGTCAACCGCAAGCTGATCCAGCCGCGCAAGCAGGCCGCCTGAAAACAGAAGTGCCGCCCCGCCCTGCCTGAAATCCGGGCAGGGGCACCGGCAATGTCCACGCGCATGGGCGGGCGACCGTCTTTGCGTGTGGCTATGCCGCGTAAAACGGCTAAGGCTTGTGCATTCCCTGCGCGCGAACCTTAGCCCTTGCCCAACGCTCCCCTTCCTGAACCGCCGGTCGTCCCTTCGCAGGAAGGCAGACCGCTGCGCATCGACAATTCCGCGCGCGGCATCGCGCTTCTGCTGCTCTCATCGATTTTCATGTGCAGCGGCGACATCGCCTCCAAATATCTCGCGACCACCTTGCCTGCGCTCCAGATCACCTGGATGCGCTACGGCACCTTTGCCGCGATCATGCTCGTCACAATCTGCTTCACCGGCGGCTTCCGCAGGATGCGCACGAGCCGGCCCGGGCTGCAGGTGCTGCGGGCCCTGGGCGTGACCGTCTCCTCGATCCTGTTCGTGGCCGGGCTGCACGATCTGCCGATGGCGGACGCGACCGCGACCTCTTTCGTATCGCCGCTCTTCGTGACGGCGCTTTCGATCCCGATCCTGGGGGAGATCGTCGGCTGGCGGCGCTGGCTCGCCACGATCGTCGGACTCATTGGCGTTCTGGTCGTGGTGCGCCCTGGCGGTGACGGCTTTCATGGCGCGTCGTTCTTCGTTCTCGGGTCGTCGTTCTTCTGGGCGTTCTCGCTGATCGTGACCCGGATGATGAGCCGCACCGAGATCCCTGTGGTGACGCTGGCCTATTCCGCCACGATCGGCTTCATCCTGCTCTCGCTGGCTGTGCCGTTTAGCTGGCAGGCGCTCGATCTCAAGGCGGTCCTGATCGGCGTTTTCGTCGGCGGTATCTCGACGATCGGGCATATCTTCCTGATCCAGGCCTTCCGCTATGCCGATGCCTCGCTGCTGGCGCCCTTCGCCTATTCGCAGCTGCTCTGGTCCTCGATCTTCGGCTATCTGGTCTTCGCCGCGATCCCGGATATCTGGACCTATGTCGGCGCGGCGATCATCGCGGCTTCGGGTCTCTATACGGCCCATCGCGAACGCATCCGCGCCAGGCAGGTCGCCGCCGGCTGACGGCGCAGCGCTTCAGCCCCGCGGCTTCGCGCTGTAGCGTGCCATGAACATGGTGATCGCCTCGCCGACGACGTGGCGAATCTCGTCCTCGCTCGGGGGCGTGCGGACGGCGTTGAACAGGCGCGGGCGGGTCAGCGTCGACTGGCAGAGATCGATGAACTGGACGGCGGCCAGATTGGTGTCCTCGATCGCGAGCCTGCCCTCGGCCACCATGCGGTCGAGATAGGTCGCGATCAGCTTGGCGCCCAGCATCGGCCCGTTCTCGTAGAAGCCACGGCCGAGATCCGGCATCCGCTCGGCGACGCCGATGACGACGCGATGGGCGCTGACTGCGAATTCGGCATTGATCATGCGCACGAGGCACAGGCCGAAATTGCCGAGCGCCCGGACGGGGTCTGAATCCTCGGCAAGCGCTTCGAAGGCGCCGCGCTTCTGCGCTTCGCGCTCGCGCTCGATCAAGGCGACGAAGAGATGCTCCTTGTCCTCGAAATAGACATAGAGCGTGCTCTTGGAGACGTTCGCGGCGGCAGCGATATCGCTCATGCTGGCGGCATCGAAGCCGCGGGCGATGAAGACCTGGTGAGCTCCGTCGAGGATCTGTCGCCGCTTGTCGGGGTCGGCGCCGGCGACGCGGTGATTGCGCGCGACGGTCTTAACGATGGCTTCGGAGGTCTTGGTCATCATTCCCTGGCGGAGGGGGCGCTCCGCACGTGCTGCAAAAATTAATCGAACCGATTGGTTCGATTTGACTTGATATGCATCATAGCCCGCGCTATTTCAAGCGCAATCGAACCGCGTGGTTCGAATTGACATGCAGGACGCCCGATGTCTGCTGAGACCGCTACCGAACAGCGCCGCGACCGGCTGAAGCTGGTCGATGCCAAGGCCGAGACCGCCCAGCCGGCCGAGCCCGCCACCGCCCGCGATGCGCAGGCGAAGAGCGCCCCACCCGAAGCCACCGACGGCAAGGTCAAATCCGGAAAGAGCCCGCTGAAGCGCGGCGCATTGCTCGTCGCGGCAGCCGCCGTCGTCGGAGCCGGGCTCTGGTACGGCATCGACTGGTGGCGCAACGGCCGCTTCATCGTCTCGACGGATGACGCCTATGTCGGCGCGGAGATGGCGACCGTCTCGGCCAAGCTTTCCGCCAATATCGCATCCGTCTCGGTGCAGCAGAACCAGGGGGTCAGGGCCGGGCAGCCGCTGGTCGCGCTCGACGACGGCGACTGGCGAATCGCGCTCGACAGTGCCCGCGCCAAGACCGCGACGGCGCAGGCGACGCTGGCGCGCATCGATAGCCAGGTCGAAGCGGCGCGCGCTGCCCAGACGCAGGCGCAGGCGCAGCAGAACTCGGCTGAGGCCGCCGTGACACGCACGGCCGCCGATTTCGACCGCGCCAACAGCCTTGCCGCCAAGTCCTACGGCTCGCAGGCGACGCTCGACGCCGCGACGGCGGGTCGTGATCAAGCCGTCGCCGCGCTTGCGAGCGCCAAGGCGGGTGTCCTGCAGGCGCAGGCGAATATCAAGGTTCTGGAAGCGCAGCGCATCGAGGCCGCCCGCCAGATCGACGAGCTCAAGGTCGCCGAGCAGAAGGCCGAGCGCGATCTTTCCTTCATGAAGATCGCTGCGCCGATCGACGGCGTCATCGCCAACACCAATGTCCAGATCGGAGATCTGGTCGGGGCCGGCAAGCGCCTGATGTCGATCGTCCCGCTCGATCAGGTCTATGTCGACGCCAATTTCAAGGAGACGCAGGTCGGGCCGCTGAAGACCGGCGACAAGGCGAGCATCACTGTCGATGCGCTGCCGGGACAGGTCTTCCACGGCACGGTCAGCGGCATTGCCGGTGGCACGGGCTCGGTCTTCACGCTGCTGCCGCCCGACAACGCGACCGGCAACTTCACCAAGATCGTGCAGCGCGTGCCGGTACGCATCGCGCTCGACAAAGACACGACCGCGAAGCATGTGCTGCGGCCCGGCATGTCGGTCGTGGTCTCGATCGACCCGCGGCCGGCCAGCCAGCGCTGATCAAGCGCCACTGATGAAGCGGTTCATCCCGCACGCGCTGCGGCACGAAGTGCTGCTGCGCCGATGCGGGGCCGCATGACGAGATGTGACCGGCTCCCGCCGCTGTGAGGGCGCCTTTTTCTGATGACGGTCCCGTGTCTGCGCAGCAGCACTTCGTGCCGCAGCGCGCACGGGATGACCCCGAGGAAAGGTAGGCCGCCATGGCCACCGCGACCCTGAATGCGCCGGCGGGAGCGCCCCCGGCCTCGGACGCCATCCCGCTCCGCCGGATCTTCGCCTTCATGGCGATGGTCTTCGGCATGTTCATGGCGATCCTCGATATCCAGATTGTCTCGGCCTCACTGGCGGAGATCCAGGCCGGCCTGTCCGCCTCGTCGGACGAGGTCGCCTGGGTCCAGACCGCCTATCTGATCGCCGAGGTGATCATGATCCCGCTCTCCGGCTATCTCAGCCGGGCGCTGTCGACGCGGGTGTTCTTCTCGATTGCTGCGGCGGGTTTCACCATCGCCAGCGTGCTCTGCGCCCAGGCCACCTCGATCAACGAGATGATCCTGTGGCGGGCGGTGCAGGGCTTCATCGGTGGCGGCATGATTCCCGGCGTCTTCGCAGCCGCCTTCACCATCTTCCCGCCGTCGAAGCGGCCGGTCATCTCGCCGCTGATCGGGCTCGTCGCGGCCTTGGCGCCGACGATCGGCCCGACGGGGGGCGGCTATCTCAGCCATGCCTTCTCCTGGCACTGGCTCTTCCTGGTCAATGTCGTGCCCGGCATCGGGGTTACGATCGCGGCCTGGACGCTGATCGATTTCGACAAGCCCGATCACAGCCTGATCAAGCGCTTCGACTGGCTGGGGCTCGCCGCCATGGCGGCCTTCCTCGGCAGCCTCGAATATGTGCTGGAGGAGGGGACGCGGCTTGACTGGTTCCAGAGCCATGAGATCGTGCTTTTCTCCGCCGTCATGGTCGCCGGCGCGGTGCTGTTCTTCTGGCGGGCGCTGACGCGGGACGATCCGCTGGTCGATCTGTACGCCTTCCGAAACCGCAACTTCGCGTTCGGCTCGCTGTTCTCCTTCACCATGGGTATCGGCCTCTACGGGCTGACCTATCTCTACCCGGTCTATCTCGGGCGCATCCGCGGCTATGATGCGCTGATGATCGGCGAGACCATGTTCGTCACCGGCCTGTGCATGTTCTTCACGGCGCCGATCGCCGGGCGGCTCTCCGCCAAACTGGACCCGCGCATCATGATGATGATCGGCTTCGGCGGCTTCGCGGTCGGCACCTGGTGGGCGTCCTTCATCACGTCGGACTGGGATTTCTACGAGCTCCTGGTGCCGCAGATCCTGCGCGGCTGCTCGTTGATGCTGTGCATGGTGCCGATCACCAACATCGCACTGGGCTCGCTACCCCCGCAGCAGCTCAAGAACGCATCCGGCCTCTACAATCTCACCCGGAACCTCGGCGGCGCGGTCGGGCTCGCGGTGATCAACACCATGCTGAATACCCGCACCGACCTGCACATCACCCGGCTGCACGAGATGGTCGTCGCTGGGCGGCAGGTGGCGGAGGAGGCGCTCGCCAACACCGCGCAGCGCTTCATCGACTACGGGGACGCCGCGCAGACCATGGCGCTGGCCCTGATCAACCAGCGCGTCCACAAGCAGGCGCTGGTCATGGCTTTCGGCGATGTCTTTCTCGGGCTGACCGCGATCTTCGGAAGCCTCGTCCTGATGTCGCTGTTCCTGAGCAAGCCGCCGAAGCCTGTCGCAGGGGCCGGAGGTGGCGGGCACTAGACGGCTCTGCATCCCCTGCGACTTTCTTCGCTGGACCTGCCTTTGCCCTCATGCGCTCGCTGCGCAGCAGGCCAAGGCGATCACGTCGATGTGCTGTGGGCGCTGCCCGATGTCGCAGGCGTGCAGATTGACATTCGGCCGGTACTTTGCCAAATATGATAACAATATCAGTAGTTTAGATGATTTCTAAACTGCGTGGCCGGCGACCGGCGTGTGGAAGGCGTTACGATGAGCGTTCTGGCGAGCAAGGATCACGATCACAGGCCGGTAGTGGCCGATCATATCCCGTGGCCGCAGAAAAACCCGACGAGCTGCCCGATCAGCGCCGTGAAGGCGCGGCTGCGGACGGCGGGCCTGCGCCCGACGCGCCAGCGCATGGCGCTAGGCTGGCTGCTCTTCGCCAAGGGCGATCGTCATGTCAGCGCCGAGATGCTCTATGAGGAGGCGCTGCGGGCGCGCGAGCCGCTTTCGCTTGCGACCGTCTACAACACGCTGCGCCAGTTCTCGGAAGCCGGCCTGCTGCGTCAGGTCTCGGTCTCCGGTCCGAAGACCTTCTTCGACACCAACGTGTCCGAACACCATCATTTCTACAACGAGGACGACGAGACCGTCACCGATATCCCGGGCTCGATGATCCAGGTCGCCGGCTTGCCGGACGCGCCGGAAGGCATGGTGATTTCCTCGGTCGAGGTCATCGTCCGCCTGCGCAGCGCCGATGGCGAGGAAATCGAGACCAAGCGGGTGGTGGGCCACCACGCGTGATCGTCTGTTCCTGCAACGTCCTGTCCTGCGGCCAGATCAAGGGGACCGTCGCTGCTGACGGCAGCGGCCCCCGGACCGCTGGCGAGGTCTATGATTGCCTGGGCTGCAGCCCGGATTGCGGCCGTTGCGCGCGCGAGGTCCGGGCTATCCTGGCCGAGGCCCGCGCGGTCTGTGCGACGCAGTGCGGCAGCTGCGCCAGCCGCGAGATTGAATGCGCGGTCCATGTCTCGGTCGCGCACATGTTTGACGGGATCGAACTCACCCAGGAGAGCGTCGCGGCCTGAAGGCCGGCGCCGCGCACCCGCTTCGATCAAAAGCGCCGAGATCGCTTTTTGCCTCTTCCCTTCTGCATGGGCCGTGTCTACATTAGGATCATTCTAATGTGGATTGCGGAGTGCACGCCATGAAGGGCGACAAGAAGGTCATCGATTATCTCAACAAGGGGCTGCGCTCGGAGCTTACCGCCATCAACCAGTACTGGCTGCATTACCGCATGC
>JAEWKP010000336.1 GCA_023393655.1 Pseudomonadota bacterium | reverse complement strand
GACGATATTCGTGCCGAAGGCAGCGGCCGCAGCCAGCGCCAGGACGAATCCCCGGTGTTCGCTCGTGCGGTCCCGATCAGGGCTGCCTGGTTTCAATCAGGCCTCAGGCGTCGTTGCCGGGCTTGGCCTTGGCTCCTGCTGCGGGCTTGGCCGCGGGCGGCTTCGCGGCAGCCTGGGAAGGCTTGGGCTTGGCCGGCAAGGTGCGGGCCGGCGGGGTCTTGAGCGGCTGGGTCTTTGCCGGCTGGGTCCTGGTGGCCTGCGCCTTGCCCGGCCGGGCATTGCGCGGGGCGGGCTTGATGCCGGCCGCCGCGCCGGGGCGCAGGCTCGCGGCATTGGCGGCGCCGGGACGGACGGCACCCTGTAGGCGCAGCGGGCCGCCTTCGAAGGCATCGGTCGAGGGCTGAACCGGCGCGCTTGCGGGCGCGAAGGCGGTGGTGCCGCGCGGGATCGCGCCATTGCTCGAGGCGGTGCGACGGGTCGGCGGAATGGCGAGGCCGGCGGCGACCGGGGCTTCCGGCTCGATCGTCGGAGTACCGCGGGCGACGCGTGAGCTCGGCTGCGCCGTGGCATTGGCGGCGAGCGGGGCTGAAGCGGAGCCCGGCGAGCGGCCGAAGGAGACCTGGACCGGGGAAACCTGGGCGCGTGGGCCCAGGGTGATCCGCCCGCGCGGGGAACGGCTTGCGACCGGCGCGGCAGATTGGGTGGAGAAGGCCGTCGCAAAGCGCCCGCCATCGGCTTCGTTGCCGCTATTGGCGGTGGCCATGGCCGAGATCGGGCCGGAGAGATCGGCATCGTCCGCGAGCGCGGCCCCGCCGCCGCGATGGCGCACGTCGTCGCAGATATTGGGCGCGCGGGTGCCGCTCGGCGGCATCGAGGCGACGCTGTAGCCGGTGCCGCCCCAGGACGCGAAGCCGGCGTCGAGGAGCTGGGCTGCCTGCACCGTCCGCTCGGCGCCCGAGAGCGAGCCCAGGACGATGGCGATCAAGGTGCGCCCGCCGCGGCTCGCCGTTGCGACCACGTTGAAGCCGGAGGCGCAGGTGAAGCCGGTCTTCATGCCGCTGATGCCGGAATAACGCCCGACCAGCCCGTTGGTGTTGTGCATCACCTGCTTGCCGAGCTGCACGGCCGAGGTGCCCCAGTAGTCGGAATAATCAGAGGAATCATGCATCAGCGCCATGGCGAGCACGGCGAGGTCGCGGGCGCTGGTCTGCTGGTTCGGATGGTCCCAGCCATTGGGATTGACGAAGCGGGTATCGCGCATGCCGAGGCGCTGCGCCTCCGCGTTCATCATAGCGACGAAGCTCGGAACGTCGCCGCCGACGCCCTCGGCCACGACATAGGCGATGTCGTTGGCCGATTTCACCATCATGATGCGCAGCGCGTTGTCGAGCGTGATCTCCGACCCCGGCTTTGCATAGACCTTCACGCGCGGCTGGCTGGCGGCGAGCTTCGAGACCGGGATCGCCGTCTCCAGGCTCAGGCGTCCTTCCCGCACCGCCTTCAGCGCGAGATAGATCGTCATTATCTTGGTGGTGGAGGCGGGGCGCCAGGCCTGGTTCGCGTTCTCGCTCGACAGCACGGCGCCGCTGGAGGCGTCGACGACGAGGCTGGTGCCGGCATGGGCCGGTCCAGTCAGGACGGCGCCGAGGGCGAGGATGGCTGCGAGGCGGGAAGCGATCATCGGGCGGGTCTGAACCTGTCTTGCTCGAGCGGTCTTGCGGATAGCTTGGCCGGTGACGACGGCGCAGGGTTCAACGCGATGCTTGCGGCAATTTCGAGACGGCCGCCACAATCGCCCGCCCATGAACGCATACCTACCCCTTGCGGAGCGATTTGCCTAGCTGCGGCGGGCGGTCCACAAGCGATGCCTCCTTCGCTTTTCTAGGGCTTGTCGCGTGGCTTTCGGCCTTCTCTGGATACCGGCGACCATCATCGCCTCGCTCTTGCAGACCGCGCGCAACCTGGCGCAGCGCTCGCTCACCGAAACCATCGGAGTCGTCGGGGCGACGCAGGTCCGCTTCCTGTTCGGCCTGCCCTTCGCGATGCTGTTCCTGGCGCTCGCCTGCCTCGGCCTGCAGCGATTGCCTCCGGAGATCGGCATGGCCTCGTTCGGCTATACGCTCTGGGGTGCGCTGACGCAGATCGCCGCCACCGCGCTGATGCTGGCAGCGATGCGCGAGCGCTCCTTCGCGGTGACGACGGCCTATACCAAGACCGAGCCGGTGCAGGTCGCGCTGTTCGGTGCGGCGCTGCTCGGCGATGCGCTGACGCCGATGAAGTTCCTGGCGATCGCGATCGCAACGGCCGGCGTGATCGTGGTGTCGTGGAAGCCCGGCGAGAAACTGACGCGCGCAGGCCTGCGGCCGGCAGTGCTCGGCATCGTCTCCGGGGCCTTCTTCGCGCTCTCGGCGATCGGTTTTCGCGGTGGCATCCAGGCGCTGCCGGAGGGCGAGTTCCTGATTCGGGCCTCGACCATCCTTGTGCTCGGCCTCGGGCTCCAGACGTTCCTGCTTGTGGCCTACATGCTGGTCGCTGACCGGCAGGCGCTGATCCTCAGTCTGAAGAGCTGGCGCCGCTCGCTCTCGGCCGGCTTCCTCGGCGCTGCCGCCTCGCAGTTCTGGTTCATCGGCTTCTCGCTGACGACGGCGGCCAATGTCCGGACGCTGGCGCTGATCGAGGTGCCGCTGGCGCAGATCGCCTCGCGCAAGCTGTTCGCGGAAGGCACCAGCCGGCGCGAGATGCTGGGCATGGCGATGATCGTCGGCGGGGTCGGGCTGCTGTTGTCTCTGGCGTTGCGATGAACGGACGGGGCCGGTAGTGCTGGAGGCAGAAGCCCTCGCCAGCCGATCCGTGCACGGCCACCATGCGCGGATACCGGCTTGCCCGACGGCAGCGGGCTGCCAAAATAACGTGTAGCTGCACATAAGGAGAATTCGCCATGAGCGCTGCGATCGTCGGCTGGGCCCATACACCGTTCGGCAAGCAGGATGCTGAGACCGTCGAAAGCCTGATCGTCCGGGTGGCGGTCGAAGCCCTCGTCGATGCGGGCATCACCGCCGACGAGGTCGACGAGATCGTGCTCGGCCATTACAACGCCGGCTTCTCGGCCCAGGATTTCACCGCATCGCTGGTGCTGCAGGCCGACCCGGCGTTGCGCTTCAAGCCGACGACGCGCGTCGAGAACGCCTGCGCCACGGGCTCGGCCGCCGTGCATCAGGGCGTCCGCGCGATCCGGGCCGGTGACGCCAAGGTCGTGCTCGTCGTCGGCGTCGAGCAGATGACCAAGACGCCCGGCCCCGAGATCGGCAAGAACCTGCTGAAGGCCTCCTACCTGCCGGAGGACAGCGAGGTGCAGGGCGGTTTCGCCGGTGTCTTCGGCAAGATCGCGGCGGCCTATTTCCAGCGTCACGGCGACCAGTCCGACGCGCTCGCGATGATCGCGGCCAAGAACCACAAGAACGGCGTCGCGAACCCCTATGCCCAGATGCGCAAGGACCTCGGCTACGCCTTCTGCCGCGAGGAGAGCGAGAAGAACCCCTATGTCGCCGGGCCGCTGAAGCGCACCGACTGCTCGCTGGTCTCGGACGGCGCCGCCGCGCTGGTACTGGCCGATGAGGAGACCGCGCTCAGGATGCGCCGCGCCGTCGGCTTCCGCGGCATGGCCCATGTCCAGGATTTCCTGCCGATGTCGAAGCGCGACATCCTGAAATTCGAGGGCGGCGCGCTCGCGTGGAAGCAGGCGCTGGCCAAGGCCGGCGTCACGCTTGACGATCTCTCCTTTGTCGAGACGCATGACTGTTTCACCGTCGCCGAGCTGATCGAATACGAGGCGATGGGCCTGACCAAGGAAGGCGACGGCGCGCGCGCCATCAAGGAAGGCTGGACGCAGAAGGACGGCAAGCTGCCGGTCAACGTCTCCGGCGGCCTCAAGGCCAAGGGCCACCCGATCGGCGCGACCGGCGTCTCGATGCATGTGCTCTCGGCCATGCAGCTCACCGGGGAGGCGCCGGAGGGCATGCAGCTCAGCGAGCCGCGCCTCGGCGGCATCTTCAACATGGGCGGGGCTGCGGTCGCCAACTACGTCTCCGTGCTCGAACGGATCAAGTGAGGCCGGCTTCCAGGCCAGGACGGGCCCGGAAAGCAGGCTCGCGGCACAGTCCGCCGGATGAAGGCGGACTGTCGTGACGAGCTTCTTAGTCCTGCTGCTGGCCTATATCCTGAGCCAGTTCTTCCGCTCGTTCCTGGCGGTGATCTCCGGGGACCTGACACGCGACCTCGGCCTCGACCAGGGGCAGCTCGGCAGCTTGCAGGCCGCCTGGCTGATCGCATTCGCGCTCTCGCAATTCCCGGTCGGGTACGCGCTCGACAGGATCGGCCCGCGGCGGACGCTGGCCGGTTTCCTCCTGGTCGCCGTCGCCGGAACGGTGATCTTCGGCCTGTCGCAAGGCTATGTCTCGGCGCTGACGGCGCTGGCGCTGATCGGCATCGGCTGCGCGCCGATCCTGATGGCCGGTTTCTATCTGGCCGCACGGCTCTATTCGCCCCGGCATTTCGCCACGATGTCGTCGCTCCTGATCGGTTTCGGCGCCATAGGGGACCCACTCAGCGGCGCGCCGCTCGCCTATTTCCTGGCGGCCTATGGCTGGCGCGCGACGGTATTCGGCCTTGCCGGAATCGTGGCGCTGACGGCCCTGCTCGTGGTGCTGCTGCTGAAGGACCCGCCGCCGCTGCCTGGCGCCGCGCAACGGCCTGCCTCGCTGCTAGGCGGGATCTGGCAGATGATGACGAAGCGGCCGCTCTGGCTGATCTTCCCCTTCACCTTCGTGAGCTACGGCGTGACGATCTCGATCCGCGGCCTGTGGATCGCGCCCTACCTCCAGAGGGTGCACGGCTTCGATCTCGCTGCCACGAGCTATGCGGCCATGGCCATGGGAGGCTTCATCGCGCTGGGGGCGCTGCTGGTGCTGCCGCTCTATCGGCGGATCGGCGCCAAGCCCACGGTCGTCGCCTGTGCGGTGATCGCGGCTTCGGCCTGCTTCGCACTGGCGTTCCGGGGCGCGCAATCGCCCCGCCTCGCGGTCGGCCTGCTGCTCGTCATCGGTCTGTTCGGCGTCACCTATGCCGTGGTGATGGCGCATGCGCGCGCCTTCATGTCGCCTCAGGAGATCGGCCGCGGCGTCACCTTCATGAATTTCGTCTTCATGGGCGGGGCCGGCGTCATGCAATGGCTGTCGGGACGCCTGGTGAACACGCTTGACGGGCTTGGCTACGATGCGCCGGCGACCTTCGGCTGGCTGTTCGTCTTCATGGGCGTCGTGCTCGCTGCGACGCTTGCCGTCTACATCGCCTCGCCGGCGGAATCGAAAGCCGTCTCCCCCGCCGCAAGATAGTTCCCGGGGGGCGGGTCGATCGCCGTTCGAAGCGGTTCCCGACGATCAGCCCTCTCCCGGAGCCCTGGCCGCGATCGCCAGGGCGTGCACGCGATCGGCCAGTTCCTGTGCCAGCGCGGCATTGACGAGGCGGTGGCGTTCGAGCCGGCTCTTGCCGACGAAGGCCTCCGACACGATATCGACCCTGAAATGAGTCTCGCCGCCCTCGCGCCAGCCGCCATGGCCCTGATGCTGGTGCGATTCGTCGATCACCCTGAGCGCCTGTGGCGCAAAGGCCGCGGTCAGCTTTTGCGTGATTCTTTCGCTGATTGCGGTCATGATCGCGCCACCGTTGCCATGATTGTTTCGTCGGTTCGGCGGTGCGCGCATCGCACTTGCCGGCCCTAGCTCCTGCGTCTCATAACCCGTCGACGATGAACATCAACTCTCGCCTTTTCGACAGTATCAGGATCGGAGCTTCCGAGGCGGAAGCGCCCGTGGAAAGCGATGCGCCGCGTTGCAGCCATCCGGGCTGCGCCCGCATGGGCGAGTTCCGGGCGCCGAAGGGCCGCGGTCGCGAGGGCCAGTTCTTCCTGTTCTGCATGGAGCATGTGAAGGCCTATAACGCGACCTACAATTATTTCGCCGGCATGGATGACGAGGCGCTCGCCGCTTACGCCAAGCAGGAGGAGATCGGCCATCGGCCGACCTGGAAGCTCGGCGTCAATTCCAAGGCGGCGCGGATGTCGCAGCGCGGGCGCAAGGCCAATGGCGAAGCCAGCGCCGACATGCACGACGCCTTCAACCTGTTCGGCGCCCGCAACAAGCAGCAGGCGGCCCAGCCGGAATCGCGCGTCGGCATCGTGGCGCGCAAGGCGCTGGACACGCTCGGCCTCGACGACACGGCGGATTCCGCCGCGATCAAGGCGCGCTACAAGGAACTCGTGAAGCGCTTTCATCCCGACGCCAATGGCGGCGACCGCTCGCGCGAAGGCACGCTGCAGGAGATCCTGAAGGCCTATCAGCAGCTGAAGAGCGTGGGGATGGTCTGAGGGCGTCATCCCCTGCGCAGTGCGGCACGCAGTGCTGCGACGCAGACACGGGACCGTGTGACGAGAGGGCGCCTTTTCCGGGTGACGGTCCCGCATCTGCGCAGCAGCACTGCGAGCCGCAGCGCGTGCGCGAAGACAGCTACTCCCGCTTCGCCGCCAGCCCCGCGACATCGGCGATGATGCCGTCCAGCGCGAAATCCTTGGGCGTATAGACCCGCGCCACGCCCATATTACGCAGCGCGTTCTCGTCGTCGGGCGGGATGATGCCGCCGACCACGACCGGCACGTCCATGCCGGCGACACGCAGGCGGGCGGTGACGTCGCGTACCAGCGGCAGATGCGAGCCGGACAGGATCGAGAGCCCGATGATATCGGCCTGCTGCTCCCGGGCTTCGCTGACGATCTCCTCCGGTGTCTGGCGGATGCCGCCATAGCTGACGCTCATCCCGGCATCGCGGGCGCGCACCGCGATCTGCTCGGCGCCATTGGAGTGGCCGTCGAGGCCGGGCTTGCCGACAAGGAAGCGCGGCGGGCGGCCGAGGCGCTCAGTCGCCTTCTGCACGGCAGCCCTGGCCGTAGCGAGGCCGGTCGCGTCGCCCAGTTTCTTGGTGTCCACGCCGGTGGGTGCGCGATACTCGCCAAAAATCTCGCGGAGCGTCTGCGCCCATTCGCCGGTGGTGACGCCGGCCTTGGCGCAGGCGATCGAGGCCGGCATGACATTGCGGTTCTCGCGGGCACTGGCCGCAAGCTCTGCGAGCGCTGCTTCGGCCGCCTTGGCATCGCGGGCGGAGCGCCAGGCCTTGAGCCGAGCGATGGCCTCGGTCTCGACCGAATCCGGCACGGTGACGACGGCGCCGTCGCCGGCCGAGAGCGGGGAGGGCTCGCTGTTGGTGAACTTGTTGACGCCGACGACGACCTGCTCGCCGCGCTCGATCGCCTCGATGCGGCGGGCGCCGTTCTCGACCAGCGCCTGCTTCATGTAGCCGCTCTCGACGGCCGCGAGCGCGCCGCCCATGTCGTCGATCTTGGCGAGTTCCTCCAGCGCAGCGGCCTTGAGCTCGTGGACCTTGGCGTCGACCACGGTCGAGCCGTCGAAGATGTCGCCGAATTCGAGCAGGTCGGTCTCATAGGCCAGCACCTGCTGCATGCGCAGCGACCATTGCTGGTCGAAGGGGCGGGGCAGGCCAAGCGCCTCGTTCCAGGCAGGGAGTTGCACGGCACGGGCGCGCGCCTTCTTGGACAGCGTCACCGCCAGCATCTCGATCAGGATGCGATAGACGTTGTTCTCGGGCTGCGGTTCGGTCAGCCCCAGCGAATTGACCTGCACGCCATAGCGGAAGCGCCGCATCGCCTCATCGGCAATGCCATAGCGGCCGAGCGTGATCTCGTCCCAGAGCTCGACGAAAGCCCGCATCTTGCAGAGCTCGGTGACGAAGCGCATCCCGGCATTCACGAAGAAGGAGATGCGTCCGACCGTGCCGGGAAACTCTTCCGCCGAGACTTCCGGCCGGGCGCGGATCGAATCGAGCAGGGCGATGGCCGTCGCCAGCGCGAAGGAAAGCTCCTGCACCGGCGAGGCGCCGGCCTCCTGCAGATGGTAGGAGCAGACATTCGTCGGGTTCCATTTCGGCAATTCGCTGGCCGTGAACACGACGATGTCGGTGGTGAGCTGCATCGACGGGCGCGGCGGGAAGACATAGGTGCCACGCGAGAGGTATTCCTTGACGAGGTCGTTCTGTGTCGTGCCCTGCAACAGCCTGCGATCGGCGCCCTGCTCGTCGGCGACGGCGATATAGAGCGAAAGCAGCCAGGCCGCCGTCGCATTGATCGTCATCGAGGTGTTCATCTGCGCCAGCGGAATCTGGTCGAACAGGGCCCGCATGTCGCCGAGATGGGAGATCGGCACGCCGACCTTGCCGACCTCGCCACGTGACAGGATATGGTCCGGGTCGTAGCCGGTCTGCGTCGGCAGATCGAAGGCGACGGAGAGGCCGGTCTGGCCCTTGGCGAGATTGGTCCGGTAGAGCTTGTTGGATTCGGCCGCGTCGGAATGACCGGCATAGGTCCGGAAGATCCACGGCTTGTCGCGCTGGGCCGTCTCGCGGCCGCCTCGTTCCGTCGCGGTCATGGCGTCTCCCCGTATTGCAGAGCAATCTGAATGTTGCACTGCGGCGAAGATAACGCCAGAGCTGCGGCTGTGTCCCCTGCGACGTTAGGCTGACGATGCCTCGGGTCGCTCGCGATACCTCAGTATGAGGATTGCGGGAGAGGCCGGCAGGCTTGCGCGCTTACCGCGAGGACAGGCTGCCCCGGATGTCCGAGGCCCGCAGCAGCGCGACGCGGCGGTCGTCCTTCGGCGGGGCGACGAAGGCACGCAAGGGCGCCTTGGGCAGGTCGAGATCGAGCGGGCGGCCGGGCGGCAGGGGCGCGTTCTTGACCAGCGTCACGATCGGGTTCTCGAGCGCGGGCAGCTTCGGCGCCGGCGTCTCGGGCGCGAAGGCGAGCGGGGCCGAGGCGAAAGAGGCCGCGGTGGTTGCGGACGAAGGGGCCGTCGTGAGCGGCACGGAGGTGGTGGAGGCCGAGGCGAGCTGGACCGCCGGCTCCTCGATGCGGCGGCGCGTGGGGCGCTCGCCCTTGATGTAGAAGGCGTTGCCGCCGGCCACGGTCACGTAATGCATGTTCTTGTAGCCGAAGCGCAGGCCGGCCATGTGGAAGTGCTTGGCCGCGCCCACCGCCTCGTTGCGGCGGCCGTTGAGGATGTCCTCGGCAATCGCCTCGACCTTGGGCAGGACGTTGTCCGTCATCGGGCGGGTCAGGACGCCAGCGGCGAACTGGCGGGGCGCGCCGACCACGCCGCAGATCGTTTCGGGATATTTGGCCGCTTCGACGCGGTTCATCACGACCGTACCGACGCCGAGCAGACCGGACTCGCTCGACCGGTTCGATTCGAAATACATGGCGCGGACGAGGCATTCCTTCTCGCGCGGATCGGCCTTGGCCAGCGCGACCGCATGCTTGCGGGCCTTGGCGGGCTCCTTCACTGCCGGAGCCGCCGCCGCGGAGGTCGCGGCCGTCTCGACGGGGGACATGCTGCAGGCGCCGAGCGCCGGAGCCGCCAGCGCAATCAGAAGCGGGATCGCCTTGCTGCCATGCCGGGATTTCTCACCGGAACGAAGATCATGCGCAGCGATCGCGGCCCGCTTCATGCGGCAACCTCCTGAATTCCGGACCCGTGATCGCCGAGGGCGGCAAACCGGTATTGCCGGCAAGGAACCGCGAATTCCTTAACAGAAAGTTAATCCGGGACGGAAGAGGGGAAGCGGGGCAGAGCGCCCCGAGACGCCTTCCGGCCGGAGGCGCTCGACCGATAGCGCCTTGTTACAGAACGAAAAAATTGACGCGGCAGCGCCGAAAAATTTCATTCGGGCAGCCTCGCCCTGCATGCCGAAACCGCAATATCGGCACTGATGAAAGTCGCCGCGAGCGCAGCCTTGTGATCGGAAACGACCGAGGGACGTTTCAGTTCCCCGATCCGGGCAGGCGCGGCAACGGCATGAACTCGACGCCTTCCTCATGCAGCATCCGGGCATCGTCGGGCGTTGCCTCGCCATAGATGGCGCGCTCCTGCGCCTCGCCATGATGGATTTTCAGCGCCTCGTCGGCGAAGCGCTTGCCGACATGCTCGGCGTTCTCGCTGACCTGCCGGTGCAGTGCCGTCACCATCTCGCGAAAGGCCCGCTCCTTCTCGCTCATCAACGCGACCGGGGCCGGGGCGGGTGCAGGAGCAGGGACCACCGACTCGGCCAAGGGCTCGGGCGGCTTCGGGCCGAGATCGGTGCGCGCGACGCGGGGCGCCATGATGGCACGCCCGACCTTTCCGCTGTCGCAGACCGGGCAGGTCACGAAGCCGCGCTTCGCCTGATCCTCGAAGCCGGCCGAGGAGGCGAACCAGCTCTCGAATTCATGGGCGTTGTCGCAGATGAGGGCGTAACGGATCATGTCGTCATAGATGGTGATGCGACGCCGCCAAGGCAATCGCGGCAGCGGGCGAGAGCTCTTCCGGCATCAGGCCGCAAGGAGCTTGTCGAGTTCGCCGCGGGCGTCGAGCGCGTGGATATCGTCGGACCCGCCGACATGCTGCTCGCCGATGAAAATCTGCGGCACCGAGGTGCGCCCGCCGGCGCGCGCCGTCATGGCCTGGCGCAATTCCGGCTTGCCGTCGACGTCGATCTCGGTGAAGGCCACGCCCTTGCGCGCCAGCAGGGCCTTGGCCGCCTTGCAATAGGGGCACCAGGGCGTGGTGTAGATCGTGACCGGCGGCATGGGGGGCATCTCTCTCGTTTCGATGGGGGTCATGTAGTGCCTTCCCGGCCATCCGTCACGACCCGTGCAAAGGTCAGCACGTCGACGGCGCTCGCGCCGGCCCGCAGCAGGGCGCGCGAGGCGGCATTGACCGTCGCGCCGGTGGTCAGCACGTCGTCGATCAGCAGGGCGCGCCGGCCTTCGACAAGTCCGCGCATCGCCGCCGATATGTGGAAAGCACCTTGCAGATTAGCGGCGCGCTGGGCGCGCGTCAGCCCGACCTGCTGCCGGGTGCGCCTGACCCGGGTCAATGCCGTCGTGGCGAGCGGCAACCCGGCCTCGCGGGCAACCACCTGTGCCAGGGCCGCGGACTGGTTGAACCGCCGGCGCCAGAGCCGGGTCCGGTGGAGCGGCACTGGCAGGATCAGATCGGCATCGCCGATGAGCTCGCGACCGGCTTGCGTCATCATCCGGCCGAGCGTCAGCGAGAGCTCGACGCGGTCGCCGTATTTCAGGCGATGGACCAGTTCGCGCGCCGTGCCATCGAAACGGCAGACGGCGCGCGCGGGCGAAGACGGGCGGATCGGCGATCGCAGCCGGTGAGAGCAGGCCCGCGCCGAGATCGACGGGAAACGGTGTGCCCAGCCGCTCGCAATAGGGCCGCTCGATGAAGCCGACACCGCGCCAGCACGCCGGGCACAGCGCCTGTGCTTCTCCGGTGGCGGCCCGGCAGGCGATGCAGCTGGGCGGGTAGACGATGCCGAGCAGGCCGTGCAGGCCCGCGCGAAGCGCGAGGCGCATGCGCTTCAGGGAATCGCGCGGTGTCCTGTCCGCCGATCGCGTGTGCCCGGTCACACGCGCCTCGTCGGCCGCCGCCTCGCGAACCGGGGTCTCGATTTGCCACTCCGCCATGGGCGTGCCGCCATCCGACCGTCGAATCCGGCCGGCTCATGCCGGCCAGGATCGCCGCAGCATCAGGCTTCCTGCGCGGGAGGGCAACCGCGGACGACGACGGAGGCCATCGGAAAACGCCATTCTCCGGATGGTCGCGGCCGGTGCCTCGCCGGATTGCCCGCGCTCGTCGACGACCTGTATGGCTTTCCCCAGGGCACCAGTCGGACCGGACATCTTTATGCGCGAACGATGCAAAAAGCTGTTGCGGTGGCGCGGCTGTCCGACTACACAGGCGCCCTCGACCAGCGCTGCTCCCTTCGTCTAGCGGTCTAGGACGTCGCCCTCTCACGGCGAAAACAGGGGTTCGAGTCCCCTAGGGAGCGCCACGCTACTCTAAACGTCGATGCCGACAGAATAATCTGTAAAACAGCGCCTTGGCAGCGTCCCTCGTACACCGGGGCCGTACAAGCGCGATGGCGCTGATGAGCTATGTGCTGAAGGATCGGCAGTTGATCTGAGCCCTTAAAACTGGATCGCTTTGGGTTAGCGTTTTCCGTGTCGTTTCCCATGGGCCGGGAGGGGCGGAAGGCGATGAGGGATTCGAGGTTTTCGGACGCGCAGAAGGTGTTCATCCGGATCTCGGCGGGGCACCCAGCCCACCGTCGTGATCGAAGGCCGGAAACTCTACCGTCCGGCGGTCCAGCAAGTGGTCTCGGATCGCCCGTGCGGGAAGCCCGTGCGCAGGGCTCTCATGCGTCAGCGTCTGCCACAATGAGCCGTTGCTATGGCGCCTCGAAGGCCCCGAGACTGACAACGTCGCCGTTCGAGGGCACGTTAGGTGGCAGCCCGACCGGGCTTCCAGCGCCAATCAACCGGCTCCCCTTCGCCAGTCTCAGGAAGCCCGAGACTGGCAGGGAACCGTCCGCCTGGCGGGGACCGCGCGCGATCGCATCGTCGATGGACTGAAAGTCGTTCAAGGACACGTTGAAATTCGTTGGCGAGAGGGACCTTAGGGCCGTGCCGTTGCTTGCATTGTGCGACTGGGACAGAAGCGAGATGTCGAAATCGTGCCTGCCGCTTTCTGTGAAGGCTATATTGTTCCGAAGCACCGTGCTTGCATTATGCTGGATGATGAAAGCGTAACCAACGTCACCGCGTTCATTGTTGAAGGAGACATTGTTGAACACGGTCAGTGGCTGCAGCCCGCCATTATAACCGTTGTCATCAAAGCCGTTTGTCTTGTTGCTCCAGGCAAGGCACCGGGTCACAATGTGCCCGCCATAGATGCCTGTGGCACCTGGGCGCCGCCCTCCCAGCTTGAAGCCGCAGCCGTCGGCGGTCTCGTTGGTGTTGATCGAGCCGTCGGCGTTGTATCCGTTCTCGAAGGACCAGTTCTGATCGATAAGGCATGGCGAGGCGTTGAGGCTGTCCTTGGCCCTCGAGGGATTGAAGAAGTCGAAGCCGTCGTCCGTGTTGCGCCAGGCGCGGTTGCCGGTGACGATGGTTCCGGTGCTGTCGTTGAGTGAAACCGAGATCCCATCGGCATTTCCACCAGTCGCGCCCGGTCCTCCCCCGTGATTGCCAAAGGAGTCGCAATTGCGCACGATGTTGTGATCGCCTTTGCCCAGCATTCCCAGGCCGGTGCCATACTCGTTGTTGAGCCAGCCATTGTCGCGGAAGACGCAGCGCTCGATCAACAAGTTGTGATGGGTGCCAGTGACAAAGCATCCGCCCATCGGGCCATGGCGAACGGTGAGCCCGCGCAGGGTGAGGTGGGAAGCATCCATGATAACAAGCGCAAAACCGCCGGCTGATGTGCGCGAAGGCCACGCCTGATACCGTTCTGTCGGAGGCCTCATTGCGGCTCCGTCGATCACGGGAGACTCGCCGGGATAGTTCTCGATGACGATCGGACGCCCCGGCTCTCCGTCGTGACCAGCGAGAAGCCATCCTTCGGCGGCGCCGTCGAAGCCGTATTCTCCCCCTCGCAGCAGGATCGTATCGCCGCCGTCGGCGTGGGCGAAGGCGTGAGGAAGCGTGGCGAACGGACGCTGGACCGTGCCTCGCTCCGGATAGTCGCCGTCCTCGCCGGTGGGCGCGACGTAGAGCGTACGGCCGGTTCCGTTCGCCTGGCCCGGGGCAGGCGCACTTGAAGCTCGACTGCTCACGGCCGATCCTTGGCCGAATGCCTGCAGTCCATGAAACCCTGAGGCCGCGAGGCTACCAGCGGCGAGGAGAAAAATGCGGCGAGACGCCATTGGGACATCCTCCAGGGTCCAAAGCCGGGATCCACCGGCGTCGGCGCGTCAGGTCCCGCGTGAAACCAATCGCGCAGCAGAGAGTTAACCTAACTGCACCTTAGAATTGTTTTATTGATGGAAATCAGATATTATTAACTTCGGGGACCTTCATCAGCCGAGGATTTCGCATGGGTCCAAGCTCGCCTAGAGATAAAAAAAATTCGATAATGGGGAAAAGGCGATCAACTTTAAGGATTCGCTCGAAATTCTCGAGTTTGAATACAAATTCATTGCAGTCGAAAAGACTGCTTCACTCCTTCTCTATGTTGTTTCAGCTTATCTCTGGTTTCAATGGAGAATCGAATAGCTCTTGTCCAAATTCTGTTGAGGATATTATCGATCAATTCTATTTTCTTAACCTCGATAACAAAGAGCTTCGGCATCGTCTCGACAATTTCGTGCCGCTAGTTTTGTCCGTCATCAAGTTGACGGCGGAGAGTAGTACGACAGTGCCGGAGCTATGCGATGCGTTGGAAGGGCGCCTTCGCGCTATCGCAAATGCCGATGTATCCACACGAAAAGGCGTGGATCATTGCTCGTTGGAGGAACTCGTTCGCCTTGAGCTTTCTCCGTATTGCCGCTCCAATCAGTTCGACTTGACCGGACCGTCGGTCGGGCTCCGTAGTGGGCTTGCACAGTCGTTCTCGATCATTATTCACGAACTCACGACAAATGCCGTCAAGCACGGAGCATTGAGCTGCCCGACAGGCAAGGTGCTGGTCCGTTGGAGCATTCAACCCATCGACAGCACCCACGCGAGCCTCTGCCTGCAATGGATTGAACGGGACGGGCCTCAAGCGACGGGAAGCTGCAAGCGCGGGTTCGGGACTTCAATTTTGTGTGATGACGGCAAAGCGATCACCGGCGGGACCTCGACGCTGGGGCTCTCGCCAGAAGGCTTGGAGTATGTCCTCACCACAGCTCTGGACTTGTAGGCTCAGCACTCCGACGGAATAAGGGGCCCCCGATCACGGCCCTCACTCCTTCCTTTCAAGCCATTGTTGAGCAAACAGCGCCGCGGAAGCCCTGTTCGTGGCTCCAAGCACACGGATGACCGCCGCCGCATGGATCTTCACGGTCGCCTCCGCGATGGCGAGCTCGCGTGCAATCTCCTTGTTGGACTTACCTTGTGCCAGAAGGGCGAGCACATCCCGTTGGCGGTTTGTCAGGCGGATGAGTTGCGATCGGCTGGATTCGGTCACCTTTACCATCTCGCGCCATGAAGCCAGCCCCTTCGTGAGAGCCAGGCG
>JAEWKP010000074.1 GCA_023393655.1 Pseudomonadota bacterium | reverse complement strand
GCGGGGCCGTGGTCGGTGGCCCGGTCGGTGCGGTGGTCGGCGGCGTCGGCGGCGCTGTGGTCGGCGCGATCATCGGCGATGCGGCCGAGCCGAAGTTTCGCACCTACGTGGTGGAGCAGCGCGTCCCGTCCTACACCTATGCGGAGCCGGTCGCTGTCGGCACGGTGCTGCCGCAGCAGGGCGTCGTCTATCACCAGCTGCCGGCCGACTATGCGCCGAACGCCTCGAACTATCGCTACACGGTCGTGAACGACCGTACCGTGATCGTCGAGCCGCAGACCCGGCGCATCGTGCAGATCATCGAATAACACCGACCCGAAAGGCGGGCGGTTTCAACCCCAGACTCATCCGCCTCTCAGGCTAGGCCCGCTCCGGAAACGGGGCGGGCCGCTTTGTGTCGGGGAGAGCTCAGCGCGTCCCGAACATGCGGTCGCCGGCATCGCCGAGGCCGGGAACGATATAGCCGTGATCGTTGAGGCGCTCATCGATGGCGGCCGTCCAGATCCGGACATCGGGATGGGCGCCGCGCAAGCGGGCGATGCCTTCCGGCGAGGCCAGCAGGCAGACGAAGCGCAGATCCTTGGCGCCGCGCTCCTTCAGGCGTTCGACCGCCGCCACGGCCGAATTCGCCGTCGCCAGCATCGGGTCCATCACCTCGATCATGCGATCGGCGATATCGGAGGGCGCCTTGAAGTAATATTCGACGGCCTGGAGCGTATCGGGGTCGCGATAGAGCCCGATATGGGCGACGCGCGCGGCCGGGACGAGCTCCAGCATGCCGTCGAGGAAGCCGACGCCGGCGCGCAGGATCGGCGCGAAGACCAGCTTCTTGCCGGCGATGACCGGCTGCATCGACGTCTGCAGCGGCGTCTCGATCTCGATCAGCTCGGTCGGCAGGTCCCGCGTCACCTCGTAGCAAAGCAGCATGCCGATCTCGTTGAGGAGCTGGCGGAAGCTCTTGGTGGAGCGATCCTTCTCGCGCATCAGCGTGAGCTTGTGCTGGACCAGCGGATGGTCGACGACGGTGACGCCGTCCTGGCTCGAAGTCATACGCCGTTTCCCTCTCGTTCTCAGGTCTCTCGCGTCATCCCGGACAAGCTGCGGAGCAGCGCCGATCCGGGATCCATCGAAGGGCGCTGCGCTCTACGATGGCTTCCGGGTCTCCGCTTCGCTGCGCCCGGAATGACGGCGCTTTTGCACGCAACTCGTGGATCAAAATACCGTGCCATCGCTGACGATGGTCAAGGGCGGGCCGCCATCCACACGCTTTTCGCGCGCGATCCGGCGACCGGCCGCCCAGGTCCCGCCCTCGAGCACCTTGGCGAGCGGCAGTTCATCGCGCGAACGGCCAAGCCGCTGGCGGACAGCCGAGCCGACCTCGTCAAGTAGCGCCACCGTCAGCGCCCGCCATTCCACCACGAGCGGCGACGAGACTTCATGCGCCCTCGCCCGGTCTGTCTCGTCCTTGAGCGCGATGACGCCAGCGTCGAGGAAGAGCCCGCCATTGCGGTACTCGGGCAGGCCGGTCATCTCGTCGATATCGACCACGGCGATGCCGGCCCATTGCAGCGGCTCGATCAGCGAATAGGTCAGCCATTGCGAGAGCTTGTGGAAGGGCACGAACCCCTCGGTCGGCTTGCCCGGCGCGATCAGCGGATGGCGCCAGGTGTCGCCGAGCGCCACGCCGGCCAATGTCAGGCGCGACGGCCAGATGCCGCCGAAGGTGCCGAGCACCTCGCCCAGCATATGCGGCGCCCGCAGCGTGCCGGTCTCGGCCGCCGAAGCAAAGCGATCGAACAACGCGCCCGGCCGCGACAGTCCCTGTCGCTCCAGCTCCTCGCCGAGACGGTTGAGCAGCGCTGCACGGCCGTCGAGCGCGAGCAACGGATTGTCCGGCCCGGCCTGGAATCCGCGCGCCAGCGCGGTCGCATCGAGTCGCTTCAATCCGGCTGCATCGGCCTGCAGGGGTTTGGCGGGATCGCTGGAGAACAGGCCGGCGGCGAACATGTCGAGCGAGGCGAGCGCCAGCCCTTCCGAGCGGCCGATCTCGCGGCCGGTCGCAGCATCGCGATAGCGCCAGTCCGGGCCGGCGCCAGCGTCGAGCAGCACGCTGACGACGGCGAGGTCATAGGCGGCGCGGCTACGCGCGGCGGGATTGGCGAAGCCGGCGGCCTTGTCGAGCTTCTGCCAGCGATCCTCGCCATCGACCGTGAAATGGCGCCAGCGGGCGTGGAAAGGAATGTCGAGCGTCGGATAGTTCGCGCGGATCGTCTCCAGCACATAGTCGGCGCAGGCCTCGAGCCGCTCGGGATGAACGCTGAAATGCAGGAGTTGGCCGGCGAGCCCGAGCTCCAGCATCTCCTGCGCGCGCTCGCGCACGGCCGTGGGTTTCAACAGGGCGCGGAACGCCTCGGGATCGCGGTCGGGCATCATCAACTCGGGCAGGCTGGACGGAATCAGAACTTGTCAAGGTCGCGGCCGACCGTCGATTTCAGGGCGTTGTCGCCGGGCGCGCCTTCGGGCGAATAATAGCCCGCCGCCTTCTTGGCCTCGATCTCGACGGAGGCATCCGGCGGGACCAATTCGGGCGGGATCGCGACGCGTTCGCCGATGGTGATGCCGCTCTCGACCATGGCGTCGTATTTCATGTTCGACATCGACATCAGCCGGTCGATATGCGTGACGCCGAGCCAGTGCAGCACATCCGGCATGAGCTGCTGGAAGCGGGCATCCTGCACGCCAGCGACGCATTCGGTGCGCTCGAAATAGGTCGCGGCGGAATCGCCGCCCTCCTGGCGCTTGCGGGCATTGTAGACGAGGAACTTGGTGACCTCGCCAAGCGCCCGGCCCTCCTTGCGGTTGTAGACGATCAGGCCGACGCCGCCGCTCTGGGCCTCCTTCACGCATTCCTCGATGCCATGCGTGAGATAGGGCCGGCAGGTGCAGATATCCGAGCCGAAAACGTCCGAGCCGTTGCACTCATCATGGACGCGGCAGGCGATGCGCGCCTTCGGATCGGCGAGCCGCGAGGCCTCGCCCATGACATAGGCCGTGATCGAGCCGATCGGCGGCAGGAAAACTTTTAGGTCCGGCCGCGTCACCAGTTCGGGATACATGCCGCCGGTCTGCTCGAAGAGCGTGCGGCGCAAGTCGCTCTCGGTCGTGCCGAAACGCTCGGCGATGCCCGGCAGGTACCAGACCGGATCGACCGCGATCTTGGTGACGCTGATATCGCCCGTGCCGTGCAGGATTTGCCCGTCCGCGGCGAGGCGATGGGCGCCCATCGCGGCGAGAATCTCGGGCAGGTTAAGCCTGGCCTTGGTGATCGCGATCGACGGGCGGATATCGATGCCCTCGCCGATCAGCTGGCCGAAATCCTGTGCGACCGTGTGGCCGAAGGGATCGAGCGAGACGATCTTCTTCGGGTCGGCCCATTGCGGCTGGGGCGCGATCTCCGCCGTCGGATAGGTATTGGTCAGGTCCGGGCGCTGCTGCGGGTTCATCGCGCGAGCCGAGATCGCCAGCGCGCGGTAGACCGAATAGGAGCCGCCATGGGCGCCGATGACGTTGCGGTCAGCCGGGTTGGTGGTCGAGGCGATGATCGGGCCGCGCTCGGCGGCAGTGGGAGCGCCCCATCGGATCGGAAAGCGCGCGGCGGCGCTGCCCGGCTCGGGATGGGAGGTCAGCCTGATATGGCCGTTGCGGTTCGGCGCATTCATCGCGGTCACGCCCTGAAACGGAAGAAGGCCCCGGGACGGGATCGTCCGGGGCCTTCTGGACCTCACGAAGTCTGTACCAGCGCGATGGCGCCGTCAATCGCGTTAGAAAACAGCGAGATAGCGCAGCAGCGAGATGATGCCGATCACGATCACGATGATCTGGACGACGTTCTTGATCTGCCCGTCGAGCGGCAGCATCCGCACGAGATAGAGCACGAGGCCGATGACGAGAACGGTGATCAGCAGCGAAATCAGAATGGACATGCTTTCAGCCCTTTGTCTCGGCCGGTAGCCGGCCCCCCGGAGCCCAACCGCGACGCATTCGCGGCTTGTCAGCCCCGGCGAGACAACGTCGCGGGGCAGGAATTGGTTCCGGAGGCGGATTTGCCGGCGAAGGGGCGGTGGTCACGGTCGTTTGGAGGCGCGCAGGGACCGCAAACAAAAAACCCCTCTCCTGTAAGGAGAGGGGTAGGGGTGAGGTGTAGGTCGCTGGACCAGTCTGGCGTCGGGCCAACCGCAGCCGCGGTGAGGGCACAGCGAAGGCGACCAGCGGCCATCCCCTCACCCTGCCCTCTCCCTCCGGGAGAGGGTTCCCCGCGGTACCCGTGCCTTACTCAGCCGGCGATGCGGTCGAAATCCGCGACCGCGCGCGTCGCCTGGCGGAGCTGGTTGAGCAGCTTCAGGCGGTTGGCGCGCAGGGCCGGATCGGGATCGTTGACCGTGACCTTGTCGAAGAAGGCATCGACCGCCGGGCGGATTTCGGCGAGCGCGGCCATGGCGCCCTCGTAATCCTCGGCGGCGACGGCGGCTTCCGCCTTCGGCGTCGCCTGCGCGAGGGCTACGGCAAGCGCCTTCTCCTCGATCAGGCCGGCATCGGCGATGAGATGCAGGTCGGGAGCCGCGGCGAAGGCGCCCTCCCCGTCCTTCTTCTCCTCGGCCTTGAGGATATTGGCGGCGCGCTTGTAGCCCGCGAGCAGGTTCCTGCCGTCCTCGGTGTCGAGGAAGCGGCCGAGTGCGGCGACGCGGCGGGTGATGAGCAGAAGGTCGTCGTTCTGCGAAGTGCCTTCGCCCAGCACGGCATCGACGAGGTCATGCCGCGCACCTTGGTCGCGGAGCATGACCTTCAGGCGGTCGTGGAAGAAGGAGAGGAGGTCAACAGCGCCTGGCTTAGAGACACGTACTGCCTGGGAAACCAACTCATCGTAGTTCTGGACATTCAATGTCTTGGCGGCATTAAGCATAGCATCTGCTGCGTTCAGCAACGACGCCTCGGGCCGGTCTTTCGCGGCGGAAATCGTCACATTCGCCGCGGCCAATAGTCTATCGACTGTCGCTTGGCGGGGGCCGGCAAGCCATACGAAATGCCATCCGTTGAGCAAATAGTGCAGCCACCAACCGATGGGTAGCCGCACCCCATTCTCAACCACAAGCCGGATCACACCCAGCGCCGCGCGCCTCAGCGCATAGGGATCCTTGCTCCCGGTCGGCTTCTCGTCGATCGCCCAAAAGCCCACCAACGTGTCGAGCTTGTCGGCCAGCGCGACAGCGACCGAGACCGGATCGTTCGGCACGCGGTCGGACGGACCGACCGGCTTGTAGTGCTCCTCGACCGCGGCAGCGACCGAAGCGTCCTCATCCTGAAGCTCGGCATATTTCCGGCCCATCAGGCCCTGCAGTTCCGGGAACTCGCCAACCATTTCGGTCGGCAGGTCGGCCTTGGCGAGCTTCGCGGCCCGCTCGGCCTTGTCGGGATCGGCACCGACGATCGGAGCCAATTCCCGCGCCAGCGCCGCGATGCGCTGGACGCGCTCGCCTTGCGTGCCGAGCTTGGCGTGGAAGACGACGCCGAGCTTGTCGAGCTTGGCCATGCGCTGGTCGAGCGGCTTGGCGAGATCGAGCCCGAGCTTCTCGGCGCTGTCCTTGAGGGTATCGAGGTCGGGCAGCGCGCCGCGATCGGTCTGCCAGAAATAGGCGGCGTCCGAGAGGCGCGCGCGCACGACGCGGCCATTGCCAGCAGTGATCGCCGTGCCGCCATCGCTGGCCGCGAGGTTCGCGGTCAGCAGGAAGCGGTTGGCGATGGCCCCGGTCACGGGATCGCGCAGCACGAAGCATTTCTGGTTGGCGCGGATGGTGGCGCGGATCGCCTCGCCGGGGATGTCGAGGAAGCGCTCCTCGAAGGAGCCCATCAGCACGACCGGCCATTCGACAAGGCCGGCGACCTCCTCCAGCAGCCCCTCGTCCTCGACGAGGTCGAGCCCCTGCGCGAAGGCGAGATTGCGGGCGTCGGCGAGGATGATCTCCTTGCGCCGGTCGGCATCGAGCACGACCTTCGCCTTTTCAAGCGAGGTGACGTAATCGTCGAGGCGCTTCACCGTGATCGGGCCGGGCGCATGAAAGCGGTGGCCATAGGTGACGTTGCCGGAGACGATGCCGTCGACCTCGAAGGGCACGACCTCCGGGTCTTCGACCTCGGCAGCACCGAAGGTGCAGAGGATCGAGTGCAGCGGGCGGACCCAGCGCAGGCTCGCACCGGCGGCCGAGGCCTTGCCCCAGCGCATCGATTTCGGCCAGGGGAAGGACCGGATCACCGCCGGCACGATCTCGGCGATGGCCGCGACCGTCTCCTGGCCGGGCTTCTCGATGATGGCGACGTAAGAGTCGCCCTTCTTGGGATCGCTGACGATGGTCGCCTGATCGAGCGAGGCCAGCCCGGCAGCCTTCAGGAAGCCCTGCACAGCCGCCTCGGGCGCACCGACGCGCGGCCCCTTGCGCTCCTCACGGACATCACGGCCGCGAACGGGGAGGCCGGCGATGTGCAGTGCGAGCCGGCGCGGCGTGACGAAGGCCTTGGCGCCCTCATAGACGAGGCCGCGCTCGACCAGCGCATCGGTGACGAGCTTCTTCAGGTCATCCGCCGCCTTGCGCTGCATGCGCGCGGGAATTTCCTCGGAAAAGAGTTCGAGCAGAAGATCGGGCATCAGTTCGCTCCCCCGCCGTCGGTCTTCAGCCAGGCCGCGCCGCAGGCCTTGGCGAGCTCGCGCACGCGCAGGATGTAGCTCTGCCGCTCGGTGACCGAGATCACGCCGCGCGCATCGAGCAGGTTGAAGGTATGGCCAGCCTTGAGGCACTGGTCGTAAGCCGGCTGGACCATGAGATGGCGGTCGCCGGCCTCGCCCTTTTCCAGAAGGGAGCGGCATTCGGCCTCCGCCTCGGCGAAGCGCCTGAACAGGGCATCGGTATCGGCGTGCTCGAAATTGTAGCGGGAATATTCCTGCTCGGCCTGCAGGAAGACGTCGCGATAGGTGACCTTCTCGTCGCCCTCGAGCCCGTTGAAGTTGAGCTCCATGATGCTCTCGACATTCTGCAGGTAGCAGGCGAGGCGTTCGAGCCCGTAGGTCAGCTCGCCGGATACGGGCGCGCATTCGATGCCGGCCACCTGCTGGAAATAGGTGAACTGGCTGACTTCCATGCCGTCGCACCAGCATTCCCAGCCGAGGCCCCAGGCGCCCAGCGTCGGGTTCTCCCAATCATCCTCGACGAAACGGATATCGTGCAGGAGCATGTCGATGCCGATCGCTTCGAGCGACTGGAGATAAAGCTCCTGCAGGTTCGGCGGGTTCGGCTTCAGGATCACCTGGAACTGGTAATAATGCTGCAGCCGGTTGGGGTTCTCGCCGTAGCGGCCGTCCTTGGGCCGGCGCGAGGGCTGGACATAGGCCGCCCGCCAGGGCTTCGGGCCGAGCGAACGCAGCATCGTGCCGGGATGGGAGGTGCCGGCGCCGACTTCCATGTCGTAGGGCTGCAGCACCACGCAACCTCGCTCGGCCCAGAAGCGCTGCAAGGTCAGCAGCAGCCCCTGGAAGGAGCGTGTCGGATCCATCGCCGGGGAAGAAGCCGGGATGGTGGAGTGCGAGAGTGGTGCGGGGGCGGACAAGTGCCAGCAACCTTCCGATTACAAGGGAATGGTGCGGTGATTAGGGTTCGGGCCAGTCACGGTCAAGCATGAGCGGGAACCGAAACCGGACAGGTTTCGTTCATATCGGGTCTGATATCGATAATCCCAACCGCACGGCTCGCGATGTTCGGGGCGAGCATTTATGACGGGCCGGCGGCTGCATAACCAAGGAGTAAGCCCATGTTGACAACCCGCATCATTGCCGCCGCTTTCGGCGCTGCGACCTTGCTCGGTGCCGCCATGAGCACCGCCCCGGCCTCGGCGGCGCCGATTTCCGCCGGCACGGCGTTGGCTTCCGGCGCCGAGACCGGCCTCGTCCAGCAGGCCTGGCACCGCGGCCGCCCGCATTACGGCCCGCGTCGCCATTACCGCCAGCGCTGCTGGACCGAGTCCCGCCGCGTCTGGAACGGCTATCGCTGGGTTCGGCGCGCCGTGCGCGTCTGCCGCCGCTGAGGCGCGCGCAGATATCTGAAGACCCGCGGGCGGCCCCGTTTAGCGCCGTCCCCGAAACCACGCCCCCCAACCGC
>JAEWKP010000035.1 GCA_023393655.1 Pseudomonadota bacterium | reverse complement strand
CAGCAGAAGATCAACGAGGGCGACTGGGTCGGGCTCGTCCTCTCCTTCATGGGCGTCGCCATGGCGATCGCCATCGTGCAGGCGCTGATCTGCGCCGCCGTCAAATGGCTGATGATGGGCGTCTATCGGCCCGTGATGAAGCCGATGTGGTCGTGGTGGGCGATGCGCACCGAGGCCGTCGCGGTGATGTACTGGGGCCTCGGCGGCAAGGTGCTGTTCGACTATCTGCGCGGCACGCCGTTCCTGCCCTGGTTCCTGATGCTGTTCGGTGCGAAATACGGCAAGGGCGTCTGGCTCGATTCGACGGATATCACTGAGTTCGACTGCATCAAGGTCGGGGATTTCTGCACGGTCAACGCCCATTCGGCGCTGCAGACCCATCTCTATGAGGACCGCGTGATGAAGGTCGGGCGCGTGCGCCTCGGCAGGGGCGTCTGCGTCGGCGCGGGCGCGACCGTGCTCTACGACACCCATGTGGGCGACTACGCCCAGATCGGCCTACTCACCGTCATCATGAAAGGCGAGAACCTGCCGGCGCATACGCGCTGGGAAGGCGCGCCCGCCGCGCCGGCGAAGGGGCCGGCGCACTGAGGTTGGTGGAAGCAGACGAAATCTCTCAAGCGTTCCGATCGGCTCATTGCTTTCGGCGCTCGTCGACCTTAAATGACCAGAGTGGTCATATTGGGGGCGGCGATGCGAGAGATTCAGCTCAAGGACGCGAAGGCGACTTTGTCGGCGGTGGTCGATCAGGCGGTGCGCGGGACGCCATCCGTCATCACCCGTCACGGCCGCAAGGACGCGGTCATCCTGTCCTTCGAGGACTACGAGAGACTCGCGCGCGTCCCGAGTTTCGGGCGTTTGCTGGCCGCCTTCCCCGGCGAGCCGGAGGACATTCCCGCACGCAGCGGAAAGCCTGGTCGGCCTGTCGATCTCTGATGTTCCTGCTCGATACGAATGTGATTTCGGCGCTGGCTCCCTCGAAGCGGGCCACGGCGGGGGAGCTGGTTGCCTGGCTCGAGCGGGCGAGCGCCTATCTGTTCCTTTCGGTGGTCACCGCGACCGAAGTGTTGGCGGGGATAGAGAAAGCCGAACGCGAGGGCGCCGTCGTCAGGATGCACGCGCTTCGCGAGTGGTGGCAGGCCGTCGAGCATTTTTACGGGCCTCGCGTGCTGCCCTTCGACTTGCGCTGTGCCCATGTTGCAGGGCGGATGCTCGACGGCGCGCGTGCCCATCGGCCAGGCTTCGAAGACATCGCCATCGCTGCAACGGCCGAGGCACACGGTCTGACCGTGCTGACGAGAAATCTTCGCCATTTCGTTCCGTTGGGAGTTTCGGCCCACGATCCGTTTCAGGGGCTGCCGTTGCTGCCGGAAACCGAGTAAGAAGCCTGCGCTTCAGCCCAGTCAGGTCTCCATGTCGCATAACAGCTTCGGCCATCTCTTCCGCGTCACCACCTTCGGCGAGAGCCATGGGCCCGCCATCGGCTGTGTCGTCGACGGCTGTCCGCCGCTGCTTCCGTTGACCGAGGCGGATATTCAGGGCGACCTCGACCGACGCCGGCCGGGCCAGTCGCGCTTCACCACGCAGCGGCAGGAGCCGGACCAGGTCCGCATCGTCTCCGGTGTCTTCGCCCGCGAGAGCGACGGCATGCAGGTCACGACCGGCACCTCGATCGGGCTCCTGATCGACAATGTCGACCAGCGCTCGAAGGACTATTCCGACATCAGGGACAAGTACCGGCCCGGCCACGCCGACTACACCTATGACGTCAAATACGGCATCCGCGACTATCGCGGCGGCGGGCGCTCCTCGGCGCGCGAGACGGCGATGCGCGTCGCCGCCGGCGCCATCGCCCGCAAGGTCGTGCCCGGCATGGTCGTGCGCGGCGCCCTCGTGCAGATGGGGCCGCACAGGATCGACCGGGCCAACTGGGACTGGGACGAGATTGGCCGCAACCCGTTCTTCTGCCCGGATGCCAAGGCTGCTGCCTTCTTCGAGGGCTATCTCGATGGCGTCAGGAAGTCTGGTTCCTCGATCGGCGCCGTGCTGGAGATCGTTGCCGAGGGCGTGCCGGCGGGGCTGGGTGCGCCGATCTACGCCAAGCTCGATTCCGAGATCGCCGCCGCGCTGATGAGCATCAATGCGGTCAAGGGCGTCGAGATCGGTGAGGGCTTCGGCGCCGCCGAACTCTCCGGCGAGGAGAATGCCGACGAGATGCGGGCCGGCAATGACGGCAAGCCGCTCTTCCTCTCCAACCATGCCGGCGGCATCTTGGGCGGCATCTCGACCGGCCAGCCGATTGTCGCGCGTTTCGCGGTGAAGCCGACCTCCTCGATCCTGGCGACACGCGCGACCGTCACCCGCACCGGCGGTGAGGCTGAGATGTTCACCAAGGGGCGTCATGACCCCTGTGTCGGCATCCGCGCCGTGCCGGTCGGCGAGGCGATGGTCGCCTGCGTGCTGGCGGACCAGTATCTGCGCCACCGCGCGCAGGTCGGCGTCGTCGAGCCGCGCTGGCCGTTCCAGGAGTGAGATGCGATCCGTCATGGTCGGGCTTGTCCCGACCATCCATGTCTTCGTTGGTCGAAGGCGGTGTTCAAGGCGTGGATGCTCGCCACAAG
>JAEWKP010000454.1 GCA_023393655.1 Pseudomonadota bacterium | reverse complement strand
GATCTATCTCCTTGGTGCTGCATCGGATTCATCCGATGCAGTCGCGGTCGACCTTCTCAAAGGGATCGATCCGGTTCCCGTCCGCAGTCGCGGCACCTCTTCTCGGGTGCCTTGGTCCTCAGGCCCGCCGGCTTGCGCTGTGCCGACGATATGTTAATTGTACCATCTAGTTCATTTGGTCAAGCGCAATGTACCGCCTTGTCCAATTTGATGGGTTCGCCCTAATTTCCGGGCTGGTTCTCCTGTGGGTGAAGCATGAGCAAGGCAGCGACGGCGCCAAAGCCAGCGGGACGCAAGCCGGCCTCCTGGACGCAGGACCCGGAGGGCGTTCGCCGCAACATCCTGGCGGTGGCCAAGGAGGAATTCGTCGAGAACGGCCTGAGCGGTGCGCGCGTCGACGAGATCGCGGCCCGGACGGCGACCAGCAAGCGGATGATCTACTATTATTTCGGGGACAAGGAGGGGCTCTACCGCGCCGTCCTCGAGGAGATGTACGAGCGCATCCGCGGCTTCGAGCGCAGCCTCGACCTCGCCAGCCTGCCGCCGGTGGAGGCGATGACGCTGCTCGCGGGCTTCACCTTCGACTATCACGCCGAGAACCCGGATTTCGTGCGGCTCGTCATGGTCGAGAACATCCACCATGCCCGCCATCTCGCGAGCTCCGACCGGATCGCGTCGCTCAATCTCTCGGCTATCGACATGATCCGCGAGGCCTATGAGCGCGGCGTCGCGGCGGGGCTGTTCCGGCCGGGGATCGAGGCGCTCGACATCCACCTGACGATCAGCGCGCTCGCCTTCTACAATGTCTCCAACCGCGCCAGCATCCGCCAGGTCTTCGGCCACGACATGGGCGCGCCCGAGGCGCTGGCCCGTCGCCGCGCGGCCGCGATCGACACGCTTCTGCGCATGCTGCATCCCTGAAGCCTTGCCGGGTCGGGAGGGCAGGGGCATCGCCATCAGGCCCTCGCCGCGACGAGGCCGGCCATCGCCTGGATGGCGAGTTCGTAGCCGGCGGCGCCCATCCCGATGATGATGCCGGTCGCGGTCCGCGAAACCAGCGAGTTGTGATAGATGCTCTCGCGCGCATGCACGTTCGAGATGTGCAATTCGATCTTCGGACCGTCGAACATCTTGAGCGCATCGAGCAGCGCGACCGAGGTGAAGGTGTAGCCGGCTGGATTGACGATGATCCCGCAGGCCTCAAGTCGAGCCTGATGCACGCTCTCGACCAGTTCGCCCTCGAAATTGGTCTGGCGGAAATCCACCGAAAACCCGAGCGAGCCCGACTTCGCCTCGCAGCGCTCCTTGATCTCGGCCAGCGTGGTCGAGCCGTAGATATGCGGCTCGCGCTGCCCGAGCAGGTTCAGGTTGGGGCCGTTCAGGATGTAGAGGCGACGCGATACGGCCGTGCCTCCCGCCGCGCGGGCCGGCCCTTCCTTCTCCGACATGACGATCTCCCAGGGCGAGGTTCTCTGGCCTCGCTCGCGCTTCCTGAGTGAAACGTGATACAGGATGAAACAGAGATCAACCGATAATTCATGAATCATCAGTTGATTTGTAAAGCCACTGACCAGGCCCTTGCCCGCCGCAGCGGCGGCTGGCAGGAAAGCGGCGAGGCGAGGCGGAGCATCATGACGGACGCGGCATTCGATCTGGGCGGCGATGACATCCCAGCTCTGTCGACCGGCGAGCAGGCCTATGAGCGCATCCGGCACGACATCGTGTTCGGCGTGCTCCAGCCCGGGCAGCGCCTGCCGCTCGACCGGCTGAAATCCGTCTATGGCGTCGGCATCAGCACGCTGCGCGAGATTTTGAATCGATTGGCGCCGCAGGGCCTCGTCGTCGCGGAAGGGCAGCGCGGCTTCCAGGTTTCGCCCTGCTCAGTGACGGATCTGAAGGAACTGGCGGATCTGCGCCTGCTGATCGAAAGCAACGCCCTGGCGCAGTCCTTCCAGGCCGGCGACGTCGAGTGGGAGGGGCGCGTCGTCGCCGCCCATCACAAGCTCGCCCGGATGGAGCAGCGGATGCTCGCCGGCGACGAGTCGGGAACGCAAGCCTGGAAGCGCTACGATTTCGAGTTCCATCAGGCGCTGGTCTCGGCTTGCGGCTCCAGGGCGCTGCTCGATCTCCATGCCGGCATCTATGACCGCTATCTGCGCTATCAGATGGTCTTCTTCGTCTTCTGGGGCCCGACCTCGACCGAGGATCACAAGGCCTTGCTCGATTGCGCTCTGCGCCGCGATGCAATCGAGGCTCAGCGGTTGCTGCACGGCCATATCCATGGCTGCATCGACACGGCGCTGGAGCGCGGCCTGGTCGACTGAAACGGCCGGCCGAGCTCCGCCCCTGGAGCACGAGACGCTGCCTCACTCGGCAGGGAAACGCGCCTCCATCAGTGCGAGCGCTTCCAGCAAGGGCTCGGCATGAGGACCGAGCGCGGCGAGGATGGAAGCCTCGAAGGCCAGTGCGCGGGGCACGATCTCGCCATAGGCATGCAGGCCGGGCGGCGTCAGGGACAGGCTTTCCTCGCGCCTGTCCTGCGCGTTCTCGCGCCGGACCAGCCAGCGCCGCTCCTCCAGCGCCCGCACGGCCCGGCTGACCTTGGTCTTGTGCATCGAGGAATGCTGGCCGATGGCCTTGGCCGTCATCGTTCCGAACTGGGCGAGCGTGGCCAGCACCCGCCATTCCGGCACGGTGAGGCCGTGATGCGGGCCGTAGACCGCCCGGAATTGCTGCGAGACCGCCGAGCTCAGGCGGTTCAGGCGATAGGGCAGGAAGTGCTCGAGCGCGAGTTTCGACATGCCTTGTTAGTTACAAAATCGACAGTTACCAAAGCAACCATCTTGAGCGAAGGCCGTCGCGAGGAGAGGGCGCCCATGACCGTTCAGAACCCGGCCGATGCCGCAGGCTCAAGGGCACCGAGCGCGATCCAGGCGGGCTACATGTCCGGCTTCGGCAACGGCTTCGAGACCGAGGCGCTGCCGGGCGCCCTGCCGCTCGGGCGCAACTCGCCGCAGAAATGCGCCTATGGGCTCTATGCCGAGCAGCTCTCCGGCTCGCCTTTCACGGCGCCGCGCACCACCAATGAGCGCTCCTGGCTCTACCGCATCCGGCCGACCGTGGCGCATTGGAACGAGTTCCGGAAGGTCGATGCCGGGTTCTGGCGCACGGCGCCCGCCCGCGAGGTCGACATGCCGATCGCGCCGCTGCGCTGGAGCCCGATCCCGATCCCGTCGGAGCCGATCTCCTTCGTCGAGGGCATCCGCAGCATGACCACCGCCGGCGATGCCGGCAGCCAGGGCGGCATGGGCGCGCATGTCTACCTGATCACGCGCTCGATGGTGGACGCGTATTTCTACAATGCCGATGGCGAGATGCTGTTCGTGCCGCAGCAGGGGGCGCTACGACTCTGGACCGAGTTCGGCATTATCGACATCGAGCCCGGCGAGATCGCGGTGATCCCGCGCGGCGTGAAGATCCGCGTCGAGCTCAAGGACGGGCCGGCCCGCGGCTATATCTGCGAGAATTATGGTGGCGCTTTCACCTTACCGGAACGCGGGCCGATCGGCGCCAACTGCCTGGCCAACCCGCGCGACTTCCTGACGCCGGTCGCGGCCTTCGAGGATCGTGATGCACCTTCAAAAATGTATGTGAAATGGGGCGGCAATCTCTGGGCTGCCGACATCGAACATTCACCGCTCGACGTCGTCGCCTGGCATGGCAACTACGCCCCGTACAAATATGATCTCAGGCGCTTTTCGCCGGTCGGGCCGGTCCTCTACGACCATGCCGATCCCTCGATCTTCACGGTGCTGACCTCGCCCTCGGAGACGCCCGGCACCGCCAATATCGACTTCGTCATCTTCTCGGATCGCTGGCTGGTGGCCGAGAACACCTTCCGGCCGCCCTGGTACCATATGAACGTGATGAGCGAGTTCATGGGGCTGGTCTACGGCGTCTACGACGCCAAGACTGGCGGCGGCTTCGTGCCGGGCGGCATCTCGCTGCACAACTCCATGCTGCCGCATGGGCCGGACATGGATGCCTTCGAGAAGGCGAGCAATGTCGAGTTGAAGCCGCACAAGCTGGAGGGCACGCTGGCCTTCATGTTCGAGACGCGTTTCCCGCAACAGGTCACGGCCTTTGCCGCCAGCTCGGATGCACTCCAGCGCGACTATGGCGGCTACGGCCACAAGCTGACCAAGCATTTCGATCCGAACAAGCCGTGGGGGGCGCCGGGGCTGATCGGCTGCCAGAGACCGGAAAGATGGTGAGGCCGGCTGTCGCTGCAAAGTGATTGCCGCTTCGCTGTCAGGGGCTGAATCGGGACGCAGGAAGAGGGCTGATATCCGCCTAGGCACGATTCGCATAAGGTATATTATGGAACTCATATTGATGCGGACGCAGCCCTGAACGCCGGCGTTCACACCGGGACCGATATCGTCATCCCGTCGAACGCCACCTCTGCAATGCCAGCCAAGCGCTTGCTCAGGCTGGCATAATCCAGATCGACATGGAGGTTGGTCAGGATCGCGCGGCGCGGCTTCAACCGTGCGATCGCTTCCAGCGACTGCGCCAGATGGAAATGGCTGACATGCGGCGTCTCGCGCAGGCAGTCGAGAATCAGCACGTCGAGATCGGCGATGGCTTCCATCACCGCCGGCGGGATCAGGCTGACATCCGGCAGATAGCCGAGATCGCCGAAGCGGAACCCAAGCGCCTCGTAGTTCGGTCCGTGCTCGACCCGGAACGGCAAGGCCGTGACTGGTCCACCGGCGCCGTCGATGGTCTGCGGTCGGCCGGCACTGATCTCGTCAAGATCGAGGATCGGCGGATAATAGCTGCCGGGCGGTGTTTCGAAGAGATAGCCGAAGCGCGAGCGCAGCGAGGCTTGCGTCGTCTTGTCGGCATAGACCCTGATGCGACGCTGCATATGCAGCACGAGCGCGCGCAGGTCATCGATGCCATGGGTATGGTCGGCATGGTCATGCGTCAGCAGGACACCGTCGAGCGCCGGCACCTCGGCGGACAGAAGCTGCTCGCGCAGGTCCGGCGAGGTATCGACCAAGACTCGCGTCATGCCATCAGGACCCATGCGCTCGACCAGGATCGAGCAGCGGCGGCGCCGGTTCTTCGGCTCGTTGGGATCGCAGGCGCCCCAGCCGGAGCCCGGCCGCGGCACGCCGCCCGATGACCCACAGCCGAGGATGGTGACGGTGAGCGTCATGGCGCCGGGTCAAGCCACCTGCGCGACCGGCGCGGCGTGGTCCATCTTCCAGTAGCAGCGCCGCGCATTCTCCGTCGTGATGCGGGCGGCCTCGTCGAAAGGCACGCCGATCGTCTCGCCGAGAACCTTTGCCGTTTCAACGACATAGGCAGGCTGGTTGCGCTTGCCTCTGAACGGCACGGGCGCCAGATAGGGCGCATCCGTCTCGACCAGCAGGCGCTCGGGCGGGACCATCCGGGCGATCCGGCGAAGGTTCTCGGAGGTCTTGAAGGTCAGGATCCCGGAGAAGGAGACGTACAACCCAAGCTCGACGCCGGCCATGGCCAGCGCTTCGCCAGCCGTAAAGCAGTGCAGGATGGCGGGGAAGGCGCCCTTCCCCATCTCCTCGCGCAGGATCGCGATCATGTCGTCATCGGCCTCGCGCGAATGGATGACGAGCGGCAGCTGCGTGATCCGCGCCGCGGCGATATGCGTGCGCAAGCCCTGGGCCTGCGCGGCGCGCGGGCTCGAATCGTAGTGATAGTCGAGCCCGGCCTCGCCGATCGCGACGCAGCGCGGATGACGCGACAACTCGACGAGGCGCTCGGCCGTGACGTCGAGCTCCTCATGGGCGTTGTGCGGATGCGTGCCGACCGAGAACCAGACCGACGGAAAACGCTCCGCCAGCGCGGCATACTCGGCATAGCGCGCGACCCGCGTCGAGATCGTCACCATCCGGCCGACGCCGGCTTCCTCGGCCCGCGCGACATAGGCGGGCAATTCCTCGGCGAAATCCGGGAAGTCGAGATGGCAATGCGTATCGATGACCATCACGCCGCCCGGTCGTCCTCTGGCTCGACATAGCGCGGAAAGATCGCGCTCGGCGCCGGCAGGGCCGCACCGCTGACGAGCCGATGCTCCGCGCCGAGCGCCGCGAAACTGCGGGCCTCGGGCGCGACGCCCAGCAGATCGAGCAACTTGCCCGCAGCGACCGGCATCACCGGCTGCACCAGGATCGCGACCTCGCGCAGCACCTCGGTCGTGACATAGAGGATGGTGTCACGGCGGGCCGGGTCGGTCTTGGTCAGGCGCCACGGCTCGTTATTGGCGAAATAGCGGTTCGCCTCGGCAATGAGCGCCCAGAGATCGGCGAGCACGGTGTGAAGGGCGAAATCCTTCATCGCCTCGCGCGCCTTCGCCAGCGCCGCATCGGCCATGGCGAGCATGGCTTCGTCGGCCTCGGTCAGCGTCCCGCGCGGCGGCACCCTGCCCTCGCAGTTCTTGGCGATCATCGACAGCGAACGCTGCGCGAGATTGCCGAGATCATTGGCGAGGTCGGCATTGATGCGCCCGACAATGGCGTCGTGGCTGTAATTGCCATCCTGGCCGAAGGAGACCTCGCGCAGGAAGAAATAGCGCAATTGATCGACGCCGTAGGTCTCGGCGAGGTCGAAGGGATCGACGACGTTGCCGAGCGACTTCGACATCTTCGTGCCCTTGTTCAGCAGGAAGCCGTGGCCGAAGACGCGCTTCGGCAGCGGCAGCCCCGCCGACATCAGGAAGGCCGGCCAATAGACCGCGTGGAAGCGCACGATGTCCTTGCCGATGATGTGGACATCGGCCGGCCAGTAATGCGCGCGCGGGTTCGCCGGATCGGGGAAGCCCGTCCCGGTGACATAGTTGTTGAGTGCGTCGACCCAGACATACATGACGTGCTTCGGGTCGCCCGGCACGGGCAGGCCCCAGTCGAAGGTCGTGCGGCTGATCGAGAGATCCTCCAGCCCGCCCTTCACGAAGGAGACGACCTCGTTCCTGCGCGTCTCCGGCGAGATGAAGTCCGGCACGTCCTCGTAGAGCTTCAGGAGGCGATCCTGATAGGACTTGAGGCGGAAGAAATAGCTCTCCTCCTCGCCCCATTCGACCGGGGTGCCCTGCCCTCCGAGCCGTGTGCCATCGGGCTGGAGGGTGGTTTCCTCCTCGCCGTAGAAGGCCTCGTCGCGCACCGAGTACCAACCGGAGTATTTGGCGAGATAGATATCGCCATTGGCTTCCATCCGGCGCCAGAGCTCGTCGGTCGAGACCTCGTGGTCCGGATCAGTGGTGCGGATGAAGCGGTCGAACGAACAGCCGAGCGTCTGCTCCATCTGCTGGAAGCGGGCCGCGATCCCGTCGACGAATTCCTTCGGCGAAAGGCCGTTCTGGGCGGCGGTGCGCGCCACCTTCTGGCCGTGCTCGTCCGTGCCGGTCATGGCGAAGACGTCGTAGCCGTCGAGCCGCTTGAACCGCGCGATCGCGTCCGACGCCACCATCTCATAGGCGTGGCCGATATGCGGCGGACCGTTGGTGTAGTGGATCGCGGTCGTCAGGTAGAATTTCGGTGGCGTGGCCATCGTCTGTCCGAAAGCTTCGCTTCACGCTGCGCGCGAGCGGGAAACCGCAGCCGACAGATCATGAAACATCGAGATCACGAGCGGGCGGCGGTCGAGATTGTAGGTCTCGACCGCGCGCGCCTGCTGGCCAAGCTTTTCCCATACCTCCGCCAGCGGTGCAAGGCGCGCCGGTTGCGCCGCAGCATGGGCGTGGAGGTGGTCCGAGATCCAGCCCTGTACA
>JAEWKP010000452.1 GCA_023393655.1 Pseudomonadota bacterium | reverse complement strand
GTCGGCACCGTGGTCGGCGGGCTGTTCGCGGCCTTCTCCTTCGCCATCAGCGCCTTCGCGATCCCGATGCTGCTCGATGAGCAGGTCGATGCCTTCACCGCCATGGGCACCAGCATCTCGATGGTCTGGAACAACCTGCCGGTGATGCTCGCCTGGGGCGCGATCGTGCTCGCGCTGTTCCTCGTCGCGGTCGCGACCGGGCTGCTCGGGCTGATCGTGGTCTTCCCGCTGCTCGGCCACGCGACCTGGCACAGCTACCGGGCGCTCAGATGAGCTGCTGCGCGCCGCCGCTGGCTCTGGACGGCGCGCCCGATCCGTCGGCGATGCGACAGGAAATCCGCCTCGCCAGCCGCGATCTCGGCAACGGCCTGCGGCAGAGCGACCTTTCGGTGCCCGGCCTGCATTGCGCCGCCTGCATCCGGGCGGTCGAGACCGGCCTTGCCCGGCTGCCGGGTGTCGCGCAGGTGCGGGTCAACCTTTCGACCCGCCGTGCCGCCGTGCAATGGCATGGCGAGGAGGCGCCGGAGCTCCTGACGGCGCTGGCCGGGCTCGGCTATCCCGGCCATCTCTTCGAGAGCGAGGCGGAGGGCACGGACCCCGAGCGCGACCGGTTGATCCGGGCGCTGGCGGTCGCCGGCTTCAGCGCCATGAACATCATGCTGCTCTCGGTCTCGGTCTGGTCGGGAGCGGAAGCCGAGACGCGTCAGGCCTTTCACTGGATCTCGGGCGCGCTGGCCTTGCCATGCCTGCTCTATTCCGGCCGCGTCTTCTTCGCCTCGGCGTGGGCGGTGCTGCGGCGCGGGCGCACCAACATGGATGTGCCGATCTCGATCGGCATCTGCCTTGCCTTCGGCTTGAGCCTCTACGACACGATCCATGACGGGCCGCATGCCTATTTCGACGCGGCGACCTCGCTGATCTTCTTCCTGCTGATCGGCCGCACGCTCGACCATCTCATGCATGAGAAGGCGCGCGCCGCCGTGCGCGGCCTGATGCGACTGGCGCCGCGCGGTGCGACCGTGCTCGATACCGATGGCGGGCGGAGTTATCTGCCGCTGGCCGAGGTGGCGCCGGGCATGCGGATCGCGCTCACGGCTGGCGAGCGCGTGCCGGTCGACGGGATCGTGGAGGAGGGCGCTTCCGAGCTCGATTGCGCCATCGCCACTGGCGAGAGTGCCCCGCAATCCGTGGCGCCGGGCATGGCGGTGCAGGCCGGGACGCTCAATCTCTCGGGGCCGCTGACGATCCTCGCCACGGCCAAGGCCGAGAGTTCCTTCCTGGCTGAGATGGTCCGCCTGATGGAGGCGGCGGAGGGCGGCCGCGCCCGCTATCGCCGCATAGCCGACCGGGCGGCGGCGCTCTATTCGCCGGTCGTCCATGCCACCGCGCTCATCGCCTTCCTCGGCTGGATGATGGCGACCGGCGACTGGCACCGCGCGATCACCGTTGCCATCGCCGTGCTGATCATCACCTGCCCCTGCGCGCTGGGCTTGGCTGTGCCGATCGTGCAGGTCGTGGCTTCGCGGCGCCTGTTCGAGGCCGGGATCATGGTCAAGGACGGCTCGGCCATCGAACGCATCGCCGAGATCGACACGGTCGCCTTCGACAAGACCGGCACGCTGACCTATGGCCAGCCGCAACTGGTCGATCCCGTCGCGATCCCGGCCGCTGACCTGGCGATTGCGGCAGCGATCGCGCGTCGCTCCAGCCACCCCCTCTCACGTGCCATCGCGGTTGCGGCGCCGGAGGAAGGCTTGGCCTTGAAGGAGATCCGGGAGCATCCGGGTCTCGGTGTCGAAGCGGAGCTGGAAGGGCATTGCTATCGCCTCGGGCGGGCGGAATGGGCGCTCGCGGAAACGGGCGGACATCAGGAAAGCGGGACGGTGCTGAGCCGCGACGGTACGCTCGTCGCCCGCTTCGCTTTCGCCGAGACCTTGCGCCCGCAGGCGCGCGCTGCTGTCGATGCCTTGCGGGCGGAGGGGCTGGCTTTCGTCCTGCTCTCCGGCGACAGGTCGACGGCGGTGGCGCCGATCGCTGGCCGGCTCGGTATCGAGAACGTCTCAGCCGGTCTGCTGCCGGCCGGGAAGGTCGAGCGTCTCGCCGCGCTGGCTGCCGAGGGACGCAAGGTGCTGATGGTTGGCGACGGCCTCAACGATGCGCCCGCACTGGCTGCGGCGCACGCCTCGATGGCGCCGGCTTCGGCCGCCGATATCGGTCGCAACGCCGCGGATTTCGTCTTCCTGCATGACGGGCTCGATGCGGTGCCGGTCGCAGTCACCGTGGCGCGGGCGGCTGGCCGGCTGGTGCGGCAGAACTTTGCGCTGGCGATCCTCTACAATGCGCTCGCCCTGCCGGTCGCCATTGCCGGCTATGTCACGCCGCTGATCGCAGCGCTCGCCATGTCGCTGTCCTCGATCCTCGTCGTTGCCAACGCTTTGCGGCTCGATGCGGGGAGGGCGATCGCCCCTGCCAAGCACGGCCCGGAGACTGCCGGAAGGCTCGTCGCGGCCCATGAGCCGGGCGAATGAGCAGCCTGGTCTTCCTCGTTCCGTTGGCGCTGGTGCTCGGTGGGGCGGCGCTCGCCGCCTTCCTGTGGTCGCTGCGCAGCGGGCAATATGACGATCTCGACGGCGCCGCCGAACGCATCCTGCTCGACGAGGACGAAGGCGCTCTAGATGCGGCCGGCCCTTCGGCGCAAAAGGAGGCCAACCGATCGACGCCTCGGAGCGAAACGCCATGACCGCCGGTGAAGCCCCGCCCGAGCTTCCCTTCGTCCGGGATGCGGACGGCTCCTTCGTGCTCGACGCTGCGCGAGTGGCGAAACGCTTCGGCTGGTCGGCGGAGGAATTCCGGGAGTTGATGCGCCGCGGGCTGGTGACCAGCCGGGTCGAGCGCGGCGAGGCGGAGGATGAGGGGCGCTGGCGCCTCTCCGTCCGCTGCGGCAATCGCTGCTGGCAGGCGATCGTCCAGCCCGATGGCACGGTTGCGGAAGAGCAGCTCGATTTCGTTCCACCGCAAGGCCGCCGCGAGCGGCGCTGACCGAACGCCTGTGGCGCGGCACATGTCCGGGGCGCGGGTCGGCTGACCGGAGCCTTGCTATACATTTCCGGCCGCGATCCTGATAATGGCGGCTCAGCAGGGTGAATCGCATCGGCAGTGGCCGCTCTTCGCTTTCTCGACGAGGGAACGATGCGTCTTCTCCACCTTGCCCCGGCCACGGCCCTCCTTGCGGCACTCGGCGGCTGCGTCTCCAGCGAGCCAGCCGCCTATTCGGAACCTCCCGTGGTGCAAAGCATGACCTTCCAGCCGCAGCAGCGCAGCTATCTCGATGCCGGCCCGGCTCCGGCGCGCCTGAGCGGGCCCGGCAATACGCGCGAGAGCCAGACTGGCTTCGCCGGACGTTCCGACAGCTTCGGCGGCGGCGTGCTGCCCTCGTTCTGAGGCGGCGGGCGATCCGAACGCCGGTGCGATCGGCCTGCCTCCTGCTGCGACGGCTCAGGGCGAGCCGATCGAGAGCAGGGTGCCCGCCATGTCCCTGATCATCGCAAGGGCTTCGGCCTGGGGTCCATCCTGCGTGCCGGCGCGGGAGATCGCGTAGGCCGGCATGATGAAGTGCGGTGCGTCCACGACGAGATGCAGCGTGCCGGCGGCCAGATGCGGGGCGACGATGCGTCCGGGAAAATAGCCGGAGCCGCCATGCTCCAGGATATGTTGCAGCCCCAGCCAGCCGACATTGGCGCTGAGCAGCGCGCCGCCGAAATCGGGGAAGCTCGCGCTGTGGCGCGCCTGGAATTCCGAGCCCCAGTCGACGAGGACATAACCGGACTGCGGCTCGGGCGCGGATTGCGCATCCGTCGCGATCATGACCAGGCGGTCGTCGAACAGATGCTCGACCTTCAGGCCCGGGCGGCTCTGCGGCGTGTACATCACGCCGATATCGAGGCGCCCCTCGATCAGCCCGTGCATCAACTCCGGCTCGAGCGCACTCTCGATCCGGATCGACACGTCGGGCCGGGCTCGCTGCATCAGCGGCAGCCAGCGCAGCAGGAACTCCTCCCAAAGGCCGATCCGGCCGCCGACCGCCAAGGTTCCGGCCGCGCCCTCGGGCAGCCCGATATCGTGATGCGCCTGCACCACCGTCTGGACCAGCGTCGCGGCGTGGCGCTGGAAGCGATGCCCGGCCGCCGTCAGGGTCGTTCCGGCCTTGTTGCGGACGAATAGCCGGCAGCGCAATTGCTCCTCCAGCACATTGATCCGCGTGCTCACCGTCGACTGGCTGACATGGAGCCGGTCCGCCGCACCGCTGAAATTGCCGGCCGAGACCACTGTCAGAAACGTTCGTGCCAGTTCGGTATCCATGGCCGCTGCTTTTTAAATCTATAAATCCGATACGTAAGTTTATAATTATTCGTTTGTCAAAACCATACGCCTGCATGAGCCTGCGATTCAAGCAGATCGCAGAGATCGCAGGGGAAGAGCGTTGGAGCGGCATCTGGCCTGGGATGGCGATATCGCCGCCCGCATCATCTCGGAATGGACATCCCGCGAGGGCGCCTTGCTGCCGATCCTGCACGCGCTGCAGGAGGAGTTCGGCTATATCCATCCGGCGGCGACGGCACTCGTGGCGGATGCGCTGAACATCGGACGCGCCGAAGTCCACGGCGTCATCACCTTCTATCCGGACTTCCGGCAGGCGCCGCCCGCGGCCCATAGCCTGAAGCTGTGCCGGGCCGAGGCCTGCCAGTCCCAGGGCGCGGAACGGCTGGCGCGACAGGCCCAGGATGCGCTGGGCGTCGGCTTCGGCGACACGAGCGCGGACGGCAAGGTCCAGCTCGAAGCGGTCTATTGCCTCGGACTTTGCTCGGTGGCGCCCTCGGCGATGCTCGATGGCCGCATCGTCGGGCGGCTCGACGATGGCAAGCTCGCCTCGCTGCTGGCGGAGGCCGGGCAATGACGCCGCGGTTCTTCATCCCCTGCGACGCGGCGGCCATTGCGGTCGATGCCGATCGCGTGGCGGAGGCGCTGCAGGCGGCGGCCGATGCGCGCGGGATCGCCATCGACATCGTCAGAACGGGCTCGCGCGGGCTGCATTGGCTCGAACCCCTCGTCGAGCACGACAGCCGCGACGGGCGGATCGGCTATGGCCCGGTTTCTCCCGATGATGCAGCGAGTGTGCTCGAGGCGGCGTTGGCGGGCGCGGCGCATCCGCTGTGTCATGGCCTGACCGAGGCGCTGCCCTTCTTCGCGAAGCAGACCCGGCTGACCTTCGCGCGCTGCGGCATCGTCGATCCCCGCTCCCTGGAGGACTATATCGCGCATGGTGGCTATCGCGGGCTGGCGGCGGCGCTCGATGCCGGCCCGGCGGCGATCGTTGCGGCCGTCACCGAATCCGGCCTGCGCGGACGCGGCGGCGCCGGCTTTCCTACCGGCATCAAATGGGACACCGTCGCCAAGGCGCAGGGCGATCGGAAATACATCGTCTGCAATGCCGACGAAGGCGATAGCGGCACCTTCGCCGACCGCATGGTCATGGAAGGCGACCCCTTCGTCCAGATCGAGGGCATGACGATCGCGGCCATCGCTGTCGGCGCGACCTATGGCTATATCTATGTCCGCTCGGAATATCCGCACGCGATCGCCGCGCTGGAGCATGCGCTCGGCGAGGCGCGCCGGAAGGGCATGCTGGGTCCGGCGATCGCCGGCTCCTCCCATGCGTTCGACATGGAAGTCCGGGTCGGCGCCGGTGCCTATGTCTGCGGCGAGGAGACCGCGCTTCTCGACAGCCTGGAGGGGCGCCGCGGCGTCGTACGCGCCAAGCCGCCGCTGCCGGCGCATAAGGGGCTGTTCGGCTGCCCGACCGTGATCAACAACGTGCTCTCGCTCGCGAGCGTGCCGATCATTCTCGACAAGGGCGCCGCGTTCTATCGCGATTTCGGTATGGGCCGCTCGCGCGGCACGATGCCGATCCAGCTTGCCGGCAATATCCGGCATCCCGGCCTGTTCGAGGTCGGCTTCGGCATCACGCTCGGCGAGCTCGTCGACGAGATCGGCGGCGGCACGGCCAGCGGGCGGCCGGTGCGCGCGGTGCAGGTCGGCGGACCGCTCGGCGCCTATTTCCCGCTCGAGCTCTTCGACACGCCCTTCGACTACGAGGCCTTCGCCGTGCGTGACGGGCTGATCGGCCATGGCGGCAGCGTCGTCTTCGACGACAGCGTCGACATGGCCCGGCAGGCGCGCTTCGCGATGGAGTTCTGCGCCGTCGAATCCTGCGGGAAATGCACGCCCTGCCGCGTCGGCTCGACGCGGGGCGTCGAGGTGATCGACCGCGTCATCGCCGGCGAACAGCGCGCTGCCAACCTGACGATCCTCGAAGACCTCTGCCACACGATGAAGCTCGGTTCGCTCTGCGCGCTTGGCGGGTTCACGCCCTACCCGGTGATGAGCGCGCTCACCCATTTCCCGGAAGATTTCGGCATCACGCCGCCCAGCCGCCAGGCGGCGGAGTGAAGGAGACCGCCATGCAGCTCGTCCAGGAAACCGACTATGGCACGCCGGCTTCCACGGCCGGGACCATGGTCACCCTCACGATCGACGGCCGCAGCGCGACGGTGCCGGCCGGCACCTCGATCATGCGCGCGGCGATGGAGATCGGCACGGAGATCCCCAAGCTCTGCGCCACCGACATGCTCGATGCCTTCGGCTCCTGCCGGCTCTGCCTGATCGAGATCGAGGGCCGCAACGGCACGCCGGCCTCCTGTACGACGCCGGTCGCCGATGGCTTGGTGGTGCATACGCGCTCGGAGCGGCTCGACCGACTGCGCAAGGGCATTATGGAGCTCTATGTTTCCGATCACCCGGTCGCGGCGCTCGACCCGGCGGGGCAGGGCGACATCGCCTTGCTCGATACGGCCGTGCAAGTCGGGCTGACGGAGGTCCGCTACGGCTTCGACGGCGCCCGCCACCGCGATACCGGGCTCGACGAGTCCAATCCCTATTTCAGCTACGACCCGGCGAAATGCATCGTCTGCTCGCGTTGCGTGCGGGCCTGCGAGGATGTCCAGGGCACCTTCGCTCTGACCATTACCGGGCGCGGCTTCGAATCCGTGATGGCTGCCGGCACCGACCAGTCCTTCCTGGAGTCAGACTGCGTTTCCTGCGGCGCCTGCGTGCAGGCCTGCCCGACGGGCTCGCTGATCGAGAAGGCCGTCATAGCCAAGGGCAAGCCGGAATGGTCGACGGTCACGACCTGCGCCTATTGCGGCGTCGGCTGCTCGTTCAAGGCGGAGATGCGCGGCGACGAGGTCGTCCGCATGATCCCCTATAAGGACGGCAAGGCCAATCACGGCCATAGCTGCGTCAAGGGCCGCTTCGCCTGGGGCTATGCCAATCACAAGGAGCGCATCCTCAACCCGATGATCCGGAAGAAGATCACCGATCCCTGGCGCGAGGTCTCCTGGGAGGAGGCGATCGCCCATACCGCCAGCGAGTTCAAGCGCATCCAGGCGAAGCACGGCGTGGGCTCGATCGGCGGCCTGACCTCGTCGCGCTGCACCGACGAGGAGACCTTCCTGGTGCAGAAGCTGGTGCGCGCCGGCTTCGGCAACAACAATGTCGACACCTGCGCCCGCGTCTGCCACTCGCCGACAGGCTACGGCCTGAGCACCACCTTCGGCACCTCCGCCGGCACGCAGGATTTCGATTCCGTCGAGCAGACCGACGTGATGCTCCTGATGGGCGCCAACCCGACCGATGCGCATCCCGTCTTCGGCTCGCGGATGAAGCAGCGCCTGCGCGAGGGCGCCAAGCTCATCGTCATCGACCCGCGCCGGATCGAGCTGGTACGCGCGCCCCATGTCGAAGCGGCCTATCACCTGCCGGTGCTGCCCGGCACCAATGTCGCGATCCTGACCGCGCTCGCCCATGTCGTTGTCACCGAGGGGCTGGTCGACGAGGCCTTCGTGCGCGAGCGCTGCGAGTGGGACGCCTTCCAGGATTGGGCCGCCTTCGTCGCCGAGGAGCGCAACAGCCCCGAAGTGCTGTCCACGGTCACTGGCGTTGCGGCCGCCGACATCCGCGGCGCGGCGCGCCTGTTCGCGACCGGCGGCAATGGCGCGATCTATTACGGGCTCGGCGTCACCGAGCACAGCCAGGGCTCGACCGCCGTCATGGCGATCGCCAATCTCGCCATGGCTACCGGCAATATCGGCCGGCCCGGCGTCGGCGTGAACCCGATGCGCGGGCAAAACAACGTCCAGGGCTCCTGCGACATGGGCTCCTTCCCGCACGAATTCTCGGGCTATCGCCATGTCTCGAACGATGCCGTGCGCGGCCTGTTCGAGGACGCCTGGGGCAAGGCGCTCGACAAGGAACCGGGCCTGCGCATCAACAACATGCTCGATGCGGCGCTGGATGGCTCCTTCATGGGGCTCTACGTCCAGGGCGAGGACATCATGCAGTCCGACCCCGACACGCGCCATGTCGCGGCGGGCTTGTCGGCGATGGAATGCGTCGTCATGCAGGACCTGTTCCTGAACGAGACGGCGAACTACGCCCATGTCTTCCTGCCCGGCAGCACCTTCCTCGAGAAGGACGGCACCTTCATCAATGCCGAACGGCGCATCCAGCTGGTGCGCAAGGTGATGGAGCCGAAATCCGGCCTCGCGGACTGGGAGATCACGGTCGCGCTCAGCAACGCGCTGGGCTACCCGATGCATTACGACCATCCCTCCGAGATCATGGACGAGATCGCGCGCTTGACGCCGACCTTCGCCGGCGTCTCCTTCGACCGGCTCGCCGAACTCGGCTCGATCCAGTGGCCTTGCAACGAGCAGGCGCCGACCGGCACGCCGGTGATGCACATCGACAAATTCGTGCGCGGCAAGGGCCATTTCGTCATCACCGAGTATCTCGCGACCGACGAGCGAGTCGGCCCGCGCTATCCGCTGCTGCTCACGACCGGGCGCATCCTCTCGCAATACAATGTCGGCGCGCAGACGCGGCGCACCGAGAATGTCGTCTGGCACAAGGAAGACCTGCTCGAGATCCATCCGCATGACGCGGAGGAGCGCGGCATCGCCGACGGTTCCTGGGTCAGGCTCGCCAGCCGTTCCGGCGAAACCACCCTGCGGGCCCTTATCACCGAGCGTGTCGCGCCCGGTGTCGTCTACACAACCTTCCACCACCCGGACACGCAGGCCAACGTCGTCACCACCGACTACTCGGACTGGGCGACCAACTGCCCGGAATACAAGTGCACGGCGGTGCAGGTCTCGCCCTCGAACGGGCGCTCCGACTGGCAGGAGCGCTATTCCGCCTTCGCCGACAACAGCCGGCGGATCATGCCGCCCGCGGCGGAGTGAGCGCCATGCAGCTCGACCGGCTCATCCACATGGCCAACCAGATCGGCAGCTTCTTCGCGAGCCAGCCCCGGGCCGAAGTGGCCGAGGCGGTTGCGACCCATCTCCGGAAATTCTGGGACCCACGCATGCGCAGCGCCATCTGCGCCCATGTCGACGACGGCGGCAGCGGGCTCGACCCGCTGGTTCGCGATGCCGTCGCGCTGATCGCCGCCGAGAGGGCGAAAACCGGCTGAAACTCGCCAAAGCGCGAAGCCGAAAACAGGGCAACGACCCGGCTGGAGGAGGAAACGCATGACGACGATCGACCGACGAAACGAATACGCCAAATCGATGATCCCCTTCCTGGATCGCGAGCGAACCATTGCCAAACCCGGTTACAGCCGCTGGCTGGTGCCGCCGGCGGCACTCTGCGTGCATTTGTGCATCGGCCAGGCCTATGCCTTCAGCGTCTTCAACCTGCCGATGACGCGCCTGCTCGGCATCTCGCAATCGACTCCCGAGGACTGGAAGCTCACCGAACTCGGCTGGATTTTCTCGATCGCGATGGTCGTTCTTGGCGTATCCGCCGCGCTGTTCGGGCGCTGGGTCGAGGAGGGCGGGCCGCGCAAGGCGATGTTCACCGCCGCGATCTGCTGGGCGAGCGGCTTCCTGATCTCGGCGCTCGGCGTGAAGCTGCATAATCTCTGGCTGATCTATCTCGGCTATGGCGTGATCGGCGGCTGCGCGCTCGGCATCGGCTATATCTCGCCGGTCTCGACCCTGATGAAATGGTTCCCCGACCGGCCGGGCATGGCCACGGGCATGGCGATCATGGGCTTCGGCGGCGGCGCGTTGATCGCCTCGCCGCTCTCGGTCTGGCTGATGAGCAAGTTCCAGACCGCGAGCGATGTCGGTGTGCTCTGGAGCTTCATCACGCTGGGCTGCGTCTATTTCCTGTTCATGATGTTCGGCGCGCTGACGGTCAGGGTACCGGCGCCGGGCTGGAAGCCGGAGGGCTATGTGCCGCCGGCGACGACCAGCAAGCTGATCACCAGGAACGATGTCTTCGTCTACCAGGCGGTCAAGACCCCGCAATTCTGGCTGATCTGGACGGTCCTTTTCGTCAACACGACGGCGGGCATCGGCGTGCTCGGGCAGGCCTCGGCGATGAGCCAGGAGATGTTCCCCGGCCGGATCACGCCGGTCGCGGCCGCCGGCCTCGTCGGGCTGATGAGCCTGTTCAACATGGGCGGGCGCTTCAGCTGGGCCTCGCTCTCCGACTATATCGGGCGCAAGAACACCTATTTCTGCTACATGGTGCTGGGCTTCATCCTCTACATCACGGTGCCCTATGCCGGCGGCAGCGGCAATGTCGTGCTGTTCGTCATCTGCTTCCTGATCATCGTCAGCATGTATGGCGGCGGCTTCTCGACGGTGCCGGCCTATCTGCGCGACATGTTCGGCACCCGCTATGTCGGCGCCATCCACGGCATCCTGCTGACGGCATGGTCGGCGGCGGGCATCGCCGGGCCGGTGCTGATCAACTACATCCGCGAATACAATCTCGCGCATGGCGTGCCCAAGGCACAGGCCTACAACGTGACCATGTACATCATGGCCGGGCTGCTCGTGATCGGCTTCATCGCCAATCTCTGCGTCAGGGCGGTCGACAAGCGCCATCACATGGTGAGCGAGGCCGAGCCGTCCCGTGGTCTCGATCTGCCGGGCGGCGCCCAGGCCGCGCCCGCACAGGCGTGAGGAGCGGAGCCATGCAGTGCATCGCACCTCGGGAGCCGCCATTGCGGCTCCCGCTGCTGGCCTGGCTTCGCTACTGGCTCTGGCATGCCATGGCGTCGCTTCGGCCGCAGCACAGCGCCACCGGCATCGCTGCCCTGGTTGCGGGCAGTGGCCACCCGTCCGGCTTCTAGGGCACTTCCGCGAGAATTCGAATCAAGGAAGCGGTCCAAGCTTTTGTTCTATCAATTTTCTTCAGGGGCTATCGACGTCGGCCTCACTCGAAAAATATGCCGAGGAGATCACCATGCAGAGTAACGATACGGCTCCGACCAGCACGCTTCGACTCGTCGTGGCCTGGAGCATCGCGGGCATTCCGCTGCTGGGTGGCGTCGCCCAGACGCTGGTCAATGCAATGAAGCTCTTCCAGTAGTCCCGGCGGCCGGAGCTGCGCATCGTCGCTGCTCCGGCCAAGGAGCTAGAGCATCGGACTGAATACCGTATTCAGTCCGATGCTCTAGGCTTTTGATTTTGCATCGGCATTCTCCGAAAACCGCGTTCCACTTTTCGGGCCGATGCTCCAGTCGCTACTCCGGCAGTCGAAGCCCGGCCAGGAAGGTCGCGACCGTCAATGTCTTGGCCGGCTGAGCCCGGCATTGGCGTTCGACGGCATCCAGCACTTCGCCATCCCCATATCGCGACAATCGCGATGGGGAGCCGTGGCGCAGGGCGTCGATCACCCAGCGGCCGATCAGGCCGTGCATTTCAGCATCCGTGGCTTCGCGCTTCATCCAGGCTTCGCAGGTGATGTAGTCCTGCAGGAATTCGCCCTGGCGCAGCACCTCGCCCGTCGCCGCTGCCGGGCAGGCCAGAATCCAAAGAGCCGCCACCGTCGCCAGACGCGCCATCCCCCACCCCTTCCGCTCTCCCCAAGGCTGCTTCCGACCTTCGCATGCCGCCGGCTCCGGGCCGGGAGGTTTCCTTGCTTCGCGTGCTGCCACCTGACGCGCGCGACGGGGAGCCTCGATGCCTGACGATACGACCTGGGACGGGAGCAGTAGATCAGCGAGCATAGCAAGCTTGGCTTGCGCTGCAATAGCCGAAACCTTGCACGGGCGTTGTTGCAGGCCTCTCCGATTTTATATCGCGTCTGCAATATAGTTTCGGCCGTTCGGGCAGGAGTATTCAAGCACAGCTTCGACAAGCTTGTCGTGGTACGGGCAAGACTGGCCTCGCAGCCCTACGCTTGACAGGGCGAAGGCGCAGCGACGCTGCGACTGCGCGATCAACCCCACATGGCTGGCTTCGCGCCTTGCGTGCTGAAACGCGGTGGAAAGATGGGGGCATCGGCGCAAGCCGGGGTTTCCGGTTTAACCGCGGTTAACCGCCACGGCTGAATATCATTCGATTGCACACGGCTACTACGGGGGGGAGATGGCCAAGGCCTGCGACAACGCCATCATCCGCCGCCCGCTCCGGCGCGTGCAGCCTATGATTGCAGCTGTTGCCGCTGCGTTCGCTTTTGCAAGCTGTACGGCGCTGGCCCAGACACGTCCCGAAGAGCCGGTCAAACTGCAGATCATCGGCGGGCTCGCCGGCCTCACCCAATACACCAAGATCGAGCAGCCCTTCTGGCAATCGGAGATCAATGCGCTGTCGAAGGGGCGCATCAGCGCGACGATCCGGCCGCTCGATGCGGGCGGGTTGCGCAACCAGGAGATGCTCCAGCTCCTGCGGCTCGGTGTGGTGTCGTTCGGCACGGCCCAGCTGAGTGCCGTCGCGGGCGACGAGCCGGAGCTGAGTGCCGTCGACCTGCCCCTGTTGAACCCCGATGTCGCGACGCTGCGCCGGACCGTCGCCGCGTTCCGGGAGCATCTGCGCAGCCTCCTGCGTGAGCGCTACGAGATCGAGCTTCTCGGCATCTATGCCTATCCGGCGCAGGTCCTGTTCTGCACGCGGCCCTTCAAGGGGCTCGATGATCTCGCAGGGCGGAAGGTGCGCACGTCCTCGGTCGGACAATCCGAATTGATGGCGTCGATGGGTGCCGTGCCGATGATCCTGCCCTTTGCCGAAATCGTGGCGGCGCTGCGCAACGGGGTCGTCGAATGCGCGATCACGGGAACGTTGAGCGGCTACGAGATCGGCCTGCCGCGCGTCGCCGTGGCGGTGCACGCCCTCGCGCTCAATTGGGGTGTCTCGGTCTTCGGAGCGAACGCGACTTATTGGGACGGTCTGCCCGCGGATGCGCGCGACATCATCCGGCAAGGTGTGGGGCAGCTCGAGGCGCGGATCTGGTCCCAGGCGGAATCCGATACGCAACGCGGCCTCGCCTGCAATGCCGGGACGGAAACCTGCTCGGGCAAGCCCGGGCGGCCGATGACCGTCGTGCCGGCCCTGCCAGCGGACGCGACGCGCCGGCGCCTCCTTGCCGAGGTCGTCCTGCCGCGCTGGTTCGAGCGTTGCGGCGAGGACTGCGTCCTGGCCTGGAACACCTATCTCAAGCCGCTTCACGCCATCGAGCCTCGGACGCCGTGACTCGCCGCCCCCTCGACGAGGATCAATGATCAAGCGCCTTAAACTCATGGTGGTAGCGGGGACGGCCATCATCCTGACGGTGGCTGCGATCGGCGCCTCCAATCTGGTTCGCCAGAGGGAGGTGAGCGCCTGGCGGGCTGCCGAGCAATCGCTGGAGGGCCAGGCCGTCGCCGTCGAGAATGCGCTCGACCGGCAACTCCTGCAGGTCGACGGCGCGCTGGCGAGCTTTGCGACCCTGTTCGATGTCGCTCAGATTGGCCCCGGCCAAAGGGAACCCGCCAGCCGCCTGCTTCGCGGCCTGAACTTCCAGACGATGGCGTTTCGCGACCTGCTGCTCGTCGGGCCGGACGGTAGTGTCATCGCTTCCGCCAGGTCGAGCGGCGCACGCCATAGCCTGCCGCTGGATGTCGCCATGGTCTCGCGCGCGCCGACGAACCTGATCGGCCCCATTCGAAACGCCGTCACCGGGGACTGGTCGCTTTACGTCGCGCGCCGGGTTCCGGCGTGGCACGGCGTCGTTCCGGTTGCCGAGGTGCCCCTGCATACGCTGATGAAACTACTGGCGGAGGCCGGTATCGGCTCTGACACGCGGATTTCGCTCGAACGCGCCGACGGTCAGATCGTCGCGATGCTGCCGCATGACGAATTGCTGATCGGCAAGCTCCGGGTTCCCGCCTTGCCCACGCGACTGGCGAAGGGCAAGGCTTTCCTGATCGGCGAGAGAGGCAGCGAAACCGGGACCCTGAACGTGGTCAGAGGCTCGCTTTATGGCGATATCCAGGTCGTCCTGAGCGTGAAGAGCAGCGAGGTTCTCGCAGACTGGCGCCAGGACCGCGACCGGACGATCACGGCGGCTCTCATGGGGGCGCTGCTCCTTTCGGCGTTTGCCGGAGCGATCCTGCTGGCCATCCGCCAGCGTGAACGGGCGGATGCCGAACGCGAGCGGGCCGCGGTCCTCCTCGACAACGCGATCGAGGCCATGTCCGACGGCTTCGTGATGTGGGACGAGAGCGACCGGCTGGTGACGTGCAACCAGCGCTATCGCGATCTCTATGCGCTGAGCGCGCCCGTTATGACGGCCGGTGCGCATTTCGAGGATATCATCCGCAAGGGGGTCGAGCTCGGCCAATATCCTCAGGCGACCGGCGATATCGAGGAATTCGTGAGGGATGTCGCGACCTGGCATCGCCAGGGCAGTGGCTCGATCGAGCGTCTGCTGCCCGATGGGCGCTGGCTGCTCATCACGGAAAGGCGGATGAGGGATGGCGGGACGGTCGGCATCCGCACCGACATCACGGCACTCAAGGGGGCGCTCGCGGACTTGGCTGCCGCCAACATGCGGGCGAACGAGGCGGTCGAAGAGACGCGGCAGCAGAATGCGGCTCTCGTCGAGCAGGAACATCGCATCCGCTTCCTGGCCCATCATGATGACCTGACGAGCCTGCAGAATCGCTTCGCCTTTCGCAGCCAGATCACGAAGTCGCTGCTGCGGAAGGAGGGCGGTTTCGCGGCGGCCGCCCTGCTGTTCCTTGACCTCGATCGCTTCAAGGACGTCAACGATACGCTCGGGCATCCCGTCGGCGACCTGCTGCTCCTCTCGGTCGCGGAGCGCCTGAAGACCTGCGTGCGGGATACCGAATGCGTCGCGCGCCTGGGTGGAGACGAGTTCGCGGTTCTCAGCCTCGATCCGGAGCAACCGCAGCAGGCGGTGGCGCTCGCGACACGCATCATCGAGGTTCTCAGCGAGCCCTATTTCCTCAAGGACCGGACGATTTCGATCTCGGCGAGTGTCGGCATCGCCGTCGCCGATGGCTCGGGGTTCGATGCGGACCTCCTCTTGAAACAGGCCGACCTCGCGCTTTACCAGGCCAAGGCCCGGGGGCGCGGCGTCTGCTGCGTGTTCACGGCGGAAATGGACGAGCAACTGCGCGCGCGTCTCGCCCTGGAAATGGATCTGCGCCAGGCCGTCGAAGAGCGGCAGTTCGAGCTGTCCTACCAGCCGATCTTCGATCTGAAATCCAGCAAGCTCTGCGGGTTCGAGGCGTTGCTGCGCTGGCACCATCCAGAACGGGGGCTGGTCGGGCCGGCCGAGTTCGTGCCGCTGGCGGAGGAGACGCGTTTGATCGTCGATCTCGGCGAGTGGGTCCTTCGCCAGGCCTGCATGGACGCGGCCCAGTTGCCGGGCGATCTTCGCATCGCCGTCAACCTCTCGCCGGTGCAATTGATCTTCGGCGATGCGGTCGCGACCGTGCGCGACATCCTCGCCGAGACTGGGCTCGAACCGAGGCGGCTCGAACTCGAGATCACCGAGACCGCGCTGCTCGCCAATGACAATCGCAATCTCGGAACGCTGAGAGGCCTCAAGGAGCTCGGCGTCCGAATCGTGCTCGACGATTTCTGCACGGGCTATTCGAGCCTGAGCCACCTGCGGCTCTTCCCGCTGGACAAGGTCAAGATCGACCGTTCCTTCGTGCGCGACATGACCGCTCATTCCGATAGCGCGGCCATCGTCGCGGCCGTCGCGGCGCTGGCGGCCGAGCTCGGCATGACCACCACGGCGGAGGGCATCGAGACGCAGGATCAGCTCGATGCGGTCGATCGGGCGGGCTGCACCGAAGCGCAAGGGTATCTGCTGGGGAAACCGCAGCCGATCCTGAGAGCCGTTCATACGACCCTGTTCAGACGTTCGCCACGCAACCGCAACGGCCAGCAGGCAAGCCGCGCGCGCGACACCTCCGATACGCCGTAACCCGGCTAAGGCAACGCTATGGAAGCTTCCGTGCCGACTTCAGCGGCCCGGCCGCGAGCGCGGTGCCGACGGGAATGATCCCGGTTATTCAGGCTGGCAGGGGAAATGGAGCGGGTACCGGGAATCGAACCCGGGTATTCAGCTTGGAAGGCTGCTGCTCTACCATTGAGCTACACCCGCATCGGGCGCCAAATTCCCCATCGGACCCGCCAGTGTCAAGGGGCGTGGCGTCGTTGTCGGCGTCAGAAGCCGAAGTTGAAGCCGGCCTTGACGATATCGCCTGCGGTACGAGCACGCATGGTCGCATACTGGGTGGGGGCTAGCCCGGTATAATCCTGCAAGGTCAGTTTCTGGTTGCCGAGATCGTAGTGCGTGTAGTCGAGCCGGAGCGTCATGCCCGGCATGATCGCATATTCGATGCCGCCGCCGAGCGCCCAGCCGCTGGCGATGCCGGAACGGGAGGCCGTGGCGCCGGAGGTGGTCGCCGGATTGTCGGGCGTGATCGAGCCCTTCTGGTCGACGAGGCCATAGGCATAGCCGCCGCTGCCATAGATCATGAAATCGCCGAGCACGAAGCCGGCGCGGGCGCGGACGGTTCCCAGCATCGAGACCTCGTTCTCGGCGCGCGTGGTGAAGCGGGTTCCGCCGGGATTGGCAGAAATCGTCTGGCTGCCGCCGAGCCGCGTCGCGGACAGGTCGGTTTCGGCCCCGATGACGACCGCGCCGATCTGATAGTTGAAGCCGAACTGCGCGCCGCCGACCATGCCGCTGCCGTCGGGCGACAGGCTGCGCGGCACGGCCAGGGGATTGATCGCACTGGCGGTAAGGACGGGAGCACCGGTCTTGGTGCTCGTGGTTACGACGGTCGTCGGAAATGGCGTCGTCGGCAGCGTCGTGGTGGTTGTCGTCGTGGTCGTCGGCGTGAAGGTCGGGCTGCCGAACGGGCCGGCCACGGT
>JAEWKP010000444.1 GCA_023393655.1 Pseudomonadota bacterium | reverse complement strand
GTCGGCACCGTGGTCGGCGGGCTGTTCGCGGCCTTCTCCTTCGCCATCAGCGCCTTCGCGATCCCGATGCTGCTCGATGAGCAGGTCGATGCCTTCACCGCCATGGGCACCAGCATCTCGATGGTCTTCCGCAATCTGCCGGTGATGCTCGCCTGGGGCGCGATTGTGCTCTGCCTCTTCCTGATCGCGGTCGCGACCGGGCTGCTCGGACTGATCGTCGTCTTCCCGCTGCTCGGCCACGCGACCTGGCACAGCTACAGGGCGATCAAATGAGCTGCTGCGCGCCGCCCGTCGATCCCTACGGGGCATTCGATGGCTCGGCGGCGCGACAGGAGATTCGCCTTGCCAGCCGCGATCTCGGTGATGGGCTCCGGCAATCCGATCTTGCCGTGCCGGGCGTGCACTGTGCCGCCTGCATCCGCGCCGTCGAAGCGGGGTTGATGCGCGTCGCCGGCGTCGAGCACGCCCGCGTCAATCTTTCGACCCGGCGCGTCGCGGTGAAGTGGCGCGGACAGGAGACGCCCGACCTGCTGGCCGCGCTGGCTGCACTCGGCTACCCCGGCCATCTCTTCGAGAGCGAGGCCGATCGCGCGAATCCGGAACTGGCGCGGCTGATCCGGGCGCTTGCGGTTTCCGGCTTCGGCGCCATGAACATCATGCTGCTCTCCGTCTCGATCTGGTCCGGGGCGGAAGCCGAAACGCGCAGCGCCTTCCACTGGACTTCCGCGGCCTTGGCGCTGCCGTGCCTCGTCTACTCCGGGCGGATCTTCTTCGCCTCGGCCTGGTCGGTCCTGCGGCAGGGGCACACGAATATGGACGTTCCGATCTCGATCGGCGTCTGCCTCGCCTTTGCTATGAGCCTCTACGACACGATCCATGACGGCCCGCACGCCTATTTCGACGCGGCGACCTCGCTGATCTTCTTCCTGTTGATCGGACGGACGCTCGATTATCTCATGCGCGAGAAGGCGCGCGCCGCAGTGCGCGGCCTGATGCGCTTGACACCCCGCGGCGCTACGGTTCTACGCGACGATGGAAGCCGCGATTTCCTGCCGCTTGCCGAGATCGAGCCCGGGATGCGTCTCACGCTCGCCGCCGGCGAACGCGTACCCGTCGACGGCCTCGTCTTGGATGGTCTTTCCAATCTCGACTGCGCAATCGTAACCGGGGAGAGCGCGCCGCGTCATGTTGGGCCGGGCGCCGCGGTGGAGGCCGGCACGCTCAACCTCTCCGGCGCACTCGTCATCGTTGCTTCAGCACGGGCAGACACCTCCTTCCTCGCCGAGATGATCAGGCTGATGGAAGCCGCCGAAGGCGGGCGAGCCCACTATCGTCGCATCGCCGATCGCGCTGCGGCACTCTATTCCCCCGTCGTCCACGCCACGGCCTTCCTGACGTTTCTCGGCTGGATGGCGCTAGGCGAAGGGTGGTACCAGGCCATCACCGTCGCCATCGCGGTTTTGATCATCACCTGCCCCTGCGCGCTCGGGCTCGCCGTCCCGATCGTGCAGGTGGTGGCATCGCGGCGGCTGTTCGAGAACGGCATCCTGGTCAGGGACGGTTCGGCCATCGAGCGCATGGCCGAGATCGACGCTGTGGCCTTCGACAAGACCGGAACCCTGACCTCAGGCCAGCCGCGTCTCGTCAATGTCAACTCGTTTGCCCCCGAGATTCTCGCAATCGCAGCTGAAATCGCGCGCCGCTCCAATCATCCGCTGTCACGAGCGATCGCCGCTGCGGCGCCCGCCGAGGTCATGGCCTTGTCAGATGTGAGCGAACACCCCGGCCTCGGTATCGAAGCCCGGCTGCAGGGGACCCTTTACCGGCTCGGGCGCGCCGAATGGGCGCTAACGAATGGAGACGCCGCACAACAGGCTTCAGAAAGCGGCACGGTGCTCAGCAGCGACGGCGCCTTGGTCGCTTGTTTCGCTTTTGAGGAGGTAGAGCGACCGCAGGCAAGCGCGACCATCGACGCTCTGCGGGCTGCCGGTCTGGACGTCAGCTTGCTTTCCGGCGATACGCCGGATGCCGTCCACGCCATGGCGAGCAAGCTCGGGATCGACTCGGTCGCTGCGCGTTTGCTGCCGGTGCAGAAAGTCGAGCGGCTTGCTGCGTCGGCGCATCAAGGCAGCAAGGTGCTGATGGTCGGGGACGGGCTGAACGATGTCCCTGCGCTGGCCGCCGCCCACGTCTCGATGGCGCCAGCATCCGCAGCCGATATCAGTCGCAATTCGGCGGATTTCGTTTTCCTGCGCGATGGGCTTGACGCGGTTCCGATGGCATTCGCCGTATCGCGAAACGCTGGCCGGTTGGTTCGGCAGAACTTCGCGCTTGCGATTGCCTACAATGCCATCGCCCTTCCGATCGCAATCGCGGGATATGTCACCCCCCTGATTGCGGCGTTGGCGATGTCGCTGTCTTCGATCATCGTGGTCGCGAACGCGCTGCGCCTGGACGCGGGTCGGCCTCGGCGGCAGGATGTGCAGCCAGCTGGAATTGCTCTCGCGCCAAATTTTCGGACAGGCGGATGAGCAGCCTCATCTTCCTTGTGCCCCTGGCACTGCTGCTGGGCGGGGCTGCGCTGGCGGCCTTTCTCTGGTCGTTGAGGAGCGGCCAGTACGATGATCTCGAGGGCGCGGCTGAGCGGGTTCTCCTGGACGGAGAGAATGATCGGATCGACGGCGCGAGCAACTCATCGGGTGGCCGCGAGAACGATCATCGGTCGGAAAGCTCCGGGACAAGATAGTTCTGCTGGCGGCGCCTCTTTAGTGCGCATCCGCGCATTCTTCGGCCAGCGGCAACTTTCGGAACAGCTGCGCTGTTCGGCGGTTGCTTTCGAACAGATTTATCGACGAAGCCCTGAAGCGCGGGCTTGCGTGCGCAGAGTAAAGGAGCAGAAAATGGCAGAGGAAATCGAGAATCTCACTGACACAAATATGGAGCAGATCAAGATCGCATTGAATGCGTTATATCTTTGTATTGGCTACTCGATCAAACACATTTCATCCCATGAGGGCCTCGAAGCTGCCGACAAATTTAAAGCGGAGATGTTACAAGCACTGAAAAACGGCGACATTGACATGGCTCTTCTGGAAGAGAGAAAAACCTTTGATCTAATTGTATCAAAGATTGAGTCTCTCCCTACCGCGTAGGCCGCAATCACATGTTCAAGCTCTTCCTGAAGTGAGCCGAAGGCGCTTCCCGTTAGATTTTGCTTCATATCCGTTGCCTCTAGGTCCAGATTCAGCGCGACCTGCTTGACGGAAACATCGTCGGGATCTAGGGCGATCTCGAAGCCCAGATGCCGGCAGAGTTCGAGCATTGGCGTGTTTTCGGCGAGGATTTGGCTATGGACGCGCTGCAGCTTCTCGGCCTTGGCCCAGTCGATGATCAGCTCCATCAATGCCCGCCCAAGCCCGATACCCTTCAGGTCGGAACGCAACAAGATGGCGTATTCGGCCTCGATACGACCGGGATCCGCATGGAGGCGGACGGCGCCGGCCGCTTCCCCGCTGCCTTCCTCGATAGCGATGAACGCCATCTCCCGCGCGTAGTCGAGCTGGGTCAGGCGAGCGAGAAAGGCATGGCTGAACGATTTCAGCGGCGCGAAAAAGCGCAGTCGCAGATCTTCTGACCTGGGACCCTTTTCTCCTCCGGTTTGAGGGAGAGTCCTGGGTTTCGTTTCTGGCCTTAGGCGGCCTGTTTTTCCAGCGAGGATTTGAGGGCGAACTCGGCAGGCGTGATGTTGCCGAGGGCCG
>JAEWKP010000306.1 GCA_023393655.1 Pseudomonadota bacterium | reverse complement strand
CGTGATCGCCATCCTCACCTTCCTGGCCGCGCTGAGCGCGGGCGCCGCCGTCCTCGCCGCGCGCGCTTCCGACCAGTGGCGCGGCGCCATCTCCAACGAGATGACCATCCAGGTCCGCCCCGATTCGCACCGCAAGATCGACGACGACGTGGCCCGCGCCGTCATGCTTGCGAGCGGGCTCAAGGAGGTCGAAAGCGTCCGCGCCGTGCCGAAGGCCGAATCGGACAAGCTGCTCGAACCCTGGCTCGGCACCGGGCTCGATCTCGTCGAGTTGCCTGTCCCGCGCCTCATCGTGCTGAAACTGAAGGCCGACGCCGCCTCTGATCTTGCCGGCTTCGGCGCGGAGCTGCGCCGCGAGGTGCCGACCGCGACGCTGGACGACCACCGGCTCTGGGTCAGGCGCCTCTCCGCCATGGCCGGAACCATCATCGCCACGGGCTTCGCGATCGTCCTCCTCGGGCTGACGGCCGCGGCACTGGCCGTCGCCTTCGCCACGCGCGGCGCCATGGCCGGCAGCCGCGACAGCGTCCAAGTGCTACATTTCGTCGGTGCCAACGACGAATTCATCGCGCGGGAATTCCAGAGCCGCTTCATCCGGCTTGGGCTCAGGGGCGGGCTCTTCGGCGGCCTCGCCGCCATCGCCACGATCGGCGTGCTCGGCTTCATCGCCTCACGCTGGAGCGCCACGCCGGAAGCGGAGCAGTTGCAGGCCCTGTTCGGCGCCTTCGAGATCGGCTGGACCGGCTATGGCGCGGTCATCCTCGTCGCCCTGGTCGTCGCGGTGATCGCCGGGCTGGTCTCGCGCTTCACCGTGCGCCGCCACCTGAGGATGCTGGCATGAGCATCCCGCTGGCTTCATGGCGGCAATCAGATCTTAACGCATGCGGCAAGGCCGGACGCGGGCCTGCCGCCGTTATGCCCGATTGGCGCGCTAGGACGGCAACGTCATGGCCATGATCGGCAGCACAAACGACCATCTCGCGATGGCCCCTTCCGATTCCGCGCCCCGGAGGGACATGCCCGCGCGATCGACCTCGCTTCGCCGCATTCTCGGGTTGGCGGCGGCTGCCATCGCCTGCCTCGGCACCCTGCTCCTCGGCATCGGCTATATCCGCTTCGCCGCGATGATCGATGCGCGCGAACCTGCAAGCACACCGCGCACCGATGCGATCGTGGTGGTCACCGGTGGCGCCCAGCGCATCGGCGATGCCATCGGCCTGCTCGGCGCCGAGCGCGGGGAGCGCCTGCTGATCAGCGGCGTCAACGAGAAGACCAGCCGCGAGGAGCTCGCCAAGCTGAACCCGGCCTCGCGCGACCTGCTCGCCTGCTGCGTCGATCTCGACTATCGCGCCCGCAACACCATCGGCAATGCCATCGAGGCCCGGCGCTGGGTGCGCCGCCACGGCTTCCGCTCGCTGCTCGTGGTGACCTCGAATTATCACATGCCGCGCACCCTCGTCGAATTCGCCCATGCGATGCCGGGCGTCCAGCTCGTTGCCCACCCGGTCGTGACCGAGCATGTCGATACCTCCGGCTGGTGGAACCGCTGGTCGGTCATCAGGATGCTTGCGCCGGAATATGCGAAATACCTCATCGCGCGCCTGCGCAGCCTCGTCGAAAGCGATCCGGAGACCTCGCGCCTGTCGGTGATCATCGGCGGCCGCAAGCCGGTTTCGCCGAAGCCCGCCGACATGCTCGGCCCCGCCGCCGAGAAGCGCTCGCGCCTCCTGGAGCAGCATCGCCACGAAGGTTGAGGCCGAAACGACATCCGGAGCTTGACCGGAAGCGCGTCTCGGGCTCATTGCGCAGCATGCTCGTCCTGCGCTCGATCGCCTTCAACATCCTGTTCTATGCCAATCTGATCCTCTGGCTGATCTTTGGTGTCCTGCCTGCCCTGCTTCTGCCGAAGCGCGCGATTCTGGCGGTCGCGATCGGCTGGGCCCATTCGGCGCTGTGGCTGATGCGCGTCGTCGCCGGCACGCGCTGCGAGATTACCGGCATCGAGAACGTCCCGCAGGGCGGCCTGATGGTCGGCGCCAAGCACCAGTCCTTCCTGGAGACCTTCGCGCTGGTCACGGTCTTCCGCAATCCGGTCTTCATCCTCAAGCGCGAATTGACCTGGATCCCGGTCTTCGGCTGGGCGCTGATGAAGATGCGGATGATCCCGGTCAACCGCGGCGCCCGGGCCCGCGCCCTGTCCGACGTCACGCGCCGCGCCAAGCTCGAACTCGGCCAGAACGGCCGCCAGCTCCTGATCTTTCCGGAAGGCACCCGCCGGGCGCCCGGTGCCCCGCCGGACTACAAGTTCGGTGTTGCCCATCTCTATGCCGAGCTCGGCGTGCCCTGCGTGCCGGTCGCCCTGAACACCGGTCTCTACTGGCCCCGCCGCAAGTTCCTGCGCCGCCCCGGCACCGTGCGCATCGAGATCCTGCCGCCGATCGAGCCGGGGCTCGACAAGGCGACCTTCCAGCGCACCCTGCAGGAACGTATCGAGACGGCGAGCGACCGGCTCCTGGCGCAAGGCCGCGCCGAGCTTGCGGCGCGCGGGATGGACCCGCTCGCCAACTCCTGACATGCCCTGACAGCATCGAGCAGGCCGAAGCGCGGTTTCGCTTCCGGCAGCGCTTGACTTATCCCCATCTCGTTCCCATTTTGTTCCTATCACAGGAGGAACGGACATGGCCGCTCTCGCCTATCGCGACACACCCGATCTCTTCGACGAGGCGCCTGCCGCCCGCGAAATGCCCCTGCGCAGCACCGCTGCGCTGAGCGAGCGCCGTTTCACCGCCTGGCGCGGCCGCTCCGGCCGCCGCTATGTCGCCTCGGTCTTCGCCGTCGACGACGCGCATGCGCTGGGCTTCACCGATGCAGTCCTGCTCGCGGTCTCCAACGATCGGCGTGTCATCGCCGCCCGCGATTCCGGCCCCTTCGGCATCGAAGCCGCGCTCGGCCGCTGGCAGCGTTCGATCATCGCCGCCGGCGCCTGCGAGATCCATGTCCACCTACTCGCCGAGGACGGGATCAGCCGCCGTGCCGCCCTGCTCGACCTGATGCCGGAAGCGAGCCCGGAGGGGTGACCGGGAGCTTCTAGCTAACCTGCCAGCGGCGGATGCGGCGCGCCGAGGCCCGGCGCCAATTCCTGAGCCAATCCGGCCAGCACGGGATCGAAGATACCCATCTTTCGCAGATGCTCATGCGTCTGCAGCACGTAATCGGGGTTCTCGCCGGACTGGCCCCGGCCCTCCCGCACGAGCTTGAGCAACTGCGCCGGCGGCAGCTTGCCTGCATATTGCAGGTGTTTGCGGTCCACGACATAGACGATCCCGCGCGCCTGCCGGCCATCCTCCAGCTTCAACGCGACATGGCGCTCGAGATAGACCGCCGTCGCCTGCTCGCGCGCCCGCAGATAGTCCACCGTCTCCTGTGCCTTCGAGGCTGCGACGCGGAAGGCGAGCCCACGACAGACCCCGCCGCGATCGAGACCCAGCACCAGCCCCGGCCGCTCCGGCGTGCCGCGATGCACATGCGAGAACACACAGAGCGAGCGGTGATAGCCGTGGAGGCGGGCCTGCACGCTCTCCTCGAAAGCGAAGCCCGGCCGCCAGATCAGCGAGCCGTAACCGAAGACCCAGAGATCCGTCGCGCCGAATTCGGTCGTCATCCTCGTCCCATAATTTGGCCGCGTCGGCCTGCTTGCTGAGCTTGCCGGTTCGTTCGGGTCGCCTGCTCTGGCGCCTTCCCGCCCGGCGAGCTAAACCATCGGGCTGAAGAGCGTCATCCGCTTTTCGAGCAAATCCGGTGCCACGCCAACGTGATAGACCGCCCGGCAAAGCCGTCCGGGCGATCTAGCGATCCGCCCGCCTCCGCGCAAGGAATGCCTGCCGCATGACCGATCCCCTCCCGACGCGCCGCCGCAGCCGCTTCTGGCTCTACGGACCTTTCATGCTGCTTGTCGTCCTCGCCGCCGCCTGGTCCGCCTTCTGGTTCTATGCGCGCGATCGCATCGCGACCGGGATCGACGTCGCGCTGGCGCGCGAGGCCGAGCGCGGCCGCACCTGGACCTGCACCGACCGCAGCATCGGCGGCTTTCCCTTCCGCATCGAGTTGCGCTGCAAGGCGCTGACCCTGACCTCGACGCGCTGGGGCGACGCCGTACGCGTCGAGACCGGCCCCGCCGTTGCGGTCGGCCAGATCTATTCGCCCGGCCTCGCCATCCTCGAAGCATCGAGCCCGGCGAAAGTCACCTTGCCCGAAGGCCGCGTGCTCGACCTGACCTGGAAGGATCTCGATGCCAGCTTCGCCTGGCGCAGCCCGGAGCGCTTTGCGCTGGTCGCAAGCGAACCGCGCGGCGTGCTGACCACACCCGGCCTTGCGACCGAGAGCTGGGGCGCTGCCACGCTCGAAACGCATCTGCGTCGCAACCCGACACGCCCCGCCGCCGAGCAGGCGGTGGACATCGCCATCGCGGCCAAGGGCACGATCCTGCCGCTGATCGACGCGCTGCTCGGCAATACCGAGACCGGCGAGATCGACCTGCAGGCGACGCTCACCCAGGCCGAGAGCTTCCGCAAGGGCTTCAACCCCGACGCGCTCGAAAGCTGGCGCGCCGCCAACGGAACTTTCGAGCTGACCCGCCTGGTCTCGACCAAGGGCAAGGCCCGCGTCGATGGCAGCGGGCAGTTGATGCTCGACCCGTTGCACCGCGTTGCCGGCGATCTCCAGTTGGCGGCGGCCGGTATCGAGCAGATCGGCGGCCTGCGCGTCGGCAACCTCTTGGGCGGCCTCGGCGGCTTTCTGGGCGGGCGCAGCGGCAACACCGCTACGGCGCCGGGCTTGACGACCCTGCCCCCGGTCTCACTGCGCGAAGGCCGGGTCTTCATCGGCCCCTTCCGCCTGCCGCTCCAGCCACTGCCGCCGCTGTATTGACAAAAAAGGGGCGCCTCGCGGCGCCCCTTCAAACTCTCGTAACGAAGACCGGTCAGGCCGCCGGCAGCGCCGCGCGCGGCGCCTCAATGCGGGTGATCGCCTTCTTCACCGCCTCCTGCACCTTCTCGAAGCCACGGACCTCGATCTGGCGGACGCGCTCGCGCGACACGCCGAACTCCTCGGAGAGCTGCTCCAGGGTGATCGGGTCCTCGGCCAGGCGGCGCGCCTCAAAGATGCGCCGCTCGCGCGGATTGAGCACCTCCAGCGCCTCGCGCAGCGCCGAGTGACGGTTATCCGCCTCCTCGGAATCGGCGAGACGGCGCTCCTGGCTTTCCGAATCGTCGACCAGCCAGTCCTGCCACTCGCCCTCGCCATCCTCGCGCAGCGGCGTGTTGAGCGACGCGTCACCGCCGAGGCGGCGGTTCATGTCGACCACGTCCTGCTCGTTGACGCCGAGCTTGGTCGCGATCTGCTTGACCTGGTCGGGGCGAAGATCGCCTTCGCCCAGCGCCGAGATCTTGCTCTTGGCCTTGCGCAGGTTGAAGAACAGCTTCTTCTGGTTAGCGGTCGTGCCCATCTTCACCAGCGACCACGAGCGCAGGATGTATTCCTGGATCGAGGCCTTGATCCACCACATCGCGTAGGTGGCGAGGCGGAAGCCCTTCTCGGGCTCGAAGCGCTTCACCGCCTGCATCAGGCCGACATTGCCTTCCGACACGACTTCGCCGATCGGCAGGCCGTAGCCGCGATAGCCCATGGCGATCTTGGCGACCAGGCGCAGGTGAGACGTGACGAGCTGGTGCGCCGCATCGCGGTCGCCATGCTCGCGCCAGCGCTTGGCCAGCATGTATTCCTGGCTCGGTTCCAGCATCGGGAACTTGCGGATTTCATCGAGATAACGTGACAGTCCGCCTTCGGCGGACAGGACGGGCAGCGAAGCACTCGCCATGCTCGTTCTCCTCATCGAGGCCCCCGCTTGGCGGCAGGCCCTCCGCGCGATCAACCTTCGCGCAGGCTTCGGATTCGGCAAAACGATCCAACGCGGGAACCTGTCATCGGTTCGGTCGGAACGCTCGCTTGCGGCGCCCCCTTGGCCATCCGCATCCGAACAACCCCAGTATATGCGAACTCACTCTGGCGGAAAGGTGGCAAAGGCGCCGGATTCGCTCACAGCCTCGCGAGTGCTGCTTGCAGATTCGCAAAATCCTCGGGCGGATCGGATTCGAACAGCATCTCTTCGCCGCTCGCCGGATGCTCGAATCCGAGGATTGCCGCATGCAGCGCCTGCCGGCCGAGCGTGGCCAGCGCCGCCTGCGCATCGGCAGGCAGACGGACCGCCTTGGTGGCAAAGCCCGAGCCGTAGAGCTGGTCGCCCAGCAGCGGATGGCCGATATGGCTCATATGCACGCGGATCTGGTGCGTCCGCCCGGTTTCCAGCCGGCACTCGATCAGGCTCGCCAGCGGTTCGGTCTCGTCGAGCCCTTTGAGCAGCGGCGGATAGCGTTCGAGCAACTCGATATGGGTGATCGCCTCGCGCCCGCGCCCCTCCTTCACCACGGTCATCTTCTCGCGGTTGCGGGTCGAACGCTCGATCGGCGCATCGATCGTGCCTTCGCGCAGGCGCGGAACGCCCCAGGCGATGGCAAGATAGGCGCGCTGGAGCGGGCCGGTGCGGCCATGGTCGGCGAACTGCTTAGCGAGCTTCTGATGCGCCCGGTCGTTCTTGGCGACGACGAGCAGGCCGCTGGTATCCTTGTCGAGCCGGTGCACGATGCCCGGCCGCCTGACGCCACCGATGCCGGACAGGCTCTCGCCGCAATGGGCGATCAGCGCGTTGACCAGCGTCCCGTCCTCATGCCCGCCGGCCGGATGGACGACAAGCCCCGCAGGCTTGTCGATGACGACCAGGTGCTCGTCCTCGTAGACGACGTCGAGCGGGATATCCTGCCCGATCGGATCGGCCGGCTTCGCCGCGGGCATGACGAGCGCGATCGTGTCGCCCTCGACGACCTTGCGGCTGCCATCGCTGAAAACGGCGCCGTTGAGGCTGACCCCGCCCTCCTTGATGACCTGCTGCAATCGGGCGCGCGAAATCTCGCCGGCGAGCAAGGTGAGCGCCTTGTCCAGCCGCTGGCCGGCCTGCTCGGGGCCGACCGTGAGCGTGACGGCGGCATTCGGATCGGAAACAGATGTCATCGCGCCGCTATAAGGCGCATGGCCGCCGGCCGCACGCCTTTTCCGCTCAGCCGAACAGCCTGAAGCCGCTCTTCTTCGGCTCCGGCGGCGGTTCCTCCTCCGGGCCCGGATCGTCGGGTGCATGCGAAACCGGGAAGATCACCGGCTTGGGCGATGCAGTCTCGCGTGGAACGGGCTTGCTTTCCACCGGTTTGGCCTCGATGGGCTTCGGTTCAACGGGCTTCGCGGATTCGACGACCGCTTCCACCGGCTTCGGTTCGAGAACCGGCTTCGGCTCCTCCTTCGCAGCCGCGGGCATGACAGCAGCGGCCGGCTCCGGCTTGGGCTCCTCCTTCGGCGCGGGCGGAGGCGGAGGAGGCGGTGCAACGGCCGCAGGCTCGATCGTCGTGACGCTCTCGGCCTTCACCTCGATCAGCTTGGTCGAATCGTCGAGATCGGCCAGCACGTCGTCGACGGCTTGTGCCTGGCTGCCGAGCGTCGCCGGCGGGACCGTCCAGACGAAGGCGTCGAGTCGGCCGGTAATCGGCGAAACCGGCATCCAATGGTCGGAGACCAGTCCGTCCGCCACCCAGGCGGCATCGCGCGGCGCCCGCGTCGCCCGCGCCAGCCATTCGCGCACCCGGCCGGCCGCGCCATGCTCGGCATCCTCAAGCTCGGCCATCAGCAGACAGGCGCGCACAGACGCACCGCCTGCCAGCAAGGGCTTCAGCGTCTCGCGCGCCTTCTGGAACTCGCGCGCCTGGATCGCGGCACCGGTCAGTGCCAGCACGCTTTCAGGATCGGAGGGACGCAGCTTCGTCAGTGTCGTCGCCCGGGCGAGGCGGTCGAGCGCGCTGTCGCCCGGCCGCGCATCGAGATAGGCGGCGGCGATGTCGGGATGCGGCGCATCCTTCCAGGCCACCTCCAGCAGCTTCGAGGCCTTGCGGACATCGCCGCGCTCGGCGAGCATCCGGCCGGCCAGGGCCGCGGCCGGCGTCAGCGCCGGTGCCAGCTTCACCGCTTCGAGCGCAGCGGCGAGCGCCTTCTCGGGCTCGTGCTCACGCGCCTGCAAGGCCTCGGCCGCCAGCAACACCGCGC
>JAEWKP010000384.1 GCA_023393655.1 Pseudomonadota bacterium | reverse complement strand
TAGTCTCGTGGGCTCGGAGTTGTGTATTAGAGACAGAAGCGGAACGGTCCGATGCCGTGATCGAACCGCTCGCGCCAGGCCAGGCTGCTTTTCCGGCGTGACCAGGTCTGCTCGCTGGTCACCGATAGGGCGGATTGCAGCGTACTGGTCTCGCCGAGGCTGAAGCCATGCTTCAGCGTCAGCGAATGGGCGCGGGCGGAGGCGAGCGAGCGCGGATCGTAGTGCGTCTCGACGAGCGAGAGATTGAGCCCGTAGCCGTCCTGCAATGTGCCGTGCAGATAATCCCAGGTTGCATAGGTTGTGGCGGCCGGCGTGCCGTTCGCCCCCTGGATGCCGGCTGGATTGCTGTCGAAGCCGCCGCGGAGCCCGATGACGGCGATCGAGCTTTCTTTGTCATCGGTGGTTTTCTCGGTCGCGAGCGCCAGGGGAGCATGAAGCGCCAGGGTCGACAGGAGGATGATGCGCGTCGATATCGCCATGAACTCACCAATTCTTCCATGATTCTGGATGATATTGGTTAATATTTCATAAATTTTGGATGTTTTACTATAAAAAGAATTCATTGATTTTTTCGATCGGTTGAAAGAATACTTCAAGTTGTCGATTAACTTTACTCGGTATGGTTAATGCTGAGATAAGGTTGTTTATGGAGGTTGTTGCAACTTATACGTGTTCTATCGCTTCCGCCCCGGAGGCGAAGACAGGGAGAAGCAAGATGAAATACGCGTTTGTACTCGCTACGGTTGCGGCCTTCGCTGTTTCCCCGGCCATGGCCGGCGGGCGAGGCGGTTCACTTCTGGGTGGCATCGTCGCCCCGGTGACGACGGCGGTGTCGGGCGTCAAGATCAACGCGCTCAACAATGTCAGCGTGCTCAGCGGCAACGGCATTGCCAATGGCAACAAGGTCGGCGTCGCCGCCCCGGTGAAGGCGATCGTCTCCCGCAACGGCCTCGTCGGCGGCCTGCTCGGCGGCTTCGGTAACGGCTGCGGCTGCAACTGAGCGCCGTATCGCCCTCCAACCCGGACCTTGGAACGGGGCTGGCATGTGCCGGCCCCTTTTCGCGTTCGGACCGCGATCCAGCAAGCGATAAGATTCCCTAAAATGCCCGGGATCGGGCTGACGGGTTCTTAGAGCCTCGCGCGTAGAGCCAGCGTCATGCATCTGCTGATGAGGCCCCGTCGACGCGCCGCGCAGCTTCCCGCGGATATCGAGATCGAGATCATCTCGCGTCTCTTCGCCGCCCTGCCCCAGATTCTGTGCATTGCGGCCGGGCTGATCGTCGGCTCCGCCATCATGGCCGTGCAGACGGGTGAGACGGTGTTCTGGTGGCTGACGGCCGCAGGCGTCGTGACGGCGCTGCTGCGCATCGCCAACATCGTCGGCTTCAAGCGGCGCGACCCAGCACGCAAGCTGACGCTCGCGGAGGCGCGGCGCTGGGAGGCGGGCTACGCCTATACTGCCTTCGCCTTCACGCTCGTCATCGCCGCGCTGACCCTGGCCGCTGCTGCCGCGGATCATGCCGGCGGCTTCGTGCTCAGCCTCGGGCTCACCATGGCGCTGACGGCGGGGTCCTACCTGCGTACGCTCCGCTACTGGATCTGCGCCGTGCTCTCGACCATCGCGATCGGCACGCTGGTCGTCGCCTTCCTGGCTTCCGGCGATCCGCTCTACCAGGCGCTCAGCGTCCTTCTGCTCGTCTATCTCTATTCGATCTATGAGAGTTCGGATTACATTATCGGCCAGTTCGAGGAATTGCTGATGGTGCGCCGCGAGCTCGACTTCGCCGCCAGCCACGACTCCCTGACCGGGCTGATGAATCGCCGCGGGCTCGATCGCGTGCTGCGCGAGGCCGGCGAAAGCGGCGAGGCGCTCGGTCTCCTGCTGCTCGATCTCGACGGATTCAAGCTGATCAACGACCGCCACGGCCATCAGGCCGGCGACGATCTGCTCAAGCAGGTCGCGATGCGCCTGAAGGGCGTGGTCCGTCCGGGTGACAGCGTGGCGCGGCTCGGTGGCGACGAGTTCGCCCTCGTCGTGCGCAGCGTCGAGGACGCGGTTGCGTTGTCCGAGATCGCCGACCGGGCCGTGTCCGTCGTGATGGCGCCGTTCATGCTGATGGGTCAGCTTGTCACCGTCGGCGCGAGCGTCGGGGTATCCGTCAAGGCGGAGCGGGATAACACGCCCTGGACCGCCGAAATTCTGACGCGCGCGGCCGATCAGGCCCTTTACGGCGCCAAGCGCGCCGGCAAGGGTCGCAGCATGGTCGCCCACTGGGACGACGTCGCCTGACATCGCTTCGAACTGCTGTCGCTTGATCTCGGCTGTTCATTCACCTACCGTCCGGCAGGTAGCTCGCCGACGGCGCTGCTCAGGACGGGAGAAGGCGATGTCATCAGGCGGAAAGCTTGTCGCGGAGGGCGCGCGGCGCTCTCCCTACTTCACCGAGGAGCATGAGGCGCTGCGCGACCAGGTCCGCCGCTTCGTCGAGACCGAGATCAAGCCGCATGCCCTGCAATGGGAGGAGGACGGCTTCGTCCCGCGCGCTGTGCTGCGCAAGATGGGTGAGCTCGGCTTCTTCGGTATCCGCTATCCCGCCGATTACGGCGGCTCCGAGATGGACACGATGGCGACCGTCGTGCTGGCCGAGGAATTGGGTCGCTCGACCTTCTCAGGCGTCGCCATCACGGCGCTGGTCCATACCGACATGGCCTCGGTCCATATCGCCAATGCCGGCAATCAGGCGCAGAAGGACAAGTACCTGCCCGGCATCATCGCCGGCGAGAAGATCGTCGCGGGCGCCGTGACCGAGCCCGATGCCGGCTCGGACGTGAAGGGCATCCGTACTACGGCGCGGCGCGAGGGCGACCACTACCTCCTCAATGGCGCCAAGATGTTCATCACCAACGGCGTCCATGCCGATCTCTACTGCGTCGCCGCCAAGACGGACCCGCAAGGCAGGCCCTCGCAATCGGTCTCGATCTTCGTCGTCGAGAAGGGCACGCCGGGCTTCTCGGTCTCGCGCGCCCTCGACAAGCATGGCTGGCGTTCCTCGGACACCGCCGAGCTCTCCTTCGTCGATTGCAAGGTGCCGGCCGAGAACCTGCTCGGGCAGGAGGGTCGCGGCTTCTACGCGATCATGAGCAATTTCCAGAACGAGCGCACCGTGATCGGTGCCATGGCGATGGGCGAAGCGCAGGCCGCCATCGACCTGACGCTGGATTATGTGAAGACGCGAAAAGCCTTCGGCGCGCCGCTCTGGGAGAAGCAGGCGATCCGCCAGCGTCTCGCCGAGCTTGCGGGCAAGGTCGAGGCCGGGCGCCAGCTCGTCTATCACGCCGCCTGGCTCGACGCACAGGGCTTCGACGCCACCCGCGAGGTCTCGATGGCCAAGGCTTATTGCGGCGAACTGGTCAACGAAGTCATGTACGATTGCCTGCAGTTCCATGGTGGCATGGGCTATATGCGCGAGAGCGCGATCGAGCGCATGACCCGCGACGCCCGGGTCCAGGCGATCGGCGGCGGCGCGACCGAAGTCATGCTCGAGGAAGTGGCAAAGCGGCTGTGAAGGCGGAGCGTCATCCCGCACGCGCCGCAGCACGCAGTGCTGCTGCGCAGATGCGGGACCTTTTTCCAGAAGGGCGCCTGTCATCCCGTGCGCGCCGTAGCGTGAAACGCTGCCGCGCAGACACGGGACCGTTCTCCGGAGAAGGCGCCCAGTTCCGCGCGCTCCTCGAAAGAGGCGCCTTCTCGTCGCGCGGTCCCGTGTCTGCGC
>JAEWKP010000373.1 GCA_023393655.1 Pseudomonadota bacterium | reverse complement strand
CTCGGCAGCGACATCGCCGCCGCCATCGTCACCAAGCTGACCGGTCAGGCTCCCAGCGCCAGCGAGGCGTCGGCGGCTGTCGACCAGGCCCTGACGCGCGGCTGAGGAGAGTTCAGATGGATACTTTCTGGGTCGGCGTCGCGCTCGTCATCTTCCTGGCCATCCTGGTCAAGTTCGGCGTGCCGGGCGCGATCGTGAAGGCGCTCGACTCGCGTGGCGAGAAGGTTGCGCAGGAGCTGGCGGAAGCCCGCCGCCTGCGTCAGGAGGCCGAGAAGCTGCTCGCCGAATACGATGCCAAGCGCAAGGCCGCCGAGGCCGAAGCCGCCGAGATCGTTTCCTCCGCCAATGACGAGGCCAAGCGCCTCGCGGCGGAAGCCGAGGCCAAGCTCGCCGATTTCGTCGCCCGCCGTACCAAGGCGGCCGAGGAGAAGATCGCCCAGGCCGAGAGCCAGGCCGAGGCCGAGGTTCGCGCCGCGGCTGCGGAGGCCGCGACCAAGGCCGCCGAGACCATCCTGCGCGGCCAGATGGCCGGCAAGGCCGGTGAAGCCGCCTTCGCGGCAGGGCTGACCGAGGTCAAGGCCAAGCTCAATTGAGCTTAGTCGGATCGCAAGAGATCGACGCCGCGCCTTCGGGCGCGGCGTTTTTGTTTTGGGGGCGAGCCGCTTCTAGCGATGGCGCAACGCTGCTTCAGGGACCACGGGCAGCGCGGCAGGCCCCTCTCCCGGATGGGGAGAAGGGCTCCCCGCGGATGTTTCGCAGCAGGCGCCCGCTGGAATCGTCTTTCGACCGAGAATGACGGCAGCTGCGAGCCTTAGTTGCTCGCGGTGGCCGCCGCGCTCGGCGCGTTGCCCGTCGCCGTAGCAACCGGGCGCGCCGGCGGGATCACGGCCGCCTTCGGCTTCGGCTTCCGCGGCTGGATCGTCGAGGTGACGATGCCTTGCGGCGTGTCGAGCTCGTAGATGTCGTCGCGGAACTGGACCTGTCCGTCGGCGCCCTGCCAGCCGGTGAGATAGACCCAGGCGACCGGGACCGACTTCTTCAGCGTGATGTTCTTGCGCTCGCCCTTGGCGATCTCGTCCTCGATCGACTGGCGGTTCCATTCCGAGCCTTCCAGCAGCCAGGCAGCGAGGTCGCGGACGCCCTCGATGCGGGCGCAACCGGAGGAGTTGAAGCGCACGTCGTTGCGGAACAGCGTCTTCTTCGGCGTGTCATGCATGTAGACCGCGTCGCCGTTGGGCATGTCGATCTTGAGCTGGCCGAGCGAGTTGGTCGGCCCCGGCTCCTGCCGGACATAGAAATAGGGGCTCTTCAGCGTCGCCCAGTTGACGCTCGCCGGGTCGATTTCCTTGTTCTCGGCGCCGAGCAGCTTCATGTTCGACTTGGCGATGAAGCCCGGATCCTTGCGCATATGCGGGATGATGTCGGCCTTCACGATCGACATCGGCACCGTCCAGTAGGGATTGACGTTGACCGAGGTGATGTTGGCCTGGATCACCGGCGAGGGCCGATCCGGCCGGCCGACGACCGCGAGATGGCGCTGCGCGACCGCGCCGTTCTCCACCGCCTCGACGCTGGCGCCGGGGATGTTCACCACGACATAGCGGCTGGCGAAGTTGAAACCGTTGCCCTTGAGCCGCTCCAGCGTCGCGGTGAGCTGGTTCAGGCGCAGCTCGACAGGCGTGTTCAGCGCCTTGAGCGTCAGACGCCCGACCGTGCCGAGATCCGACAGGCCGTGCCGGCGCTGGAAGCGCTTCACCGCCTCGGCCACGTTGCCGTCATAGATGTCGCCGGCAATGGCGTTGGACGCGAGATCGCCGCTGGCGAGCAGACGCTGCTTCAGAACAGTGACATCCGGCCCTTGCGAATCCGGCTTCAGCGCGGTGACGCTCGCCGGCACCTTGGGCCAGCCACCGCGATTGGCGATGTCCTCATGGGCGATCAGGGCCTCGAGCGTGCGGTCGTAGGTGTTGGGGCCGTAACTCGGCTCGCTGGCACGCACGAGCGCTGTCGAGGCCAGCAGTGCCGCAGCCGCGAGAGCGAGGATGGAGGGACGCGCAGACATGAAAACCCCCGGGCCGCAGAGAGCGGCACCGGGGGATCATTCCGCGACATGGTCAAGGAATGCTTAAGAAGCAGCCAGCGTTCTTCACCATGCTGACGAATGCCGTCAGCATGGCGGGAGGCGCCTTACTCGGCCGCCTGGGCCGGAGCCGGCTTTTCCCATTTCAGGACCGGCGAGCGGGCGGCGCGAGTCTCGTCGAGGCGACGGATCGGGGCGTGATGCGGGGCGCTGGTGAAGCGCTCCTTGTCGTTGCCCTTGGCCGCAATGGCGAGGTCGCGCAGCGTCGCGATGAAGAGGTCGAGCGCCGCCTTCGATTCCGACTCGGTCGGCTCGATCAGCATGGCGCCATGGACGACGAGCGGGAAATACACCGTCATCGGATGGTAGCCCTCGTCGATCATCGCCTTGGCGAAATCGAGCGTCGAGACGCCCGAGCCCTTCAGCCACTCGTCGTCGAACAGCACCTCGTGCATCGACGGGTGGTCCGGGAAGGGCAGCGACATCAGGTCACTGAGCCCGGCGCGGATGTAGTTCGCGTTCAGCACCGCATCCTCGGAAGCCTGGCGCATGCCATCCGAGCCGTGGCTGAGCATGTAAGCCAGTGCGCGGACATACATGCCCATCTGGCCGTGGAAGGCGGTCACGCGGCCGAAGGGCTGGTTGCCCGCCGGCGCTTCGCCGCGCGACTCGATCAGATGCGGCTTGTCGTTCTCGACATGGATGAAGGGCACCGGCGCGAAGGGCGCCAGACGCTCGGAGAGCACGACCGGGCCGGCACCGGGACCGCCGCCGCCATGGGGCGTCGAGAAGGTCTTGTGCAGGTTGATGTGCATGGCGTCGACGCCGAGATCGCCCGGGCGGGCCTTGCCGACGATGGCGTTGAAATTGGCGCCGTCGCAGTAGAAATAGGCGCCGGCCTCATGCATCGCCGCGGCGATCTCGACGATCTCAGGCTCGAAGATGCCGCAGGTGTTGGGGTTGGTCAGCATGATCGCGGCGATGTCCGGCCCGAGCAGGGCCTTGACGTCCTCGACCGCGACAGTGCCGTCCGGACGGGCCGGAACCGCCTTCACCGAGAAGCCGATCAGGGCTGCCGTCGCCGGATTGGTGCCATGGGCCGACTCGGGGACGAGCACGACATTGCGGGTCGCGCCCTCGCCCTTCGCCGCGATCGCGGCCTTGATCGCCATCATACCGCAGGCCTCGCCATGGGCACCGGCCTTGGGCGAAAGCGCGACAGCCGGCATGCCGGTCAGCGTCATCAGGTAGCGAGAGAGCTCCAGCATCAGTTCGAGCGCGCCGGGCACGCTCGAGGTCGGCTGGAGCGGGTGGACGTCGGAGAAGCCCGGCAACCGCGCCACCTTCTCGTTGAGGCGGGCATTGTGCTTCATGGTGCAGGAGCCGAGCGGGAAGAGCCCGGTATCGATGCCGTAGTTCTTCTGGCTGAGGCGCACGAAGTGGCGCATCGTCTCGGGCTCGGAGAGGCCGGGCAGGCCGATCTCGCCCTGGCGGGCATGCTTGCCGAGTCGCGACTTGAACGGCGCCGGCTTGTCGATATCGACGCCGGTCGACTCATGATGGCCGATCTCGAAGATCAGCGGCTCGACCTGCTGGAGAGCCTTGTTGCCGGTGAAAGTGGCGTGCTCGGCATGAGCGGCCTCGCCGGCCTGGGTGGGACGTCCCTGACGGTTCAGCATCACAGCACCTCCACGAGCGCCGCCACGAGGGCTGCCCGGTCTTCATCGGTATTCACCTCGGTCGAGGCGATGATCAGCAGGTCGTCGAGCCCGGCCTTGGGCAGGAGCCGCGAGACGGGAACGCCGGCCAGGATGCCCTTGGCGGCGAG
>JAEWKP010000317.1 GCA_023393655.1 Pseudomonadota bacterium | reverse complement strand
CTGGGGATCTGAGATGGACGCATTCGCCGCCCTGCTCGCCGGCTTCGAAGTCGCGCTGACCCCGCTCAACCTCGCGGTCGCCTTCGCCGGCGTGGCGCTCGGCACCGCCATCGGTGCGCTGCCGGGCATCGGCCCGATCAATGCCGTCGCCCTGCTGCTGCCGCTCTGTTTCGCGCTGAAGCTGCCGCCGGAAACCGCTCTGATCCTGCTCGCCGGGCTCTATTACGGCAGCGGCTATGGCGGCCGCATCTCCTCGATCCTGCTCAACATCCCCGGCGATCCCGGGCTGGTGATGACCACGCTCGACGGCTACCCGCTGGCCAAATCCGGCCGCGGCGCGGCCGCACTGGCGATCAGCGGCATCGGCAGCTTCGTCGGCGGCACCAGCGCCGTCGTCCTGATGACCTTCCTCGCCGTGCCGCTGGCGCGGCTCGCGCTCTCCTTCGGCCCGGCCGATTACGTCGCGCTGATGGTCCTGTCCTTCGCATTGCTCGGCACGATGAGCGAGGGCAAGGCGGTGAAGACCTGGATCGCGGTCGCGCTCGGCCTCCTGCTCGCCATGGTCGGAATCGATGGCGGCACCGGCGTCGAGCGTTTCACCTTCGGCTCGCTCGAACTCTTGGGTGGCATCGACTTCACCAGCCTGACCATCGGCCTCTTCGCAGTCGCCGAAATCCTGATGCTGGCGGAGGGAATGATCAGCGGCACCGTCTCGCGCACCGGCAACGGCGCACGCCTGACGTTCCGTGAAATCCTGTTCTGCACGCCGGCGATGCTGCGCGCGACCGGGCTCGGCTTCTTTCTCGGCGTGCTGCCCGGCACCGGCGCCTCCGTGGCTTCGGCCATGGCCTACACGGCGGAGAAGCGCATCTCGGACAAGGGCAGCTTCGGCAAGGGCGACATGCGCGGCCTGGCAGCGCCCGAAACCGCCGATAACGCCGCCCAGACCGCCTCGATGGTGCCGATGCTGGCGCTCGGCATTCCGGGCTCGGGCACGACTGCGGTGATGCTCGGCGCCTTCATGATGTATTCGATCACGCCCGGCCCGCTGCTCTTCACGCAGCGGCCCGAGGTCGCCTGGGGGCTGATCGCCTCGATGTATATCGGCAACCTGATGCTGCTGGTACTCAACCTGCCGCTGGTCGGACTGTTCGCGCGGCTTTTGCTGGTGCCGGCCTGGATCCTCTATCCCGGCATCCTCGCCCTGTCCTATGCCGGGGTCTACGCCGTCTCGAATTCCGCTTTCGAACTGCTGATCACCACCGGGATCGGCATCCTCGCCTACATCCTGCGCAAGGTCGGCATTCCGCTGATCCCGCTGATGCTGGCCTTCGTGTTGGCGCGATTGCTGGAGGACAATTTCCGCCGGGCTCTGTCGCTCTCGGATGGCGGCTACGAGATCCTGTTCTCGACGCCGACCAGCATCATTCTCTGGCTGCTGGCGCTCGTCGCGATCGGCCTGCCATTGATCCGCAAGTCGAAGCTTCACCCGGCGCTGCCGGTGGCCGAGGCCGGAAAGCCGGGCGCCTGAACGGCGCCCGGAATTGCCTCAGATCGAGCGGGTAACACCGCCGTCGACGCGCAGGTTCTGGCCGGTGATATAGGCCGCATCCTTCGAGGCGAGGAAGGCGATCGTGCCGGCGATCTCGGCGCTGGTGCCGTAACGCTGCATCGGCACGCCCTGGCGTCGCTCCCCCGTCGCCGGCAGGCTGTCGATCCAGCCCGGCAGCACGTTGTTCATGCGGATATTGTCGGCCGCATAATTGTCCGCGAAAATCTTGGTGAAGGAGGCCAACCCCGCCCGGAACACCGCCGAGGTCGGGAACATCGCGCTCGGCTCGAAGGCCCAGGCCGTCGAGATATTGACGATGGAGCCGGCCTTCTGGCGCTGCATGATCGGCGTCACCAGCCGGACCGGCCGGATGACGTTGAGCAGATAGGTATCCATGCCGCGGTGCCAGTCCTCGTCGGTGATGTCGAGGATCGGCGCGCGCGGCCCGTGCCCGGCGCTGTTGACAAGGACGTCGACGCGACCCCAGCGCTCCATGGCGAGATCGACGAGGCGCTTCAGGTCGTCATTCGACTGGTTCGAGCCGGTGACGCCGATGCCACCGAGCTCGGCGGCCAGCGCCTCGCCCTTGCCGGAGGAAGAGAGGATGCCGACGGCGAAACCGTCCAGCGCCAGGCGCCTAGCCGCCGCAGCGCCCATGCCGCTGCCGCCTGCGGTGATCAGGGCTACTTTTCCCGCTGCCATTCCATCCTCCTGCATCGATCGACTCGAAACCTTGCGATGTTCCTAGCATTCCGGCCAGGCCGTGACGAACGCGTCCCCTGCAGCTCTGCGAAAGAAATTTGCATCCGGCCGACAGGATTGCAGCGCTTCTTTCGGCGCATCTGCATTATCCCTTCGCAACCCCGTGACGCGAGGCCGCCCCGATGTCCCAGCTCGATCTCGACGCCCTGCAATCCGAGATGACCGCGTGGCGCCGCCACCTGCACACGCATCCCGAATTCGGCTTCGAGGAGAAGCGGACGGCCGCCTTCGTCGCGGAAAAGCTCCGGCAGTTCGGCCTGGACGAGGTCGTCGAGGGCATCGGCGGAACCGGCGTCGTCGGCACGCTCAAGCGCGGCACCGGCAACCGCGCCATCGCCTTGCGCGCCGACATGGATGCGCTGCGGATCACCGAACAGGGCGAGCATCCCTATCGCTCGCAAACGCCCGGTGTCATGCATGCCTGCGGCCATGACGGCCATACCAGCATGCTGCTTGGTGCGGCCAGGCTGCTGGCGGAGGAAGGCGGCTTCGACGGCACCGTGCGCTTCCTGTTCCAGCCGGCCGAGGAATGGGGCCGCGGCGCGCTCGCCATGCTCGATGACGGGCTGATGGAACGCTTCCCCTTCGACGAGATCTACGGCCTGCACAACATGCCCGGCCTCGCCGTCGGGCAGTTCCAGACGCGCGCCGGCGCGTTCATGTCGGCCGAGGATAATTTCGAGATCGTGCTGAAGGGCGTCGGCGGCCATGCGGCAAAACCCCATGCCGGCAGCGAGGTGCTGGTCGCCGCCTGCGCGCTGGTGATGCAGCTCCAGACCATCGTCTCGCGCCGGCTGAGCCCGGCCGATATCGCGGTGGTCTCGGTCACCGAACTGCTGACCGACGGCACCCGCAACGCTCTGCCGGGGACGGCGCGCATCCTCGGCGATGCCCGTAGCTTCCGCCCCGAGGTCAGCGCCGCGATCGAGCGCCAGATGGGCATTATCGCGCGCGGCACGGCCGAGAGCTACAACCTCAGCCACGAGCTGACCTATACCCGCGAATTCGTGCCGCTGGTGAATGACGCGGCACTCTCGCAGGAAGCGCTCGCCGCTGCCCGGACCGTGCTCGGCGAAGCCAATGTCGCGACGGCCTCGGAGCCGATGACGGGCTCGGAGGATTTTGCCCGCTTCCTCGTCCATGTGCCCGGCTGCTTCGCCTATGTCGGCAACGGCGAGGGCTCGGCGCCGCTGCACAATCCGTCCTATGATTTCGACGATCGCGGCCTGATCCACGGCGCGCGGTTCCATGCCGGGATCGTCCGGCACAGGCTGCCCGAGAGCTGAGCTGGCCTCGCAAGAGACGAAATCTTTCCCGCGGCAGCCGCTCGGGGAAGAGACTTGCGAACATCCTGTGATGTATGGAACCAACCCCTACGCCGACCGGCGTAGACATGAGCCTGATCTCGCCTCAACAGGTCTCGAACAGGCTCATGCCCCAAAGCTCAGGCGCGCTTCGGCCGGCGCACGGCCCGCAGCGTGCTCTTGCCGCCATCGCCGCAATAGAACAGCCCGGCGCCATCGGATTCCAGCCCGGACAGGCCCGCACCCGAGGGCATGGCGAGCGCATCCAGGGTCTTGCCGGATGTGGGGTCGATCCGGCGCAGCTCGCACTCGTCGTCTTCCCAGGTGCCGTGCCACAATTCGCCCTCGACCCAGGTCACGCCGGTGACGAAACGATTTGTCTCGATGCTGCGCAGCACCTTGCCCGTGGCCGGGTCGACCTGGTGGATCTTGCGCTCGCGATAATGGCCGACCCAGAGCGATCCCTCGGCCCAGGCGAGGCCGGAATCGCCGCCCTTGCCGGGCGCGGGAATCGTGCCGAGCACCGAGCCGGTGCGCGGGTCGATCTTCTGGATGCGGTCCTCGGCGATCTGGAAGAGATGCGTGCCGTCGAAGGCCGTGCCGGCATGGGCGGGGACGTCGATGGTCCTGACAACCTCACCCTTGGCCGTATCGAGCGCGTTCAGCCGATCGCCGGAGGCGAACCAGACATTGGCGCCGTCGAAGCTGACGCCATGGACCTTCTCGACACCTGGAAACGGGCCGTAGGTCCGGGTGATTTCGGCGTTTGCGATCGTCATAATCTGGCTCCTGCGTCTGTTGCGATGCCGGACCCTAGCCAGCCGGCCAGGACGCCGTGAGTAACAAACTCGTCGCGAAACCCGGCATGGGCGGCATCACCCAGCGGCGCGCCCGCGCCTGCCCGAAAGACTGGACCTTGCCGGCCTCGGCGAGGGCATCGAGCGCGCGCTGGATGCTGCGCTGGCTCGATCCGAGCGCCAGTGCCAGGGCGGAACTCGACCATGCTTCACCATCGGTCATGAGGGCGAGCACCGTGGCGTGCTTCTCCTCGATCGGGCGCGCCAGCACCGCAATCCCGTTCGCGCGGCGCGGCGCGATAACGAAGCCGCGCCCGGTCGCGCTGATCCGCGCCAGCGGCCGCAATGCCGCGCGCAGCCGGCCGATCTCGACGCGCAACCGCGCTCGATGCGATTCATCGGTGAAGCGCGAGCCGAAGGCACCGGCAATCAGCACGTCGCGCGGCGCATCCCTGGGCCAGGCCTCGGCAAGCGCCTGCAACAAGGCGAAGAGCACGGGGCGCGTGGCCAGCGAAACTGCGTTGTTGCGGTCGCGCGCGCCATGGCGGCAGGCATCGACGATCAGCGCCTCCGAGGCCTGCAAATCCTCGACCTCGTCGAGCAGCAAGGGGCGCTCGACGCCATCAGCGATCAGGCGCGCGGCCGGTTCTTCAAGCAGGCCGCAAGCGGCTTCGACCTCGGCGATCAGCGCCGGGATTCTGGCGCGACCGGCCGCCTCGCGTGCCTCCGTCAGCGCGGCCCGCGCGTTTCGCGCTTCCACTCGGCGTAACGCGATGCCGGCCCTCGCCAGCCCATGCACCGTCCGGAGCGATGCTGGAAGCCGCGCGGGGTCGATGCCGGCGAGCTGCTTCTCCGCATGGTTGAGCCGGCCGATCAGCAGCAGGCGGCGGATGTCGAGCAGCCGCGCATGCGCGGCGTTTGGCCGGTCACCATGGGCTTCGAGCACCGCGCCGGCTTCATCGAGCCTGCCAGGCGGCCAGCCGAGATCGCGCGCCGCCAAGGCGATTTCGGCTTCGGCGACGGTGCAGCGAGCGCGAGCGACCGCCTCTTTCGGCCCGAAGGCGCGGCCGGCGCGGCGCAGCAAAACCTTGGCACGGGCGAAATCGCCAAGCTGGGCCATCGCGATGCCGCGCAGCGCCAGGGCGGGTGCGTCATCGCGCAAGGCGACGCGGTTCAGCGCACCCAGCGGGTCGCCCTTCGCCAGCGCCTGCGCCGCCGCCGTGATCAGCGAGTCCATAGGAATCCCGCCAAACTTGTCACTCCCACCGTCTGCCGCCTCCGCCTTACCACCGATCGCGACGCCGCATCGAGTGTCGAGGCGGCGCGGACATCTGACGACAGGAGTGAGTCATCATGACCAGTCATGCGATCGGAACGCGCGAAGAATGGCTTGCCGCAAGGCTCGAACTGCTCGAGGCCGAGAAGGCGTATACGCGGCAGGGCGACGCCCTCGCCGAACGGCGGCAGGCGCTGCCCTGGGTCAAGGTCGAGAAGGACTATCTGTTCCAGACCGAGCAGGGCGACGCCTCGCTGGCCGAGCTCTTCCAGGGGCGCTCGCAGCTCCTCGTCTACCATTTCATGTTCGGGCCGGACTACACGGCCGGCTGCCCGTCCTGCTCGATGATCGCCGACGGGTTCAACGGCACGGCCACCCATCTCGCCAATCACGACGTGATGCTCTGGGCGATCTCGCGGGCGCCGATCGACAAGCTCCTCGCCTTCCGCGAGCGGATGGGCTGGAGCTTCCCCTGGGCCTCGTCCGGCCAGACCGATTTCAACTTCGACTACAACGTCTCCTTCACCGAGATGCAGGAGCGCACGCAGGGCATCGACTACAATTTCCGCCACCAGCCGAAATTCGAATGGCGGGGTCCCGGCAACGAATTCGAACGCTCCTTCGCCACGATGGCCGGGGTGGACGTTCCGACCTATCACCGCGACCGGCCGGGCCTGAGCGCCTTCATCCGCGAGGATGGCGCGATCTACCACACCTATTCCAGCTATTCGCGGGGCGTGGACGGCGTCTGGGGCATGTATGCCTGGCTCGACCGGGCGCCGAAGGGCCGCAACGAGGCAGAAGGCCCGTGGTGGCTGCACCGCGACCGCTACACCGCCCGCCAAGCCGTGTCGTGAACGCGGCCCGGACAGGTTGCAAGACGAGCCCTGCGTCCGGTCGAGAGACCGGGCGCGGGGCTGCGCCCATGTTCTTCGGAACAGCGGCTCTGCTCTTCGCCGCCATGACGATTGTCACGATCCTGTCCTGCGCCGCGATGGGGACGATGGGCGCCGTGCCGATGGCCGGCGGCTGGCTGCTCTCGGGGATATGGCTGCCGCTCTGCGGCCAGTCCTGGTTTGAGACCGCCGCCTGCTTCCTCGGCATGTGGCTGGTGATGATGATCGCGATGATGCTGCCTTCGCTGACGCCGGTGCTGTGGCGCTATCGGAAGGCGGCGCTCGCGGCTGGAGCCAACCGGCCCGGCGAGCTCGCCGGGCTGATGGGCACCAGCTATTTTGCCGTCTGGACCGGCTTCGGCCTTATTGCCTTTTTGATCGGCGCGGCCCTGGCCCAGGCAGCACTCCAATTCCCCTCGCTCGGACGCCTCGGCCCAATAGCGGGGGCGCTGGTGGTCCTGATCGCGGGACTTGCGCAGGCTTCGCACTGGAAAGCCCGGTTTCTGGCCGCTTGCCATGGGGCTCCTCACGCATCGCAGACCCATCCCGACGCGATAGCGGCCGTGGGAGACGGCGCCGTTCTCGGCCTGCGCTGCTGCCTGTCCTGCCTCGGCCCGATGGCGGCGCTAACCGCGGGCGGCCTGATGGATCTGCACCTGATGGCCGTCGTGACGATCGCCCTCACGGCCGAGCGCCTCCTGCCGGCGGAGACACGCGTTGCTGAGGCCATCGGCGCCCTCATGGCTGCCGCCGGGCTGCTTCTGTTCGTTCAGGCGCTCGGATGAACGGCTCGCTGCAGAACGCCCATGGCGACCAGTTTAGCACGGCGCGGGCAAAGCTCCTTGACGCAGCGCACATTCGTTGCTTCATTCGTAGAAAGCATCAATCTCTGAAGTTGATGCATGAAAGGGATCGCCATGGCTCAACCTGCCAACCCTGAGGCCTCTCCCTGGATCGGCGCCGCCACCTCGGCCGCCGCTCAGTCGCGCAACAATATCTTCGAGATGAGCCGGCAGGCGGAGAACGCAGTCATCGTTCCGCGCGATCCCGGCGGCTTCCCCTCGCCATGGCGTCACGCCGTTGCGGCCCGGATCGCGACCCTGAATGCGCTGCCCGACCTTGCCGCGCATTACCTCGCCGGCGTAGTTGATCCGGCGTTGCGCAGCCTCGCCGACCCCGCCGAGGCCGGGCGCGACGCCCGTGAGCGCAGCGTCATCACCTTCATGGACCGGGTCGCGACCCAGCCGCGCGCCGTCCAGGCCGAGGAGATCGAAGGGCTCAAGGCGGCCGGCGTGACTGATGCCGATATCGTGCGGCTCTGCGAACTCAACGCCTTCATGAGCTATCAGTGCCGCGTCCTCGCCGGGCTCGCCGTTCTCAAGGGAGCCTCCGCATGAGCCGGATCGTGCATCGCTTCACCCGCAACGTGCCGGACTGGCAGCCGCGGGTCACTCCGGTCGATCTCGCCAAGGCGAGCCAAGAGCAGCTCGACGCGCTGAAGGTCACGCCGTCCAACACCAAGGTCTCGGATTACGTGCTGGTGCTGGCGCATGATCCGGAGACGCTCAACGTACGATCGCCGCTGTTCAACGGGATCATGTACGATCCCGGCGGCCTCAGCCGGGCCGAGCGCGAGCTCGGCGCGATCGGCGCCTCGGTGGTCAATCGCTGCATCTATTGCGCGGCCGTGCATGCCGCGCGCCATGCGCAGCTCAGCAAGGATACCGCCGTCACCGACGAGCTGTTCGCCAATGGCGAGAAGGCCAAGCTCGGCCTGCGCGACCAGGCGATCTTCGACTATTCCGTCAAGCTGTCGCAATCGCCGCCGGCGGTGACCGAGGCCGACACCGCCCGCCTGCGCGAGGCCGGGCTCGACGAGGCCGAGATCGTCGATCTCATCCTGTCCACGGCCCTGTTCGGCTGGGCCAACCGGCTGATGCACATTCTCGGCGACCCCGTCCGCAAAGACGGGTGAGATGAGCCGTCTCAAGATCCTCGAAGCCTATCTCCAGGTCGCCTCGCTCGGCAGCGTCACTGCGGCTGCGAAGCATCTGGGCGTGTCCCAGCCTTCGGTCAGCCGCATGATCCAGGAGCTGGAGCGCGATCTCGGCCAGCCGCTGTTCGAGCGCGTCGGCCAGCGCCTGGTGCTGACGCAGAACGGCATGGTGCTGCGCGACGATGTCGAGCGGGCATTGGCCGGCTTCGTGAATCTCTGGGAGCGCGCCCGCGAGGTGATCGGCGAGGCCGAGCCGCCGATCCGGATATCGGCGGTGTCGTCCCTTGCCTTCGGTCTGCTCACCGATGCCTGGAACGGGGCGGATGCGCCGCGGCTCGCGATCGAGGTCGAGAACCCCGACCGCGTGCAGAACGCCGTGATCTCCGGCGATGCACAGCTCGGCGCCACCAGCGCGCCGCTGCTGCACCGCGACCTCACGCTCGAATGGCTGGGCACCGCGCCTTGCGTGCTCGCCGTGCCCGAGACCGACCCGCTCGCCCGGATCGAAGGGCCGATCGACCTCCATGCCCTGTCTGGGCGCGACCTCGTCGGCATGTCGCTACGCCGAGGCTTTCCGGCGCGCATTCGCGCGGCGCTCCACACGGCCAGCGTCGATGTTCGGGTCCGGATCCGCACGACCTCGACCATGAACGTCCTGTCCTTCATCCGGGCCGGCGCCGGCATCGCCATCGTCGAGCCGTTGACGCTGACCGGCAACCCGACGCCGGGCATCCGCATCAAGCCGCTGGCGACTTCGATCCCCTATTGCTTCGGTGTCGTGACCGCGCGCGGCGTCACCGTCTCCGACAAGGCCCGCGACCTGATCGCCGCTCTCAAGGCAAGCGCCGAGAGGCGGATCGCCGATTTCACCCTGATCCCGCCCGAAGAGCACCAGGCGCTCCTCGCCTCGCTGACCAAACAGGAGACGCGGCTGTGACGACGAACCAGGCCGCTGCACCTGAAGGGCTGAAGGCGCTGAACCGCCGCGTCGCCCGCGAACTCGAACTGCTGACCCTGCCGGCCGCGCCCTGGGTGCCGGAGAAAAGCGTCGGCGGCAAGCCGGTGCTCGACGTCGCGATCATCGGCGCCGGCATGGCCGGGCTCGCCGCTGCCGCGGCTTTCCGCAATATCGGCCTGCGTGCTGTCAATTTCGACCGGCGCCCGCGAGGCTTCGAAGGCCCCTGGGCGACCACGGCCCGCATGGAGACGCTGCGCTCGCCCAAGACCCTGACGGGACCGGCGCTCGGCATCCCCTCGCTGACCTTCCGCGCCTGGTTCGAAGCGCAGTTCGGTGCCGCCGATTGGGAGGCGCTCGACAAGATCCCGCGGCTGATGTGGATGGACTATCTGCGCTGGTTCCGCGAGGTTCTCGCTCTCGATGTCCGCAACGGCCATGAGATCGCGATGATCCATCCCGGCCCCGAGCATGCGACGCTGGAGATCGACGCCGCAGGCAAGAGCCAGCGCGTGCTCGCCCGCCATGTCGTGCTCGCGACCGGGCGCGACGGGCTCGGCGGGCCGGCCGTGCCCGAGATCGCGGAGAGCCTGCCGCGCGAGCGCTGGGCGCATTCCTCCGACGAGAACGACTATGCGCAGCTCCGCGGCAAGCGCGTCGCGGTGATCGGCGCCGGAGCCTCGGCGATGGACAGCGCCGGCACGGCGCTCGAAGCCGGGGCGGCCAGCGTCGACCTCTTGATCCGCCGCCGCGATATCCCGCGCATCAACCGTGGCAAGGGCATGGGTCATCCCGGCTCGATCGCCGGCTATCGCCACCTGCCCGACACCTGGAAATGGCGGATCAACAGCTATATCGCCCGCGAGCAGGTGCCGCCGCCGCGCGCCAGCGTGCTGCGCGTCTCGCGCCACCCCAACGCCTTCTTCCGGCAGGGCACCGCCCTGCTCTCTGCCCGGATGGACGGCGACGAGATCGTGGTCGAGACCAGCGCCGGCACGATGCGCTTCGATTTCATGATCTTCTCGACCGGGTTCAAGGTCGATTGGGGCAGCCGGCCCTTCCTCAGGGAGATCGCGGCCAACGCGCGCAACTGGGTCGATCGCGGCGTGCCCGCGGATGCCGATCCGGGCCTCGGTGCCATGCCCGATCTCGGCCCCGCCTTCGAGTTCCAGCCCAGGGTGCCCGGCACCTGCCCCGGGCTCGAGCGCATCCACTGCTTCTGCTATCCGGCGATGATGTCGCATGGCACGGTTTCCGGCGACATCCCGGCGATCAGCGACGGTGCCGAGCGGCTGTCGCAGGCGATCGCGTCCAGCCTTTTCCGCGAGGATATCGAGGCCCATTTCCAGCGCGGCCAGGACTATGCCGAGCCGGAGATATTCGGCGACGAATGGGTGCCGATCCTGCCCGAGCCCGTGAAGGTGCCGGTCTGATGCTCGGGTGGCTGCTCCAGCGCGTCGCGCAGGCGCTCCTCGTGATCTTCGCCATGTCGCTCGTGGTCTTCCTCGGGCTGCATGCCGTCGGCAACCCCGCCGACCTTCTGCTGGCGCCGGACGCGACCCAGATCGACCGGGCCGAGCTCGTGGCGCGGCTCGGCCTCGACCGGCCACTCTGGGAGCAGTACCTGAACTTCGTCGGCAGTGCCCTGCAGGGCGATCTCGGCCGCAGCTTCGTCTACAACGTGCCGGCCGTGACGCTGATCCTGCAGCGCCTGCCGGCGACGCTGGAACTCGCCTTCGCCGCGATGGTCTTCGCGGTCATCATCGGCGTGCCGCTCGGGCTCTATGCCGGGCTCTATCCCGAGCGCCTGCTGTCGAAGCTGATCCAGACCGGCAGCATCCTCGGCTTCTCGCTGCCGACCTTCTGGGTGGGCCTCCTGCTGATAATGACCTTCAGCGTCTCGCTCGGCTGGTTGCCGGCGAGCGGGCGCGGCGAGACGGTGCGCGTCTTCGGTGTCGAATGGTCGTTCCTGACGGTGAATGGCTGGCGCCACCTGCTCTTGCCGGCGATCAACCTGTCGCTGTTCAAGGTCTCGCTAGTGATCCGCCTGACGCGGGCCGGCGTGCGCGAGGTGCTGCCGCTCGACTATGTCCGCTTCGCGCGGGCCAAGGG
>JAEWKP010000276.1 GCA_023393655.1 Pseudomonadota bacterium | reverse complement strand
GGGCAAAGGCAGTGCCTCCTGGCACGGGCCGGAGCGGGCGATGCGCACCTATCTCGCCGAGATCGAGAAGCAGTGACGTGTCACCAGCGCCTAGGGCATTTTGTCCGGTGTTCGGATCGGCAAATTGGGTATCTGAAATGGTACCTTTGTGCGATACCGGCCTTCAAGCGACGGGGCCGTCGGTCCGCGCCAGTCATGGAGAAGGTGAGCGATGATTGCGGCACTCACGATCGCGGAACGGCAGCGCGCCATCTCGATCTCGGTGCTTCTGGCGTTTTGCGGGCTTGCTATGGCGATCGCCGGCCGCGACGATCTGTTCGGGGTCCATGGCGCCATCGTCCTGCTGTTCAGCCTCGGCTGCATCGGCCTGGTCATGTCGAACTATTTCGCGCCGGAGCCCTCCGACGAACGCCTAACGCGCTATTATGACGATCCGACCCGGGTCGGCATCGTGCTCTCGCTCGGCTGGGCCGTGGTCGGCATGTTCTTCGGCGTCTGGGTCGCGGCGCTGCTGGCCTGGCCGGACCTCACCTTCGATGCCGGCTGGGCGAGCTTCGGCCGCATCCGGCCGGTCCATACCTCCGGCGTGATCTTCGGCTTCGGCGGCAATGCGCTGATCGCGACCTCCTTCCATGTCCTGCAGCGGACCACGCGGGCCCGCCTGCCGGACCAGTTCAGCCCGTGGTTCGTGCTGATCGGCTACAACCTGTTCTGCGTGCTGGCGGCCAGCGGCTACCTGATGGGGATCACCCAGTCCAAGGAATATGCCGAGCCGGAATGGTATGCCGATCTGTGGCTCGTTGTCGTCTGGGTCACCTATTTCCTGCTCTATATTCGCACGCTGCAGCGGCGGAAGGAGCCGCATATCTACGTGGCCAACTGGTACTACATGGCCTTCATCCTGGTCGTAGCGGTGCTGCACATCGTCAACAACCTGGCGGTGCCGGTCTCCTTCGGCGAGGCCAAGAGCTATTCGTTGTTCTCCGGCGTGCAGGATGCGATGACGCAGTGGTGGTACGGCCACAACGCGGTCGCGTTCTTCCTGACGTCGGGCTTCCTCGGAATGATGTACTATTATCTGCCCCAACGGGCGGGGCGGCCGATCTACTCGTACAGGCTGTCGATCATCAGCTTCTGGGGCATCACCTTCATGTACATGTGGGCGGGCTCGCACCACCTGCACTACACGGCGCTGCCGCAATGGGTGCAGACGCTGGGCATGACCTTCTCGGTGGTGCTCTTGGTGCCGTCCTGGGCCTCGGCCGGCAATGCGCTGGCGACGCTCAACGGCGCCTGGGGCAAGGTCCGCGACGACGCGACGCTGCGCTTCATGATGGTCGCCGCCGTGTTCTACGGGCTTTCGACCTTCGAGGGCTCGTTCATGGCGATCCGGGCCGTGAACTCGCTCTCGCACTACACCGACTGGACCGTCGGCCATGTCCATGCCGGCGCGCTCGGCTGGGTCGCGATGATCACCTTCGGCTCGCTCTACGCGCTGGTGCCGTGGATGTGGAAGGTCGAGCGGATGTACTCGCCCAAGCTGATCGAGGTGCATTTCTGGCTCGCACTGGCGGGAACCATCATCTACGTCTTCGCAATGTGGAACTCGGGCATCATCCAGGGCCTGATGTGGCGTACCTATAATGACAGCGGAACGCTGGCCTACTCCTTCATCGACAGCGTCGTGGCGATGCATCCCTATTACATCGCGCGCACCGTCGGCGGATTCCTGTTCCTGCTCGGGGCGATCGTAGCCTCCTATAACGTCTGGATGACGATCCGGATGTCGCGGTTGCAGGCCGCGGTGGGGGACAGTGACCAGCCGGCCCTGCAGGGCGTGGGCGCTGCGCTCCAGGCTGGGGAGTGAGCCGATGCGCGAGTTCTTTCACCGCAAACTCGAACGCAATGCGATCGGCTTCGTGCTCGCCATCATCGGCGTCTCCGCGATCGGCGGTTTCGTCGAGATCGCGCCGCTCTTCACCATCGGCGAGACCGTCGAGGAGGCACCGGACATGCGTGTCTACACGCCGCTCGAACTGGCAGGGCGCAACGTCTACATTCGCGAGGGCTGCTACCTCTGTCACAGCCAGATGATCCGGACGCTGCGTGATGAGGTCGAGCGCTATGGGCCCTACTCGCTCGCGGTCGAGTCGAAATACGATCACCCGATGCTCTGGGGCTCCAAGCGCACCGGGCCGGATCTCGCTCGGCTCGGCGGCAAGTATTCGGATGCCTGGCATGTCGCGCACCTCTACAATCCGCGCGACGTCGTGCCCCAATCGGTGATGCCGAAATATGGCTGGCTCCTGCGCAACGAGCTTAAGACCGAGGATCTCGGCCGGCATCTCCAGGCGCAGCGCGCGGTGGGCGTGCCCTATACCGATGCGCAGATCGCCAATGCCGGCACGGATGCCTATGGCCAGGCGAGCCCGGACAGCGCCTATGCCGGGGGCGTCAGCGAGCGTTATGGCGAAGCGACGAATGTGCGCGCCTTCGACGGCGAGCCGGGGCGCCTGACCGAGATGGATGCGGTGGTCGCCTATCTCCAGGTGCTGGGCCGCCTGACCGACGCCGCGCAGAAGCAGACCGCCGCG
>JAEWKP010000110.1 GCA_023393655.1 Pseudomonadota bacterium | reverse complement strand
GGGCTGGGTCGATCCGGCTGCTGCATGGCCAGAGGTCTCGATCGATTGCGCGGTCGGTCAGATGCGTGCCTTCGACTTCGTCGCCGACGAGCCCGGTGACTGGGCGATCCATTGCCACAAGTCGCATCACACGATGAACGCCATGGGCCATTCGGTGAAGACCTATATCGGCGTCAACAAGAAGGACCTCGCCAAGCGCATCGCCAAGATCGCGCCCGGCTACATGCCGATGGGCTCCAACGGCATGGGCGAGATGGGCTCGATGGAGATGCAGGGGCCCGACAACACGCTGCCGATGATGACCGGCTACGCCCAGTTCGGCCCCGTCGAGATGGGCGGCATGTTCTCCGTCGTGAAGGTGCGCGAAGGCCTGAGCGCCGGCGACTACAAGGATCCCGGCTGGTTCAAGAATCCCGAGGGCACCGTCGCCTACGAATACAAGGGCGAGAAGCTCGCCGAGGCACCGCGAAGCGACGGGCCGGACAGCAAGCGCGATTCACTCGACTGGTCAGTCAAGGACCCGCGCAAGCCGCGCCTCGGCGCCAACGGAAAACTGCTGCCGATGAAGGCGGGCGGCCATTCCAATCACTGACGATCTCCCTGAAGAGGATTATCAAATGCGCAGCAGAATAATCGGCCTGAGCCTGGTGCTGGCCCTGGCTCTTCCAGCGACCGCGGCTCTCGCCGGCCCCGGCGCCGCCGGGCATGGCCACGGCGACGAGACGGCCTATGGCAAGCCGGGCGACCCGAAGAAGCCGGCTCGGCTCGTCCAGGTCGTGATGAGCGAGAGGGACGGCAAGATGTCCTTCATTCCCGATCGCATCGAGGTGCGGCGCGGCGAGCAGATCAAGCTGGCACTCCGCAACAATGGTGAGCTCGACCATGAGCTCGTGCTCGCGACGCTGGAGGAGAACCTCAAGCATGCGATCGAGATGCAGAAGAATCCCGACATGGAGCATGACGATCCGAACGCCAAGCGCCTGATGCCGAAGAAGACGGGAGAGATCGTCTGGCAGTTCACCAAGGCCGGCGAGTTCGACTTCTCCTGCCTTATCCCAGGGCATCGCGAAGCCGGCATGACCGGCAAGATCATCGTCAAGTGACGGTCTCAGACCGATTTTTAAGGAAGGACATCGACATGCGCATGCCGCTCATCGCCCTCAGCCTCGCGAGCTTGCTCGCCCTGCCGGCCGCCGCACAGGAAACGCCGCTCGTTGCCGGCACGGTCAAGAAGATCGACACGGCCCAAGGCAAGCTGACCCTCGACCACGGCCCGATCAAGAACCTCGACATGGACAGCATGACGATGGTGTTCAAAGCCGGCGACCCCGCCATGCTGAAGACGATCAAGCCGGGAGACAAGGTCAAGTTCACCGCCGGCCGCGTCAATGGACAGCTCACCGTGACCAAGATCCAGAAATGAGGATTTCGCGCCTGTGCGCCATGGCCATCGTCCTTCTGACCTCGATGGCGGCCATGGCGCGCGACGCCGATCTTCAGTCGGCATTGCTCTCGGCAGGCTGTCCGGTCGCGACGATCAGCATCGTGTCGAAATCGGCCGAAGGCGCCCTCTACGCCGCGAACTGCTTTTCGACCTCTCATCGGATCGTCGCGGTCTTCTGCTCGAAGACCGCGCGCACAGTGACGTCCAAGCCCGCGTCCTGAGCAGTACGAAGACGATGGTGGCTCCCGCTCGCACGGATTGTTGCATTCGGTAACAGGCGGACCTTCGCTGGCTCTCACCCGTTGCTCCATCATGGCCGCAGGCGCCACGGAGGACACCGCGATGCACTACCTACGTTTCCTGGCGATGATCGCGGTTTCGACCGCGATCATGTTCTGTCTCACCTACGTCAACAGTTATGCGTTCGACCATGTCTGGTTCAGCCAGACGCGGCTCTGGATGGCGCTCGTCATGGGGGCATCGATGGCGGTCGTGATGCTCGGTTTCATGACCTCGATGTACCGGAACCGAACCGCGAACCTCGCGATCCTGGTCGGTGCCGCCGTCCTCTTTGCTGGCGCCCTGTGGGCCGTGCGCAGCCAGCGGACGGTCGGCGATGTCGCCTATATGAAGGCCATGATCCCCCATCATTCGATCGCGCTTCTCACCAGCGAACGCGCGCAGATCGAGGATCCGCGCGTCCGGCAGCTCGCCGACGGCATCATCGCGACCCAGCGCAAGGAGATCGCGGAGATGACCTCGCTGATCGGCGACCTGGAACGCAAGGCGCGGTGACGCCCGCATATGGAGGATCGACTCATGCCGTCTGCTGAACTCTTCCGGATGGTCACGCCGGAGCATGTCTGCCCTTATGGTCTCAAGGCGCTCGACCTGCTGAAGCGGAAAGGCTTCTCCGTCGAGGACCACCCGCTGCGCTCGCGCGAGGAGACCGACGCCTTCAAGCGCGGCCACGATGTGAAGACCACGCCCCAGGTCTTCATCGATGGCGCCCGGATCGGTGGATATGACGATCTGCGGCGCCATTTCGGCTTGGCTGTCGCCGATCCCGATGTCCCGTCCTACCGGCCCGTCATCGCCGTCTTCACTGTCGCGCTTCTGATAGCCCTTGCGGCTCAGTGGGCCGCCTTCGGCACGCTCGCCTTCGGCCGCTCGCTCGAATGGTTCATCGCGACCAGCATGTGCCTGCTCGCCATGCTGAAGCTCCAGGATGTCGAGACCTTCTCGACGATGTTCCTGAACTATGACCTGCTTGCGCGGCGCTGGGTTCCCTACGGCTACATCTACCCTTATGCGGAGCTCGCCGCCGGTGTGCTGATGCTGGCAGGTCTGGCGACGTGGTTCTCGGCGCCACTTGCCGCGATCATCGGCACGATCGGCGCCGTCTCGGTCATCAAGGCGGTCTATGTCGATGGGCGAGAGCTGAAATGCGCCTGCGTGGGCGGCTCCAGCAAGGTGCCGCTCGGCTTCGTCTCGTTGACCGAAAACCTGATGATGGTCTTCATGGCGATTTCGATGGGCTACCATCTGCTTTGAGGGCAGCGCCGCATCGCGCTTGGCGGCCCGATGTACACTGATGCTTTCTATTGGCTAGAGAAGCTGCGCAACTGGCAAAGCAAATATAATCCGGTCCAAAGCCGCACATCTTGGACTGCGCTCGATGGTCGTCACATCCCGACTAAGAGCAACGTTCAGCTGGCGGGATATCCTGATACGTGCTTTTTATTCCGACTGGCGGAAGCGCGTCAGGGCGAACGCCACCTTACCGTCCCCGACCAAGCGCTCCAGTATGCATGGTTTAAGCTGCTTGAACGGCTGCAAATTCGTCTGGCTGCTCGCGGTGAAGCCCATGCCAATGGGGCGCCCATCCGGCTCGTTCCTCCGTTGGAAATGAGCCACGGGGGTAAAAAGACCTTCTATCCTTTGCATAGCCTCCGGGTCTCGCTTGTTACAGCCCTTGCCCTTGAGGGTAAGGTTCCTTTCCCGATCTTGCAGAAATTGGTTGGGCACAGCCGGTTGTTGATGACCCTGTATTACGCCAAGCCAAGTGCTACCCATGTCAGTGCCGCGCTGAGTGAAGCTGCACAGCGACTTGAGGCCGGTAAGGAAGCTAGCATCCAGAACTTCCTGCTCGACACTGACCTCGCACAACTGTTGGATCTGGCTATATGCACTAACCCGCTAGGCCTTGCAGCTGCGGTTCCCGAACATCCGGCTAGCCGCAACCCAGCCGGTTGGATGCCGATGCACCACGGACTATGCCTAGTCGGCGGCAATACCAGTGGAGTGGAGAGCAATGGAAGCCTTGGGGGCTGCTACAATGGCGGTCCGAAGATTACAACTTCATCTAGCGGTACGCATTCTCCCGTGCCCGGTGGTAGTCGTAATTATGTACGCTGCCGTTGGTTCGTTACGGGAGCACAGCATTTGCCAGCACTGGTGGCTCACTTCAACACTACTGCTTACCATTTTGATGAAGCGCGGAATGTATGCCTTGCACGCGAGGCGAACTTGCAAGCATTGAAGCGGCGAAGAGCCGCGGCGGAGGCTGCCAACGAGCCTTTCGGCGAGCTGGCCACCCTTCGCGAGGCCGAGCGCATCTGGGAAGCTTGTATGAAACGGTTCAGCGACCTAGCCGAAGATTTAGTTGCTTGCTGGCAACTGGTCGAGCGCTGCAAAGCCACTCTCGATAGACCATCTGATGGCGGAACCACACTAGTAGCGGCGGGAACAGCGTTTGACGTGAATGTTGCGCTCGAGGAAACGGAGTCGGAACTCCTTCAGTTATCCGTCGTATGCCAAGATGCGGAGCTCTATCCCGACCTTGAACCCGGCAAAGCAGTCTTGCGTCGCAGTCAACTCCTTGATGCAGCTTTATATCGGGACGATCTTCCGCCGATGTTCATGCAGCTTTCCGAGCTAGATCAGGTGCGCTGCGGCACCTCGCCGAGCAAATGGATCCGAAGAACTCAGCCCTCGGTCAACGCCGGGTGATTGAATTGATAGACGCAGGGGAGCGATTGAGCGACTATCTGGGGATCGACCTCGATAAGTTTCTCCCAATTAAGGCGCTTCAGTCGCTGAAATCTCCTTCACGCGCGAGCCCGAATGGGAGTCTTGGATGAGTCAGTCCGGTGCGAACCATCCTGACGAAATTCTCGATTCTCTTCTGGCTAAAGGCAGCCGCGCACACCGCCGACGCAACTTAGCGGCTGTGCATGAGATCTGTCGGCGACAGCACCACACCGGCTCTCGTGACTTCTCGATTCCAGTTATTGGCAAACTGTGTGAGGCTGAGGGGGTGCTGAAGGCTCGCGCCCTCTACAACGCCGCATCGGCTGACTATAGGGAGCTCATTGCGGCGTAGCAGGGATATGCAGGTCCGGCCTTTCCAAAAGGACCGAAAGTGCTTGCAAGCCATGACTATCTGATGCGCATCGAAGATCCTGCCATACGGTCTCTCATGCAGATCATCATCTCCGAGCGCGACCGGCTGAAAGCTCAACTAAACACACTCAAGACCAACACCCACATTGTGGTCGATCGGCGTCCATTAGGAGGGAGGGTTGCCACGTCGCCCGGTGCTGCGCCTGTGGTTCTTCTGTCTATAGAATCTCAGTTGACCGAGTCGGAGAAGCAAGCGCTAAGCAGGTCTATCGCCCCCGCGCTTCTAGAGGACCGCGGGTGGCGGGAAATTGCGCTCGGCGAAATTGTAAATGACAAGGGCCGAACGATTTTCGACCCTGGATTCGCTACGGTTATTCGCAAGATTATCGGCGCAGAAAGGTCATAAAGCCAAGGATGGCTGCAGTCGCAGCCATCCTTCTGCAACGATGTATTACGATGCAATCATACATCGCATGCCCATCTCGCTTAACCCATTGTGATATTTGGTGATTTTGTCACCGAACCAATAACTGTGTCAATATTGGGTATAAGTCACGGCAGGGGCCTTTTTTGTTGGAGTTCTCCCGGCCGGAGGCGCTGTGGAATATCGCGCGTGGCCAAGACTGTGTTGCGACCGTCATCGAAAGGTGGTCCTTTCCGCGCCCGTATTTGTTGTCGCATCGAATCCTTCCGAAAAGTGGCTTCCGCTTTCGGGTTCGATTCTCGAGGAAATCGACCATGAGCGAAGCCGTTCTCGGAATCATCGGCGGATCGGGCATCTACGATCTGCCGGGCCTCACCGACCTGCGCGAGGAGCGCATCGAAAGCCCCTGGGGCGAGCCCTCCGACGTCCTGCGGATCGGCCGCATGGGCGAAACGAAGATCGTCTTCCTGCCGCGCCATGGCCGCGGCCATGCGATCCCGCCTTCCGAGATCAACTACCGGGCCAATATCGACGTAATGAAGCGGGCGGGCGTGACCGATCTCGTCTCGCTCTCGGCCTGCGGCTCCTACAAGGCCGAGCTCTATCCCGGCCTGTTCGTGCTGGTCGACCAGTTCGTCGACCGGACGAGCCGGCGGGAGAACTCCTTCTTCGGCCGGGGCTGCGTCGCCCATGTCTCCGTCGCCCATCCGGTCGGCCCGGTCCTGCAGGCGCGGATCGCGGCGGCGGCGCAGGCCGAGGACCTGCCCTTCGTGCGTGGCGGGACGCTGGTCACGATGGAGGGGCCGCAATTCTCGACCTATGCGGAATCGATGACCTATCGCGGGCTCGGCTACGACCTGATTGGCATGACCGCGATGCCCGAGGCCAAGCTCGCCCGCGAAGCCGAGATTACCTACGCCACGGTCGCGATGGTGACTGATTACGACTGCTGGCATGAACTCCACGGCGCCGTCGATGTCGCTTCGGTCATCGCCGTGCTGCACGAGAACGCAGACAAGGCGCGGCGCCTCGTGGCGCAGCTTGCCGCCGATTTCCCGGCCGAGCGCGAGCCGTGCCCGGCCGGCTCCCACAACGCGCTCGACAACGCCATCGTGACAGCGCCGACCTTCCGTGATCCGGCCCTACTGGCGAAGCTCGATGCCGTCGCAGGTCGCGTCCTGAAGGCGGCGTGATGACGGCGCCCTTGACGAAGCCGGCCCGGCGTCGGACCAAGGCGTCCGCCATAGTTTCCGAGACGGTGCCCATGAACCTGGCCGACAGCATCCGCGCGATCCCCGATTATCCCCGGCCCGGCATCGTCTTCCGCGACTTCACCACGCTGCTCGGCGATGCCCGGGCCTTCCGCCGGGCCGTCGACGAGCTGGTGCAACCTTTCGCCGGATTGAAGATCGCCAAGATCGCGGGGATCGAGGCGCGCGGCTTCATCCTCGGTGGCGCGGTGGCGCACCAGCTCTCGGCCGGCTTCGTTCCCGTTCGCAAGAAGGGCAAGCTGCCGCTGGAGACGTTGCGCGCGACCTATGCGCTCGAGTACGGCACGGACGAGATCGAGATCCATCGCGATGCGGTGCAGCCGGGCGAGCGCGTCCTGCTGGTCGACGACCTGATCGCCACCGGCGGCACGGCGGAGGCAGCCGTCAATCTGCTCGCAGGGCTTGGCGCCGAGGTCGTGGCGGCCTGCTTCATCGTCGACCTGCCGGAGCTGGGGGGCGCCGACAAGATCCGGCGGCTCGGTGTGCCGGTGCGTACGCTGGTCTCGTTCGGCGGGCATTGAGCCGGGATGAAGATCAACGGCCAGCCTTACCGGACGATCTGGCTCGCGCAGGACGGTTGGCGCGTGGTCGTGATCGACCAGACACGCTTGCCCTTCCGTTTCGAGACCGTGGCACTGGGCTCCGCCGAGCAGGCGGCCGATGCGATCCGCAGCATGGTCGTGCGCGGAGCGCCCTTGATCGGCGCGACGGCTGCCTATGGCGTGGCGCTGGCGATGCGGACGGATGCCTCGGATGCGGCACTGGAAGCGGCACTCGTACTGCTCGGCGCGACGCGGCCAACCGCCGTCAATCTGCGCTGGGCGCTTGCGCGGATGGGCCGGGCTCTCGCAAGCCTGCCGGCGACGGCGCGTGCCGAGGTGGCCTATGCGGAGGCCGGGGCGATCTGCGACGAGGACGTCGCCTTGTGCCGTGCGATCGGCGAGCACGGGCTGCCATTGATCGCGGAGATCGCGGCGCGAAAGCCCACCGGGCAACCGGTCAACATCCTCACGCATTGCAATGCCGGCTGGCTTGCCACGGTGGACTGGGGCACGGCGCTGGCGCCGATCTATCTCGCCCATGATGCCGGCATTCCCGTCCATGTCTGGGTCGACGAGACCAGGCCCCGCAACCAGGGCGCGGCGCTGACGGCCTATGAGCTCGGCTCTCATGGCGTGCCGCATACCGTGATCGCCGACAATGCCGGAGGCCATCTGATGCAGCACGGGCAGGTCGACATGGCGATCGTCGGCACCGACCGGACGACAGCGAGCGGCGACGTCGCCAACAAGATCGGGACCTATCTCAAGGCGCTCGCCGCGCATGACAACGGCGTGCCCTTCTATGTCGCGCTGCCCTCGCCGACTATCGACTGGGGCATCAGCGACGGCCTCGCGGATATCCCGATCGAGGAGCGCGCGGCTCGCGAGGTGACGCATCTCTCAGGGCTTGCCGATGACGGCGAGGTCAGGACCGTGCGCGTCGTGGCGCCGGGCAGCGGTGCGGCCAACCCGGCCTTCGACGTGACGCCGGCGCGGCTCGTCAGCGGACTCATCACCGAGCGCGGCGTCTGCGCGGCCAGCACTGACGGCCTCGCACAACTCTTTCCCGATCTGGCTGGCAGGGGCACGGCATGACCGAAACGGAGCTGCGGCAGGAGATCGTTTCGGTCGCGCAGGCGATCGACCGGGCCGGTTTCTGTCCTTCGAAATCGGGGAATGTCTCCGCTCGCTTCGGCGACGGCCTGCTGATCACGCCGTCGGGCCTGCCTTACGCGCAGACGAAGCCTGAAGACCTGATCCATCTCGGGCTGGACGGCACCATCCTGAATGGCAGCCGCAAGCCGTCCTCCGAATGGCCTTTCCATGTCGCGATCTACCGGGCGCGCCCGGATGCGCAGGCGATCGTGCACACTCATTCGCCGCGCGCCACGGCCCTGTCTTCGGCGCGGCGCGGCATCCCGGCCTTTCACTACATGATCGCGCTTTGCGGCGGGGCCGATGTGCGCTGTGCCGCGTACGCGACCTTCGGCACGCCCGAGCTTGCCGAGAATGCGGTTAAGGCGCTCGACGGGCGCAAGGCCGTGCTGCTCGCCAATCACGGCGTGATCGCGCTCGGCCAGACGCTCGCGGGCGCGCATACCATCGTCGCCGAAGTCGAGAATCTGGCCGGGCAGTATCTCGACATCCTCGCGGCGGGGATCGAGCCGGTCATCCTCGACGCCGCCGAAATGGAGCGCGTCGGCGCCAAATTCGCGGGCTACGGCAAGGTCGGCTGAGGCGGGCTGCCTCCGGCATCGGCGATCTGCGCTGCCCTGGGGTGGCAAGCGCGCCCGTGGCTGTTACAGCGTAGCTCTACCCTTGGAGCTTGTCGCGAAGGCCAGTGCGATGAACCGCCGCGCCGCCAGAATTCCCCTGCTCAGGCGCTCCCGCGCCCTGGCCATCACGCCGCGTTTCTGGAAGCAGCGCCTGGTTTTCTGGGCAGGTGCGTTGGCGATCGGCGTCGTCAGCGCGGCCTTCGCGGGGCTCGCCGACGCAGCGCAGGACCTGTTCGGCGCAGCCTTCCGGCGCGAGGGATGGCTCCGGTATGCGCCCCTGCTGGTCACTCCAGCTGGATTTGCTCTTTGCGCCTGGATCGCTTTCCGGTTCGTTCCGGCTTCCCAGGGAAGTGGCATTCCCCAGGCGATCGCGGCGCGGCACCTGCGCGACGACACGGAGCGCGCCGGCTTCCTGTCGCTGCGGATCGCTGCCGGCAAGATCGTCCTGACGGTGCTCGGGCTGTTCTGCGGCGCCTCGATCGGCCGCGAGGGGCCGACCGTCCAGGTCGGCGCCTCGATCATGCTGCAGGCGGCGCGCTGGGGCGGTATGGCGCAGGCGCGGGGGCTGATCCTCGCAGGTTCAGCCGCCGGCATCGCCGCAGCCTTCAATACGCCGCTCGCAGGCATCGTCTTCGCCATCGAGGAGATGAGCAAGACCTATCAGGCGCGCACGAACGGCATCGTCCTGTCGGCGGTGATCATCGCGGGCATCGCCGCGATCGCGCTCGTCGGCAACTACACCTATTTCGGCGTGGTCGCGATCGCCGCCGAGGTGAAACGGGACTGGTTGCTCGTCCTGGTCTGCGGCGTGGTCGGCGGCGCGGTGGGGGCCGGATTCAGCAGCGTGATGGTCACGCTGACGCGCCGCATCCGGCGCCTGCGTGCCGCGACGCCGCTCGGCCGGGTTCTGGCTATCGCTGCGGGCGCGGGGCTCCTGGTCGCGCTGGTCGGCATCCTGACCGGGGGCGCGACCTTCGGAACCGGCTATGCCGAAGCGCGTAGCGCCATCGAAGGCACGCCACTTCCGGCCAGCTTCTTTCTGGGCAAGCTGGTCGCGACGCTCGCTTCCTCGCTGTCCGGGATACCGGGGGGATTGTTCGCTCCTTCGCTGTCGGTCGGTGCCGGGCTCGGCAGCACCATCGGCAGCCTGCTGGGCTCTCCGATCGGCCTTGCCGCGGTGCTGGGGATGGCGGCCTATTTCTCCGGCGTCGTCCAGGCGCCGATGACGGCCTTCGTCATCATCGTGGAGATGACGGGCAACCACGAGAACGTGCTGGCGCTGATGGCGGTGTCGATGCTGGGCTACGGCACGGCGCGGCTGGTCTCGCGCGAGCCGCTCTATCATGCCCTGTCGCGCCTGTTCATCGCGGACATGCTCCGTCAGCGCCGCGCGCGCGAGGCAGCCGTGCGGTCCGGGGCGTGATCCTCAGCGAGGCTTGCGCTCGACGAAAACGCAGCCGTCGAAGCTGAAGACCTCTTCGCCGTGCTGGTTGATGCCGGTGTTGCGGTGGAAGAACAGCCCCCATTGCGGGCGCGAGGCGCTCTCGCGCTTGTCGATCACCTGCGAATGATAGGTGATGCGGTCCCCGGCGAAGACCGGCTTCGTCCAGCGCAGGTTCCTGAAGCCCGGAGAAGAGCCGAGGCGCGCGGGGCTGCCCGACGCCACCGCGAGCTGGCGCCTGCGATGCAGGACCATGCAGGCCATCCAGACCGCGGCCGTGTGCCAGCCGGACGCGGCGAGCCGGCCGAAGGAGCTGTTGCGCGCGGCTGCCTCGTCCATGTGGAAGGGCTGGGGATCGAAACTGCGGGCGAAGGCGACGATCTCCTCGGCCGTGAAGACGAAGCTGCCGAGTTCGTGGCTGTCGCCGACCGAAAGCTCCTCGAAGAAGCGCGGCGGCTCCGGCGGCTCGGCGGACGCTTCCAGCGGGCTCTCGATGGGCGGGCGCTCATAGACCGGCGCATGGTCGAGCCAGGGGCCGGCCGGGTGCTTGCCGATGCCGGAGCCCCTGCGGCCGAACATGATCCAGTTGGTCTGTTCCAGGATCGGCTCGTCGCGCTGGTTCAAGAGCTCAAGCCGGAAGCGCACGAGACCCATCTCGGGGCGCGAGCGCGAGGCCTTGCTTTCCAGAACGGTGCGCCGCGCATTGACGCTGTCGCCGGGGAGGAGCGGGCGCAGCCACTTCACCTCGTCGATGCCCGGCGCGCCCATGCTGGCGGCGTCGAGCAGGAAGTCCTCTGTCATCAGCCGCATCAAGAGCGCGCAGCTATGCCAGCCCGAGCCGATCAGGCGGCCGACGAAGCTCGCCTTGGCGGCCTCCGGATCGACATGGAAATCCTGTGCGTCGTAGCGCGAGGCGAAGGCGACGATGTCGTCCTGCGAGACGTCGAGGCTGCGCGATCGGGCGCTCGCCCCCGGGACGAAATCCTCGAAATACGACATCGCCGGCAGGGCCCTCAGTTGGCGAAGCGGAAATGCAGCACGTCGCCGTCGGCGACGACGTATTCCTTGCCTTCGAGGCGGAACTTGCCGGCCTCGCGCGCACCGGTTTCGCCCTTGTTGGCGATGTAATCGTCATAGGCGATGGTCTCGGCGCGGATATAGCCCTTCTCGAAATCGGTATGGATCACGCCGGCGGCCTGCGGCCCCTTGGTGCCCTTCTCGATTGTGCAGGCGCGAGCCTCCTTCGGGCCGACCGTGAAATAGGTGACGAGATGGAGCAGGCTGTAGCCGGCGCGGATCACGCGGTTCAGGCCCGGCTCCTCCAGGCCGACGGCTTCCAGATAATCCTTCTGGTCGGCGGCCGGGAGCACGGCGATCTCGCTCTCGATCTTTGCCGAGACCACGACGGCGACAGCATTCTCTTCCGCCGCGCGGGCCTTCACCTGCTCGGAGAAGGCATTGCCCTTATCGGCGGCTGCTTCCTCGACATTGCAGACATAGAGCACGGGCTTGGAGGAGAGCAGGCCCAGCGTCTCGTAGGTCCTGCGCTCGTCGGCGGCGACCTGGACGAGGCGGGCCGGCTTGCCCTCGCGCAGCAGGGCGAGGCAGCGGTTCATCAGGTCCGCGAGTTCCTTGGCCTCCTTGTCGCCGGTCCTGGCCTTCTTCTCAAGCGGCAGGACGCGCTTCTCGAGGCTTTCGAGATCGGCCAGCATCAGCTCGGTCTCGATGATCTCGATGTCGTTGATCGGGGCGACCTGGCCCTCGACATGGGTGATGTCCCCATCCTCGAAGCAGCGCACGACATGGGCGATGGCGTCGCATTCGCGGATATTGGCGAGGAACTGGTTGCCGAGCCCTTCGCCGCGCGAGGCGCCACGCACCAGCCCGGCGATGTCGACGAAGGTCAGCCGCGTCGGGATGATCTCCTTGGAGCCGGCGATGGCGGCGAGCTTCTCCAGCCGCTCGTCAGGCACGGCGACGTCACCGACATTCGGCTCGATCGTGCAGAAGGGATAGTTCGCGGCCTGGGCCGCCGCCGTCTGCGTCAGTGCGTTGAAGAGGGTCGACTTGCCGACATTCGGCAGGCCGACGATACCGCATTTGAAACCCATGATCGCCTGTTCCGTTCTATGGCCTCGCTGCGTTTCCGCCCGGCGGCCTGAAAATCGTTCGCGCCTTATTGGCGGGGGGTGGAGATAAACACAAGGTGGCTGCCGGCGGAGGAGACCCGCTCAATCGTCCGCCTTCTCGCCGAGCCGCTTGACGCTGGCGTGGCCACGCGCATCCATGAAGAGATGCACCTTGTTCTGGAAGCCGGCATCGTCATGGGCGGCGAGCAGGGCCGCGTGGTCGGCACAGGCCGTGCAGAGATCCTCGACCCAAGGCTGCTCGGCCTTGCCGAAATCGTTCAGCACGTAGCTGTGCACCAGTTCCTTCAGGCCGGGATGGCCGATGCCCATCCGCACGCGGCGATAGTCGTTGCCGATCGCAGCCGTCGTCGAGCGCAGGCCGTTATGCCCGGCATTGCCGCCGCCGAGCTTGACGCGCAGCTTCGCGGGCGCGAGGTCGAGCTCGTCATGGAAGACGACGATATCGGCCGGAGCGACCTTGAAGAAGCGTGCGGCCTCGCCGATCGCGCGGCCCGACTCGTTCATGTAGGTCTGCGGCTTGAGCAGGATGACCTTCTCGGTCCCGACCGTCGCTTCGCAGGCCTCGGCTTGGAACCGGGTGCGCCAGGGCGAGGCACGGTGCAGACGCGCAATCTCGCCAAGGGCCATGAAGCCGATATTGTGGCGGTTGCGGGCATAGCGCGCGCCGGGATTGCCGAGGCCGGCGAAAATCAGCATGGCGGAGCTCCGCAGACTTGTTCGTTCGGCACCGGATCTGCCCGAAGGCCGAGAACCGCTTTCCGATTCGATGCCATAGCAAAACGGCCGGGAAACCCGGCCGTCTCGTGAGCGTTCCAGGTGAAAGCGGCGCCGGCTGGCGCCGTTTCATCAGGCCTTGGCTTCAGGCGCGGCTTCCTCGGTCTCGGTAACCTCGGGCTCGACCTCGACGGTCGGGGCGGAGACCGTGACGATCGTGGCGTCAGCACCGATGGAGAGCTTGGCGCCGGCCGGGAGCTTGATCGCGTCGGCATGGACGGAGTCGCCGATGTTCAGGCCGGCAACCGAAATGTCGATGGAATCCGGGATGCTGTCCGGCTCGACGGTGACTTCGAGGGCGTGCTCGATGATCTGGACCAGGCCGCCGCTCTTGACGCCGGGGCTGGCTTCCTGACCGGTGACGTGAACCGGAACCTGGACCGTGACGGTCTGGCCCTTGGCGACGCGCAGGAAGTCGACATGGATCGGGAAATCCTTGACCGGGTCGAGCTGGTAATCGCGCGGAATGACGCGCTGCTTCTTACCGGCGACGCTGATCTCGAAGATCGTGGTCAGGAAGTGGCCGCCGAAAATCAGCTGGCGGGTCTTGTTGGCGTCGAGCGCGATGGCTTCGGGGGCAGCCCCCGCACCATAGATCACGGCAGGCGTCTGGCCCTGGCGGCGAACAGCACGGGCGGCCCCCTTGCCGACCTGTGCGCGCGCCGAAGCCTCGATTTGCTTCACGGCGGTCATGTTGGATGTCCTTGACTTGTAAATGACAAGGCCGCCTCGTGGCGGCCATCGGATGGTGCGTTCAGAGCCTCCAAGGGTGTCAGCCGAACGCTGCGGTGCTCATAGGCGAAAACCGCCGCGATCTCAAGCCCGGCTCAGGCGGCGTTGGCGACAGGGCCGCGCATGGGGGCGGTCGCCTGGACGGGCTCGGCGAAGCGCTGCAGCCATTCGCGGATGATCGAGGCCGGAACCGGCGGCGAATAGAGGTAGCCCTGGCCGAGGCCGCAGCCCATTTCGCTGAGCCGCTCGGCCTGCGCCTGCTTCTCGATGCCCTCCGCGACGATCTTCATGCCGAGGCGGCGGGTCATCGTCAGCAGGGCCTCGATGATGATCTCGCTGCGGGCGCCGCTATCGATCGAGCCGACGAAGGACCGGTCGATCTTGATGATGTCGATCGGGAAATCGAGCAGATGGGTCAGGGAGGCGAAGCCGGTGCCGAAATCGTCGAGCGCGACCGGCGAGCCATTGGCGCGCAGCGCTTCCATGGTGCGCGCGACGCCGTCCTTGCGCCCGCCCATGAAGACCTGTTCGGTGACCTCGATCACGAGCTGTTGCAGCGGCACACCGGCCTTCTCCAGCGTGCGGGTGGCGCGCTGGACGAGGTCGCCCTTCTGGAAGTCGGCCGAGGTGACGTTGACCGCGACATGCTGGAAATTCAGGCCGCTCGCGCGCCACTCGGCCATGTCGCCGGCGACCGCCGCCAGCATCTGGGTCGTGGTGCGATGGGCGATCTTCGGGTCGCGCAGGGCATCCTGGAACTCGCCGGCAGCGATGATGCGGCCGTCGTCGAGGCGCATCCGGGCCAGAGCCTCGAGGCCGACGACCTCGTTGGTGTCGAGGCGGATGACCGGCTGGTAATAGGGGATGATCCGGTCGTCGCCGAGGGCCCCTGCGACATCCCGGCGGGCGCGGATGCGATGCATCATCGCGCTGCGCAATTGCCTGCGAAAGCGGACATAGCGGCCGCGCCGGGTTTCCTTCGCGTGGTAGAGTGCGAGGTCGGCGTTCTGCCGCAGCGTGACGGTGTCCTGGCCATCCTCGCCGGCGATGACCCCGCCGATGGTAATGCCCGGCACGAGGCTGTGGCCGTCATGGTCGAACGGAACCGCGACCGCCGCCATCGCGGCCGAGGCGAAGGCACGCATACGCGCCGGTTCCCTGCAATCGGGGACGAGAACGGCGAATTCGTCGCCGCCGATCCGGCAGGTGAGGCAACCGGCCAGCGCGAGGTCGAGCCGCCGGCCGACCACGGCGATCAGGGCATCCCCTGCGGCGTGGCCCAGCGTGTCATTGACCGTCTTGAGATGATCGATGTCGATCAGCATCAACCCGTAGCGGCGGCCGGCTGCGCTCATCTCCGCGATGGCGCCGTTGAACTGGCTGCGGTTCGGCAGCCCCGTCAGCGTATCGAAATAGGCGAGGCGGTGATTCCGGGTGCGGACCTCGTCATGCTCGATGGCGATGGCGCAGAGATGGACGCAGGTCGCGACGATCTGGCGTTCGAGCGTTCGTGCACGGCGAGGCGTCCTGAAATAGAAGGCGAAGGCGCCGACGACCCGCCCGTCGCGCGCCTTGATCGGCGTCGACCAGCAGGCGCGCAGGCCGAGCGGCAGAGCGAGGTCCGTATAGTCCCGCCAGAGCGGATCGGTGGCGATGTCGGTGACTTCGACGGGCTCCCCGCGATGGATTGCGGTTCCGCAGGAGCCGACATCGGGGCCAGCGGGCCGTCCCTTGATGCGGCTCGCATATTGGGCTGGCAGGCTGGGGGAGGCGAGAGGCTGGAGGCAGCGCAGGTCGTCGACGGCCACAACCGAGCAGATGACGCCGGGCGAGATCGCCTCGGCGCGACGGCACAGGCGCTCCATGCATGCGATCAGAGGCTCGCCGCGCGCGATATCTTCAAGAATATCGTTCTGCAGCGCCTGCAGGCGGCCCGAAGGTCTGGTCACGGAGTTCCCGACAGAGTGCTCGTCGAAGAACCCCGATCCTGGCGCAAATGCCTTAAGGTCAGATTGAGGCGACGCCTCAAACTTTACGCGGTGGTGCGATACCTGGAATCAGGCGGCGATCAGGCCCAGCCGCTCGTCGCGGCGGCGCAGGAGATGCATCAGCGGCAAGGCGAGCAGCACCATCCAGGCCTTGCCGATGATCTGGCCGGCGAGAAAGTCGAGGCTGCCGAAAGCGAGATGCAGGAAGACCAGACTGTCGACGACGAGACCGATCGCGCTGGAGGCGAAGACGGCCGTGACGAAGCGCCGGCGCTGCAGGGGCGTGTAGACCGCGAAATCGGCGAGCTCCGACAGCAGGAAGGCCGCGACCGAGGCCAGCACGATGGCCGGCGGGGCGAGCATCGCGGAGATCAGGGTGCCGACCGCGATGGCGCCGAGACCGGCGAGCGGGCCAAGGCGACGCTGGACGATGTCACGCAGGACCAGGGCAAGGCCGACCATCAGGACACCGCTCGGCGCCATCACGCCCGGCCAGACCGGGACGAGGCAGGGACCGTTCGGCACGCAGACCGCGCCGGCATTGCCGATCATCCAGTTGGCGGCGGGAATGGTCAGGCCGAACAGGACGAGGGCGATCACGCCCTCTGTCAGGCGCTGGCGGTCACGGGTCATAGGTCAAGTCCGCTGTCATCAGGAGCTGCGAGATAGGCCGCGAAGCCTTTTGATCGCAAATCGCAGGCCGGGCAACGGCCGCAGCCATAGCCCCAGCCATGCCGGGTCGTCCTGTCGCCGAGATAGCAGCTATGGCTGTCCTCGATCACGAGATCGAGCAGGGCCTGGCCGCCGATGGTGCGTGCCAGCGCGAAGGTCTGCGCCTTGTCGCGCCACATCAGGGGCGTGTGCAGCACCAGCCTGCGGTCGAGGCCGAGGCTCAGGGCCACCTGCATCGCCTTGATCGTGTCGTCGCGGCAATCGGGATAGCCGGAATAATCGGTCTCGCAGACGCCGAGCACGACGTGCCTGAGGTTGCGGCGATAGGCCAGCGCGGCGGCGAAGGTCAGGAAGATCAGGTTGCGGCCGGGCACGAAGGTCGAGGGCAGGCCCGTCTCGGCAAAAGCGATCTCGGTCTCGCGGGTGAGGGCGGTCTCGGAGATCGCGCCGAGCGCCTTGAGATCGACGACATGGTCGGGGCCGAGCCGCTCGGCATATCGGGCGGACAAGTCTGGCAGCCTGGCGCGTATCGTCTCGCGGCATTCCATCTCGACGCGATGGCGCTGGCCATAGTCGAAGCCGATCGTCTCGACCGCATCGAAGCGGTCAAGCGCCCAGGCCAGAGTCGTGGTGGAGTCCTGGCCGCCGGAGAACAGGACGAGGGCGCGGGAGTTACCCAAGCCGGAACCTCTCAGTCGAACAGGCTCGACACGCTGGTCTCGCTCGCGGTGCGCTCGATGGCTTCACCCATCAGGCCGGCGATCGAGATGACGCGGATGTTGCGGGCGACCTTCACGGCCTCGGTCGGCATGATCGAGTCGGTGATCACCAGCTCCTTGAGCTTGGACGAGGCGATGCGGGCGACCGCGCCGCCGGAGAGCACGCCATGGGTGATATAGGCGAAGACTTCCTTGGCGCCCTGCTCGAGCAGTGCGTCGGCCGCGTTCACCAGCGTGCCGCCGGAATCGACGATATCGTCGATCAGGATGCAGGAGCGGCCCTCGACCGAGCCGATGATGTTCATGACCTCGGATTCGCCCGGCCGGTCACGGCGCTTGTCGACGATGGCGAGCGGGGCGTCGATGCGCTTGGCGAGCGCGCGCGCCCGGACTACGCCGCCGACATCCGGCGAGACGACCATGGCGTTCTTCCATTCCAGCCGGTCCTTGATATCGCGCGCCATCAGCGGGGCGCCGAACAGGTTGTCGGTCGGGATGTCGAAGAAGCCCTGAATCTGGCCGGCATGGAGATCGAGCGTCAGCACGCGGTCGACGCCGGCATGGGTGATCAGGTTGGAGACGAGCTTCGCCGAGATCGGGGTGCGGCCCGAGGCGCGCCGGTCCTGACGGGCATAGCCGAAATAGGGGATCACCGCCGTGATGCGGCGCGCCGAGGAGCGGCGCAACGCATCGGTGATGATCAGCAATTCCATCAGGTGGTCGTTGGTCGGGAACGAGGTCGACTGGATGATGAAGACATCCTGTCCGCGCACGTTCTCCTGGATCTCGACGAAGACCTCCATGTCGGCGAAGCGCCGGACGGATGCCTTGGCGAGGGGAATGCTGAGATGGTTGCAGATCGCCTCGGCCAGCGGACGATTGGAGTTGCCGGCGACGACTTTGAAGTGAGAGGCCATGCCGTAGCGCACCGTTGCATCAAGGCTGAGCAGGGGGCCGGCATTGCCGGCTCAATTCGAACGGCTCTTAACAGCGCGGTCCGATGGAGTCGACCGCTGCAGTGCAATATCGGCGATCAAAAAGCGCAGGGTGCTGCGCCGTGACCCGGAAACCACTGCCGCAGCGTCGCCGCACAGCGGGCCCCAACGTCGTCGCCTCAGCTCTTCTTCGGATCCGTCGCGGCAACACGGGTACCCGGCTTCGCGGGTTTGCCGACCTTGTCCTCGACCTTGAGCGTCTCGACGGCGGGTGTGGTCACGAGGAAGCCCGCGATCGCGTCCATCGAGTCGGAGGCCGCCTTGGCGACGATCGTCTGGTCGATGCCGGCCCAGGGATCGGAGCCGCCGCTGCGCTTGCCGATGCTCTCGCCCTGCACGCGCTGGGCGCGCTGCTTGGTCGAATCATAGACATCCCAGACGAAGGCAAGCGAGGTCTGGCCGTCCTCGGTCGGCTGTGCCGTGAGGTAGCCCTTGACGCGGAACCGCGCCGGCTTGTTGCCGGGAACGATCTCCATCTTGCGCTCGGCGGCGGCCTCACCGAGCAGGCCGGCGAAGCTGGCGGTGACGTTTTCCGGCGCGCCGGAGATGCTCTGGACCGAGACGGGGACGCCCGGCGCATCGACGCGCGGACGGGCCGCGGTCTGGGTGGTTTCCTGGCAGCCGGCGAGCGCCAGCGCGAAAACCGGCCCCAGAACGAGGCCGCTAAAACGGTTGATCATGACGCCTCCCGCCCTTCGGGCTGTGGACCGCTTCGAGATTCCCTGCGCCGCTGTTCTAGGCTCAACGGATGACGAGGTCCAGATCGGGCAGGTTGAGCGCCTCGGCGCCGTCTTCGCCGACGAGATAGGTGCGGCCCAGGCACATCGCGGTCTCGCTGGCGGAATCCATCAGGATCATATGGGCGAACATCACCATGCCCGGCACGATCGGCCAGTCATTGGCCTCGTAGAACATCGGCCAGTCCATCCAGGACGGGGTGAATTTGGCGCCCAGCGAATAGCCGCAGGCATTGAGTCGGTGCTGTGAAAGGCCGTGCTCGTCGAAGACGCGGGCATGGGCGGCGAAGACGTCGCCCGCAGTGCGGCCGGGCTTCAGCTCGGCCTCGCAGGCGAGCAGGGCGTCGCGGGCGGCGGCGTGATAGGGGCGGTGCAGCGGACGCGGCTCGCCTACCACCACGGTACGCATCGCGGCGACATGGTAGTGCCGGTCGGTGCCGGCGAATTCGAGGGTGATCTGGTCGGTGGCATCCAGCCGGCGTCGGCCGGATTTGTAGCGGCACAGCAAGGCGTCGCGGCCGGAGCCGATGATGAATTCGTTGGCGGGATAGTCGCCGCCGCCGGCAAAGATCGCATTATGCTGGGCGGCGAGGATTTCGCCTTCATCAGCGCCGGCCCGGATCGCCGCCAGCGCCGTGTGGTCGGCGGCATCGGCCAGCACGGCGGCGCGCCTGACATAGGTGATTTCCTCGGCCGATTTCACGGCGCGCAGGCGCGTGACGATCAACGAGGCGTCGACGAGATCGGCCTGGCCGGCGAAGCGGGCTTCGAGCTTGCGATAGTTGGATGCGACGAGGCCGTAGGATTCGAACTCCACGCCGATGCGCTGGCCGGCGAGCCCGAGATCGCGGCTCAGAGCGAGCAGGTCGATTGTGGGATCGGCGTCGCGGCCGTCCTTCCAGATGCGGATATCGGTGAGGTTTGAGGTCTGTTGCGCCTGCCGGAGATCGGCAGAGCGGGTCAGCAGCGCCATGGTGCCGTCGGCTTTGACCACAAGGCACTGGAAGAAGCAGAAGCCGAAAGTGTCGTATCCCGTGAGCCAGAACATCGATTCCTGCTGGAACAGGAAGAGGGCATCGAGACGATCTTTCTGCATCGCGGCCAGCAGGGCTTCGCGGCGGCGGGCGAATTCGGCGGGCGTGAAATGCAGGGCCATGGCGCTAGTCCTCCGGGCGGTTGCGCATGTGATCGCGCCGGCGCGCCGCGGGCAAGCCCGACAACCGGTCGCAATTGCGGGTCCTGCCCGCGCTGCCTATAGGCTGTCTCCAGAGCGTTTCGCGCCTTAAGGGAGAGAACCATGGTCAACCCCGGAAACCGTATCCTCGACGATATCGCCCGCCTCGCCACGGATGCCGCCGGTGCGGCGCAGGGCGTGCGGCGCGAGGTCGAGACGGTGGTGAAGACCCAGATCGAGCGGCTGCTGCGCGATCTCGACGTCGTCACCCGCGAGGAATTCGAGGCGGTGCGCGAGATGGCGCTGATCGCCCGCGAGGAGAACGACAAGCTCGCTGCGCGGCTGAAGGCGCTGGAGGAAAAGCTCGGCAAGGCCTGAGAACGGGCCGGGGTTGCTTCAAAAGCGGTCCCCGATTGCCCTCAGGTTATGTCCACAACCATGTGCTGTGGACAGCCCCGTTGGGGGATTGAGCTCGCCGGCCGAATCCGCGGAGCTTGGCGCCGTGTTGGGAGCGTCACAGCGCCTGCGCTATCGTCGGTGGAAAGAATTGATTCGTCGGGCGGATTCGTCCTGCCGCGCCGGATGGGAGCGCCTCCTTCAGAGGGGCTCCGGAGGTGTGTTGCGTTCCTTCGGCTTTCCAGTCGCCGTGTTCCTGTTCTCGAACGCGCCGGAGCCTTTCGCTCCGGAAGGTGGACCCTAGGGCATGATGGACCTCGATATGGATGCCGAGCTGGATCGGCCTTCCAACCCGCTTGACCTGTTTGAACGCCTTGCCGCCCTCAACGACTGGTCATTCGATCGCGACAGCGAGGATGAGCTCTCGGTCTCCGTGACCGGCGGCTGGTCGGAATACCATGTCGCGATCACCTGGCTCGCCGAGGTGGAAGCGTTGCACATCGCCTGCGCCTTCGACCTCAAGGTGCCGGAGCGGCGGCGCAGCGAGGTGCTGCAGCTGGTCAGCCTCGTCAACGAGCAGCTCTGGCTCGGCCATTTCGACCTCTGGAGCAGCGAAAGCGTGGTGATGTACCGCCACGCCCTGCTGCTTTCAGGCGGGGCCGAGCCGACCGAGGAGCAGGCGATCGCGCTGGTCAAGGCTGCGGTCGAGGCCTGCGAGCGCTATTATCAGGCCTTCCAGTTCGTCGTCTGGGCCGGAAAGACCGCGAAGGAAGGCATGGAGGGCGCGATCCTGGAGACGGTCGGCGAGGCCTGAGCCGCGGATTCTCAACGGGCGGGCTTGACCGGGCGGCTGTGGGACGGGAAGGCTCTCGGCCGTGAGCGTCCGGGCAGGGGCCCGCGACGCGCCAAGCCTATGAGGCCGCCATGACCGCTTCCCTTCCGCAATCGCTCGTCCTCATCGGTGCCGGCAAGATGGGCGGCGCGATGCTGGAGGGCTGGCTCCGCATCGGCATCGATCCGAAGGGGATCAGCCTGATCGATCCCAAGCCGTCGGACGAGATGGTCGCGCTCGCCAACGACAAGGGCATGCGGCTCAATCCATCCGCCAAGGACATTCCCGCCGCCGATGTCGTCGTGCTCGCGACCAAGCCGCAGATGCTCGATACGGCTGCGCCTGCGGTGCAGGCCTTCATCCATCCCCGGACGTTGCTGATCTCGATACTCGCCGGCAAGACGCTGGGCGATCTCGCGGCGCGCCTGCCCAATGCCGGCGCGATCATCCGCGCCATGCCGAACCTGCCAGCCGCCGTGCAGCGCGGTGCCACTGCGGCTGCCCCCGGCAAGGGCGTCAACGTCGCCCAGCGCGCCATCGCCGATGCCCTGCTCGGCAGCATCGGCAAGGTCGAATGGCTCGACGACGAGGGGTTGATCGATGCGGTGACGGCCGTGTCGGGCTCGGGACCTGCCTATGTCTTCCATCTCGTCGAGTGTCTCGCCGCTGCCGGCAAGGAAGCCGGCCTGCCGGCCGATGTCGCCGAGCGCCTGGCGCGGGCGACTGTGGAGGGAGCCGGCGAATTGCTGTTCCAGTCGCCGCTGCCGCCGGGCACGCTGCGCCAGAACGTGACTTCGCCGGGCGGGACCACTGCAGCGGCGCTCGAGGTCCTGATGGCCGAGGACGGCATGAAGCCGCTGATGAAGAAGGCGGTGGCTGCTGCCAAACGTCGCGCCGGCGAGCTCTCTGGCTGAACAGCCTTCCGTCCGCCACGATAGCGGCTTAACCTCCGCTCATTGCGAAGCGAGAGGAGCTGCCCCATGGCCCGCAAACCCGTTTCCACCCCGCCCGAGGCGGCGCCTCCCGCGGCCGATCCACGCCGTCGCGCCGTCGATGCGCTGATGAAGCTCGCCACCGAGCGACCCTGGGACCAGATCGAGCTGCCGGATATCGCGGCCGAGGCGGGGCTGACGCTCGCGCAGTTGCGCGGGCTGTTCCCGTCCAAGCTCGCCATGCTCGGCGGCGTGACCCGCATCGTCGACGATGCCGTTCTGGCGGGCTCCTCGGACGACCTCGCCGGCGAGCCGGTCAAGGAGCGGCTGTTCGACCTCGTGATGCGCCGGCTCGATGCGATGGCGCCTTACAAGGCGGCCTTGCGCAAGATCGCGCCGGTCATTCGCCGCGATCCGCTGGCGCTGGCGGCGCTCAACCGCGGCGCCGTCAATTCCTGGCGCTACATGCTGGCCTCGGCCGGCATCCCGACCGAGGATGCTTTGGGTCACCTGCGGGTGCAGGGCGCGGTTCTGCTGATGGCGCGCGTCTCCGAAGCCTGGCTCGACGACGACGAGCCAGAGCTGTCGAAGACGATGGCGCGGCTCGATCGTGAGCTGAAGACGGCCGGGCGCATCATGGCCCGCGTCGAGGACGTCCACCGGCTGACAGCGCCGTTCCGCGGGCTGGCGCGGGCGATCTGCTCCGGGCGGCCTCTGAAGGCGCGCCGGCGCGAACGGGCCTCCGAGCGCGGCGAGGACAACGAGGATTACGCACCGGCGATCTGAGTGCCCAACGGGTTCCTCACGCCGTCTGCGACAAAATGTGGCGAAACTGCGCCAACGTTAAGCGTGTCTTAGCCAATCCTGCGCGAATGAGGGGAATTCCCCCATCGCGCAGGATACGCGAATGTCGTTCACCAGGAAGCTTGCGACCCTTTCGATCAGCCGTTCCTTCGGCCTGATCGCGGCCTTGGCCGTGCTGATCGCCATGGGCAGCGTCGGCTATACGCTGAATGCCGCCCGCAACGAGATGATCACGCTCAAGCGGGCCGAGATGAAGAATGCGGTCGAAGCCGCGGCGACGACGGTCAAGGGCTATCTGGCCCGGGTCCAGAGCGGCGAGCTGAAGGACGAGGACGCCAGGAAGCTGGCGATGGATGCGCTCGGCAGCGCGCGCTTCGACAGCGGTAACTATTACTTCCTCATCGATTACGACGGCATCAGCGTCCTGCACGCAAACAAGAAGATCCAGTCGACGGACATGAAGCCGCTCAAGGACGCGGACGGCAAGTTCTTCGTCCAGGAGATGGTCGCGCTGGCGAAGGCGAAGACCGAGGGCTTCGTCGACTATGGCTGGCTCAAGGCCGGCGACAAGGAGCCTTCGCTCAAGATTTCCTACATCATCGGCATCCCGCAATGGCAGTGGGTGGTGGGCTCCGGCCTGCATGTCCAGGATGTCGATGCGGCCTTCATGAGCATGGTCGGCGGCGTCGCCAAGGTGCTGGTGCCGCTCGGCCTCGTTATGCTCGGCCTCGTCATCATCCTCAGCCGCCGCGCCTCCGGCATGCTGCAATCGCTGCGTGGCTCGATGGAGGGGCTGGCCGCGGGCCAGCTCGACACCACGATCGCGCATCAGGAACGGCCCGACGAGATCGGCGCGATGGCGCGCACGCTGGTCGTCTTCCGCGATGCAGCGCTAGCCAAGGAGGCGATGGAGACCGACAAGCTCAGGATGGAAGAGGAGGCCGCCGGCCACCGCAGCGCCGCCGATGGCGAACGACGGCGCAACGAGGCCGACCGCGCCGAGCATGCCCGCGTGCAGGCCGACGTGGTGCTGGCTCTCGGCCAGGGGCTGGAGCACCTCTCGGATGGCGACCTGACCTACCGGATCGAGGACGCTTTCTCGGCCGAATACGTCAAGCTCAAGGACAACTTCAACGGCGCCATCGCCAAGCTGCAGGATGCGATGCGCCAGATCGCGACCAATACCGAGAGCATGAAGGCGGGCTCGACCGAGATCAGCCAGGCGGCCGATGATCTCGCCAGCCGGACCGAGCAGCAGCCCTCCTCGGGCGAGGAGACCGCGACGGCGCTCGACGAACTCACCGCCACGGTCCGCCAGACAGCGGAAAGCGCGCGCCTCGCCAACCAGGCGACAGAACAGGTCAAGACCGAGGCCGAGCAGTCGACCAGCATCGTCCGCGACGCGGTGACGGCGATGGGCGGCATCGAGAAATCGGCCCAGGAAATCTCGCAGATCGTCGGTGTCATCGACGAGATCGCCTTCCAGACCAACTTGCTCGCGCTCAACGCCTCGGTCGAGGCGGCGCGGGCCGGCGACGCCGGCAAGGGTTTTGCGGTCGTGGCTTCTGAAGTGCGCGCGCTGGCACAGCGCTCCGCTTCCGCTGCCAAGGAGATCAAGACCCTGATCGACGCCTCGACCATCGAGGTCGAGAAGGGCGTCACGCTGGTCGGCCAGACCGGCGGTGCGCTGCAGCGCATGGCCTCCGAGATCACCCGCGTCACCTCGCTGGTCGCCGAGATCGCCGGTGCCGCGCAGGAGCAGGCCTCGGGCCTCCAGGAGGTCAATTCCGCTGTCGGCGAGATGGACCTGGCGACCCAGCAGAACGCCGCGATGGCCGAGCAGTCGACTGCTGCCGCGCATTCGCTGTCGCAGGAAGCCGACCGGCTTTCCTCTCTGGTCGCGCGCTTCCAGCTTGGCGGCGACGTCGCAAAGCTCAAGGCGATCTCGCAGACCATGCGGGCCGCCGTCGCTGCGGCGCCGCGCCCGGCGGCTCCGCGCGCCAAGGCTTCCAGCGGCAGCGCCGCTACGGCGCCGAGGCCTGATGCGCGCGACGATGGGTGGGCGGAATTTTGAGCACGCCTTCCGAACCTGCGGCCCAGATCGGCTTCGATGATTTCCTGAAGGTCGACATCCGTGTCGGCACGATCGTCGAGGCCGAGCCCTATCCGGAGGCGCGCAAGCCCTCAATCAAGCTCGTGATCGATTTCGGCGGCACGATCGGCCGCAAGAAATCCTCGGCGCAGATCACCAAGCACTACCGGCCGGAGGATCTCCCCGGCCGGCAGGTTCTCGCGGTGGTGAATTTCCCGCCGCGCCAGATCGGCAAGTTCATGTCGGAAGTGCTGACGCTGGGCATTCCGGACGCCGAGGGCGAGGTCGTCCTGATCGGGCCGGGGCACGAGGTACCGATCGGCGGGCGGCTCTTCTAGAGTCCGCTTCGTTTTCCCGGAAACACGCCGTCATTCCGGACAAGCCGCGCAGCGGCGCCGATCCGGAATCCATCGAAGGACGCTGCGCTCTACGATGGATTCCGGGCCAAGCCCGGAATGACGAGGTGTTTCCGCGTGAAATCAGAACGCTCTAGGCCGCGGCCGACCAGAGACCGGTCTGCAAGGTGGGCGGCGCGAACTCGGGTGCCGACCAGCGCAGCGGCAGCGCATGGGCCCGGCACCAGCCGCGCCGGACATGGAAGCGCCACAGGCGCTCGGCGCCATCGAGCCGCGCCAGTTCCGGTCCCTGCCAGAGGATCTCCGCTTCGCCCTGCAATTGCAGCAGCGTGCCCGTCTGGAAATCGACGAAGAGCAGCGCGGCTCGTGGCTGCTGCAGCAGGTTCCCGAAGGTGTTGAAGTAGTTGTTGCCCGTGAAATCCGGGATGGTGAGCGTGTCGCCATCGATCCGGACGAAGCCGGGGCGGCCGCCGCGATGCGAGATGTCGACGCCGCCGGGTTCGCTCCCAGGCGCAGCGACGCTGGCGATGAAGAGCGTATCGGCCCCGGCGATCAAGGCCCGCGCCTGCGCATCGAGGCCGGACGACTCCATGGGCGAGGCGGCGGGCTCAGTGCCATCCTGCACCCGGTTGCGGACCTGGATGTATTTCGCGCAATTGCCGAAGCTCTGCGCGACCGAGACCGTGAAGCCTTCCGCGCCGATGGTCTCGATCCGGCCATTGGCGCGGTTGCGACGGCGGGTCTCGAATTCGAGCCCGAGCAGGCCGATGGGGCTGCCCGATCGGAGCGCTTCGAAGGCGGGATCATCCCTGGAAGGGAGGGCTGCGACCGACAGCGCGGTCGGACCGGGGCTTGTGACAAAGCCGGGTTCGGCCGCCAGCACCGTCGCCAGGGGCCAGCCATCTCGGTCGAGCACACCGGCGAAGAGCCAGGGGAGCTGCCCGAAGAAGATGCGGTGCTGATCCGGCATGAAATCGCGAATGCCGGCACCGCGAGCGGCGACGCCGGCCAGCGCCTGCGCCGCCAGTTCGCCGGCATGGAAAGGGCCGTCAGGCAGCATCGTCGTCGAGCTCTGCGGGAAGGGGCGAAGGCGGGATCGGCTTGAAGAAGGGCAGGGCCTCGATGCGCGCGAGCCAGTTCCGCACGGCCGGATAGGGCTTCAGCGAGATGCCGCCTTCGGGCGCATGTGCGACATAGGAATAACAGGCAAGGTCGGCGATCGTCGGGTGCTCGGTGGCGAGATAGGCGCGCGCCGCCAGATGCTCTTCCATGAAGGCGAGCAGCCGGACGGCGATCCGCTGCGCGCGGGCCTTGTCGTCCTTCAGGCCGAACTGCGTGATCAGGCGCGCGATCGAGGGGCCGTGCATGACCTCTCCGGCGGCGATCGAGAGCCAGCGCTGGACATGGGCGGCATCAACCGGATCGAGCGGCAACCAGGCACTCTCCGGAGCATAACGCCGGACCAGATAGACCATGATCGCGTTGCTGTCGGCGAAGGTGAGGTCGCCGTCCTGCAGTACGGGAATCTGGCCGAGCGGGTTGAGCTTGCGGAAGGCATCGCTCCGCCGGACATCGGCCGGGGCCTCCTCGGCGCGATAGGGCAGGCCAAGCGCGAGCAGCAGCAATTCGACGCGGTGGGCATGGCCCGAGAGGGGCGTTCCGTGGAGGATGATGTCTGACGATGGCATGGTGATGCTCCTGCTTCTGCCGGGCATCATGATCGTTTCGCCGATTGGCCGAAACCTGCTATCGGTTGAACTCAGAATTTCAATTTTCGGAACGATGGTATGGACCGGATCGAGGAGCTGGCGATCTTCGTCGCGATCGTCGACGCCGGCAGCCTCGCCGGAGCGGCACGACGCCTGCGCAAGTCGCGCCCGGCCGTGACGCGCGCGCTGGCCGGGCTGGAGGAGCGGGTCGGGACGCAGCTGATCGCGCGGACGACGCGGCGCCTGACCCCGAACGATGCCGGCCGTGAGCTTGCCGCGACGGCCCGGCGGCTGCTCGCTGATTACGAGGCGGCGCTCGGCGTCGCGGCGGCCGAACCGATCAGCGGCCTTCTGCGCATCACCGCGCCGCTCTCCTTCGGCCGGCGGCATGTCACGCCGCTGGTGAACGAGTTTCTCGATCGTTACCCGCAGGTGCAGATCGAGCTCGTGCTGGCGGATCGCAATCTCGACCTGATCGAGGAAGACCTGCAGCTCGCCGTCCGGATCGGGCCCTTGCCGAACTCCGGCCTGCTGATGCGCAAGGTCGGCGAGGTCCGGCGCATCTTGGTCGCCGCGCCATCCTATCTCGCCAACTGCCCGCCTTTGCAGCGTCCGGCCGATATCTCGGCACATGAGACGATCGCCAGCGTCGCCGCCAACCAGACGCTGACCTGGCGCTTCGGCGGGCCGCGCTCGGGCAGCGCGGTCGTGCTGACGCCCCGCCTGATCGTCAACGAGGTCGAATCGGTGCTGATCGCGGCGCGGGCCGGGCGTGGTCTGGCGCGGGTGCTGTCCTATCAGGCGGCGGATGATCTCGCGTCGGGAGCGTTGGTGCGGCTGCTCCCCGAATTCGAGCCGCCGCCGCTGCCCGTCCAGCTTGTTGTGCCGGGCGGCCGGGCGCCGTCGCCGCGCGTGCGGGCCTTCATCGATTATGCGGTGGCGCGCTTGCCGGCGCTCGCGCCGATCGGCGCCGGCTGAGACCGATCCTAGACCGGCAGCCGGACGGTCGCCCGCAAACCGCCGAGCGGCGAATCGCCGAGCATGATGTCGCCGCCATGGGCGCGGGCGATATCGCGGGCGATGGCGAGGCCGAGGCCGGTGCCGCCGCCATCGACATTGCGAGCCTCGTCGAGCCGGAAGAAGGGGCGGAAGACATCCTCGCGCTGATCCGGCGGGATGCCTGGCCCGTCATCGTCGATCATCACGATCAGGTAGCGGGCATCATGCGTCGCGCGAATCGCGATGCGGTCGCCGTAGCGGGCGGCATTGGAGACGAGGTTGGTCAGCAGCCGGCGAAAGGCGTCCGGACGGATCACGACCAGCGGATCGCCCGCCACCGTCAGCTCGGTCTGGTGGCCCTGCCGTTCGGCATCGGATTTCAGCTCCTCAAGCAAAGAGCGGATGTCGGTCTCGACCGCCGTCTCGCCGGCATCGCCGCGGGCGAAGGCGAGATAGTCCTCGAGCATGCGGCTCATCTCGTCGACATCCTTCTCCAGCGCCTCGATCTCCGAGGAACGCTCCATCAGGGCGAGCGAGAGCTTGAAGCGGGTGAGGATGGTGCGCAGGTCGTGGCTGACGCCGTTGAGCATCGTCGTGCGCTCGCCGATCGAACGCTCGACGCGCCGCTTCATCTCGATGAAGGCATTGCCGGCACGGCGGACCTCGCGGGCGCCGCGTGGCCTGAAATCGGCGTCACGTCCCTTGCCGAAGGCTTCGGCCGCATCGGCGAGCTTGAGAATCGGGCGGATCTGGTTGCGCAGGAACAGCACCGCGATGGTGAGCAGGATCAGCGACGTCCCGATCATCCAGAGCAGGAAGATATGGCTGTTCGAGGCATAGGCCGAGTTGCGCCGCGTCAGGATGCGCATCACGTCCTTGCCGAGCTTGATGCGGATCTCGATCAGGCTGGAGCGGCCGACCGTGTCGAGCCAGAAGGGGCGGGCGACCTGCTGGCTGAGCTCGGTCGAGAGCGCGTTGTCGAGCAGCGAGAAGAAGGGGCGCGGGCCCGGCGCCGGCAGGTCGGAATCGGGGATGATGTCGAGGTCCATGCCGAGCCGCTCGGCGGCGATGCGCGACAGCGTCGCGGTGTCGGCGTCCTGCGGATAGCTCTCGTAGACATCGATCAGCATGGCGATGTCGGCCGAGACGGCCGAGGACAGGCGCTGTGTCACGGTCTGCCAGTGCCGCTCCATGAAGACATAGGCGATGACCGATTGCAGCAGCACGACCGGCGCGATGACGATGACGAGCGCGCGCGGATAAAGCCCCTTCGGCATATAGCGCGCGATGACCTGGAAGGGCCGGCCGATGCGCTTGATCGTCGGTCGCGCGGCCTTGCCGAGGCGTTCCAGGGCCCTTTCCAGCCCGGCAAAAGCGCGCGCAAACCCGCGCGCGACGGAGCGCGGCGCGGATGGGCCTTTCCTGCCAGGTTGCAGCGGCGTCACGAGCGGTCCGTCACCAGCCTGTAGCCGACGCCGCGCACGGTCTGGAGGTAGAGCGGGTCGGTCTGGTCGCGCTCGATCTTGCGGCGCAGCCGGTTCATCTGGACATCGACGGTGCGGTCGTTGGCGGCCGAGCCCTGCGCGGCCAGCTCCTCGCGTGGCACGACTTCGCCGGGGCGTTCCGCCAGCGCGGTCAGGATCTCGCGTTCGCGCTCGGTCAGGCGGATGGTCTCCTCGCCCTTGCGCAATTCGCCGCGCGCCAGACCGTAGATGAAGGGGCCGAACCGGACGAAGTCCGGCCGCGTGCCGGATTGCGCGGCCTCGACGACCAGCGTGCGCTTCAGGATATTGCCGAGCCGCAGCAGCAATTCGCGCGGTTCGAACGGCTTGGAGAGATAATCGTCGACGCCGATCTCGAGGCCGTTGATGCGGTCCTTGCCGTCGGCGCGGGCGGTCAGCATCAGGATGGGCACGGCGGAGCCGCCGCGGAAACGGCGGGCGAAGTCGAAGCCGTTTTCGCCGGGCATCATCACGTCGAGCACGATCGCGTCGAAGACGAGGTTGCCGAGCCGCGTGTCGGCCTCGGCCGCATTGGCCGCTGTCGTCACGCGATAGCCGTTATCGCCGAGGAAGCGCCCCAGCAATTCGCGCAGCCGCCGGTCGTCGTCGACAACGAGGATGTGGGGCGCCTCGTCGGGCAGGGGCTTGCGGGCCGGCTTCGCCAGGGTCTCGGTTGCGATCATCTCGCGCCTTTCTCCTGCGCCGGTGCTGGCCGGCGCGCTCGCGGTGCAGGGCTCCCATAGCATAACGCGGGGAACCGGTCGCCGCTAAGTGAGCTTAGGGCTTGTCGAGAAGGCGCTCCACCTTCGGCCGCTCGGTGGGATCGATCAGGGCGGCGAGGTAGCGGGCGGCTATGGCCGCCGTCTCGGGCGCCACACCTTCGAGGGCGCGGTTGATGCGCTTCGCCTGGAGGCGGACGAGGCGCAGCGCCAGGTCCTGGCCCGAAGGCGTGGTGTGGAGATGGCGCTGGCGCTTGTCCTGCCGGCCGGTTCGCTGCTCGATATAGCCCTTCTCGACCAGCTCCTTGAGCACGCGGTTCAGGCTCTGCTTGGTGATCTGCAGGATGTCGAGCAACTCGGCGATGGTCAGGCCCGGCCGGCGCTGGACGAAGTGCAGGACGCGGTGATGGGCGCGGCCGAAGCCGTAATCGGCGAGGATGCGGTCGGGATCGCCGACGAAGTCGCGATAGGCGAACAACAAGAGCTCGATCAGGTCGTGCGGTACCGCCTCGGAGGAGGGCCTGAGCGGCGTATCGTCAGCGTCGGAAGGGGATGGGGCCAAAACATGCCTTCCAAAAATTTGGGTCAGCCTTATTGACATATCTCAGACGGAAGATTACCGGTCAAGGGCGTTGAGCGAACGATTATTTCAAAGCGTGCCGCTGCAACGCAGCTTTAGACCCGCGCTTGCGTTCCGAAAACGGCTGTGCCCGAGTTCCGGAAACGAGCACCCAGGAGAAGGTCCATGTCAGTCATTCCTTTCGACCAGCGCGACGGCGTCATCTGGTTCGACGGCAAGCTCGTGCCGTGGAAGGACGCCAAGATTCACGTACTGACCCATGGACTGCATTACGGCTCCTGCATCTTCGAGGGCGAGCGCTCCTATGACGGCGTCATCTACAAGTGCACCGAGCACTCGCAGCGCTTCCACAAGTCGGCCGAGATCATGGATTTCACGATCCCCTATTCGGTCGCCGAGCTCGACGAGGCCAAATATCTCTGCCTGAAGGAGAACGGCCTGAAGGACGCCTATATCCGCCCGGTCGCCTGGCGCGGCTCGGAGATGATGGCGGTGTCCGGCATGAACAACACGATCCACACCGCGATCGCCGTGTGGGAATGGCCGAGCATGTTCGACATGGCGGCGAAGCTGAAGGGCATCCGCCTCGACGTCGCCGACTACCGCCGGCCCGACCCGGCCTGCGCGCCGGTCCATGCCAAGGCTGCGGGCCTCTACATGATCTGCTCGCTCTCCAAGCACAAGGCGGAGCGCGGCGGCTATGCCGACGCGATGATGCTCGACTGGGAAGGCAATGTCGCCGAATGCACCGGCGCCAACATCTTCTTCATCAAGGACGGCGTGATCCACACCCCGCTGGCCGATCGCTTCCTGAACGGCATCACCCGCCAGTCGGTGATCGACCTGTGCCGCCAGCGCGGCTTCGAGGTGGTCGAACGGCGCATCCGGCCGGAGGAGCTGGAGGGCTTCAACGAGTGCTTCATCACCGGCTCGGCCGCCGAGGTGACGCTGGTCGCCGAGATCGGCCCGTACAACTTCATCACCGGCAATATGGGCAAGGTGATCATGGAAGATTATTCGGCGGCAGTGCGCCCGCAGACGAAGGCGGCGTGATCGTCCGTTAGCTCCGCCCCTCGTTGTCATTCCGGGTTCTTCGCTTACGCGAAGCCCCGGAATGACAAAGGTGGTTCACAACGAGATTCTCGGGCCGGAGCTTGGCTCCGCCCGGGAATGACGCTCTTACTTCCCCTTGCTGCGATACAGCGTGATCCAGTCCTCAGATGAGATGCCGCGGCATTCGCCCATCATGCTGAATTCCGTCTGGACGAAAGCGCTGCCGGTCCAGGCATAGCCGCCGGTCGCACCACAATCGCCGATGCCGCGGCCCTTGGCGAAGAAGGCGAGGTGGCCGGTGCGCGGATCGAAGCTCGCATTGGTCAGATCGTTGCCGGCATTGCCGTCGCCATCGGCGAAGCGCAGCGGCGTTGCCTTGGCGGGTTCGTTCTCCGGCATGATGAAGAACGAGGACGACAGATTGTAGGCGCCGCGCGAGCAGGCAAGTGCGACCAATACCTGCTTGTTTCCGAGCACCCAGGCCTCATCCTGCTCCAGAAGAGCGGCATCGTCCTCGCAGGAATCGGGGTCCTTCTTCTTCAATTCGGCGCGCAGGCTCGCGGCCTGCTGCTTGCCCGTCTTCATGTCGAGCATGGGCGGCGCCGGAACCACTGCGATGACCGGAAGGGCCGGGGCGGGTGGGACTGCCGTGTTCGCGCCCTTGCGGATGAGCGCGGTGGTCGTGCCGAGCCGCCCCTGCTGCTCGTCGATCCAGAGCATCGCTGCAACCGAACCGGCGAGCGAGACGCTGCCGGTCAGACCCGGCGCGGTGACGGTGAGCTTCGTCGCCTTGCGTGCGGCCTCGATCAGCGCGGCCATGTCTTCGACAGCGAAGGTCAGCGTGGCCAGGTCCGCATCGGCCGCGACGGGAAGGGGCCTGCCGCCTGCCGGAAAAGCGGTGCCGTCGAGCTTGAGCTGGACCGTACGCGGCGGCGTCTTCCAGTCGCCGCGCAGCCTGAGCTGGAGGTTTACCGTTCCGTCAGGGCCGGCGGGGCGTTCGAGGCGCAGATAAGCGATCGGATCGGCCGCTTCGGCCGGCAGCGAAAGGGCCGTGCAGGTTTTGACGTTGTCGCAACCGGCCATCCAGTCGCGAAAGCTCTTCGGCTCGGGCGTGGCTGCGAAGGCCAGTGCGGGCGCGAGGGCCAGGCCTGCGGCAAGTGCCGCGCCCTTCAAGCCGTCAGGGCGTCTGTTCCCAGCGTTTCGCCGCATCGTCGTCATCCGCCTTGGCTTCGACCCAGCCGCCGAGCGTGCCGTCGGCCCGGTGCTCGCGCTTCCAGAACGGGGCGCGGGTCTTGAGGTAGTCCATCATGAAATCGGCGGCCTCGAAGGCGGCGCGGCGATGGGCGGAGGCCGCCAGCACCAGCACGATCTGTTCGCCCGGCTTGACCAGCCCGTAGCGGTGGATCGCGACGAGACCCATGAGCGGCCAGCGGCTGGCAGCCTCGGTCGCGACACGGGCGATCTCGGCCTCGGCCATGCCCGGATAGTGCTCGAGTTCGAGCGCGGCGAGCGTACCGGCCTCGTCGCGGCACAGCCCGGTGAAGGAGACGACGGCGCCGATATCGGCGCGGCCGGCCGAGAGCGCGTCGATCTCGTCCTGAAGCGAGAAGTCTTCCCGCTGGATGCGGACGAGGGGCGAGATCACGGTCTAACCGCCCGTCATCGGCGGGAAGAAGGCAATCTCGCGGGCAGCGCCGAGCCGGGCCTGCGGCTTGGCATGAACGTGGTCGAGCGCGGCCCGCACGACCGTCTCGTCGGCGAAGGCGGCCTCATAGCCTTCGCCGCGCGCCTTCAGCCAACGCACGAGGTCGGCGATGGTGGCGAGGTCGGCAGGGATGTCGAGCGTCTCTTCGGGCAGGCCGACGCGCTCGCGCACCCAGGCGAAATAAACGATGCGGACGGGCCGTGTGCCCGCCGCGGCTGTGGCGATTGCGGTGTTCATGGGGTGCGCTCGTCCTCTTCGACGAGATAGCGGATGCCGGCGTTGAAATAGTCCCAGCCGGTATAGATCGTCAGGCCGGCAGCGGCCCAGAGCAGGACGATGCCGATTGTGGTGTTGCCGGGCAGGACCTTGTCGCCGGCCGGGCCGACGACGAGGAAGCCGAGCGCGAAGAGCTGCGCCGTCGTCTTCCACTTGGCGACCTTGCTGACGGGGACGCTGACCTTGAGGTCGGCCAGGAACTCGCGAAGCCCGGAGACCAGGATTTCGCGGCACAGGATCACGATCGCGGCCCAAAGCGTCCAGCCCTCGATCTGGCCGGTATAGACCAGCATCAGCAGCAGGGCGGCGACGAGCAGCTTGTCGGCGATCGGGTCGAGCATGCGGCCGATCGCCGATTGCTGGCTCCAGGCGCGGGCGATGTAGCCGTCGAGATAGTCGGTGATGGCGGCGAGCGTGTAGATTCCCAGTGCGAGCCAGCGCATCCAGTCGTCGCGCGGCCAGAACAGGATCGCCACGAGCGCCGGGATCGCCAGGATCCGGCCGTAGGTGAGAAGGTTAGGCAGCGACCAAGGGCCCCGCCGTCTGATGGCGTCTGGAAGAATCGTCACGGCGAGAACCAAAGCAGCGCGACTATGACAGCGTCAACACGCAAAGCCGCGAGGCGGCCAGATGCCTCAGGCATCATGGAAGAAATCATGGACGGCCTTGGCGGTGGCTGCGTTGACGCCGGGCGTGCGCATCAGGTCGTCGAGCTTGGCGCGCTGGATCGCCTTCACCGTGCCGAAATGCAGCAGCAGAGCCCGCTTTCGCGAGGGGCCGATGCCGGGAATCTCGTCGAGCGGGTTCTTCATCGTCTCGCGCTTGCGCTTGGCGCGGTGCGTGCCGATGGCGAAACGGTGAGCCTCGGCGCGCAGGCGCTGGATGAAATAGAGGGCCGGATCGCGCGGCTGCAGCTTGAAGGGCTCGCGGCCGGCCATGTGGAAGGTCTCGCGCATGGCGTTGCGGGCAGCGCCCTTGGCGATGGCGACGAGCGGGATGTCGGCGGCGTTGAGTTCCGCCATGATCCTGCGTGCTGCCTCGAACTGGCCCTTGCCGCCGTCGACGATGACGAGGTCGGGCCGGGAGGGGAAACCGTCCTCGTCCTTGCGCGGTTTCGCTGCCTTCCGGCTTTTCCCGCGCGAGCCCTCGTCCTGCAGAGCGCTATCAGGCGCGTCTGGAGCGATGCTGGTCGAGGCTCCGTCGTCCGCTGGAGCGTCCTTCGAGACGGCCGCCAGCGCGGCCTCCTCGGGGGGAGGGCTCGGCAAGATGCCTTCTTCCTTCGCGAGCTTAGCAAACCTACGCGTCAACACCTCGCGCATCATGCCGAAATCGTCGCCAGCTATGGTGTCGGTCGAGATGTTGAAGGTGCGGTACTGGTTCTTCACGAAGCCTTCCGGCCCCGCGACGATCATGCCGCCGACCGCGTTCGTGCCCATGATGTGCGAGTTGTCGTAGACCTCGACCCGGCGCGGCGCCGTCTCTAGGCCGAAGGCGGCGCCGAGCGCCGCAAGCAGCGCGCTCTGGCCGGCATTGTCGGCAAGCTTGCGGGAGAGCGCCTCGCGGGCGTTCTTGACGGCATGGGCCATCAGGTCGGCGCGTTCGCCGCGCTTGGGA
>JAEWKP010000198.1 GCA_023393655.1 Pseudomonadota bacterium | reverse complement strand
CGTTGAAGCGGCGGTCGTCATTCGCCCGGAGCACCGGCCGGATCATGATGATCGAGGCGCCGGTCGTGCCGCCGAAGCTCGCCAAAGCCGTGCCGATCGCCAGCAGGCCCGTGTTGGTCAGCGGCGTACCGTGCAGGTTGCCCGAGATCAGGATGCCGCCCGCGATGGTGAAGAGCGCGAAGAGCAGGATGATGAAGGGGATATAGTCGAGCAGCGCCGTATGGAGCAGCGCGCCCAGTGCCGGATCGAAGCCACGCAGCAGGACGAGCGGCACCAGCGTGAGCAGGGACCAGAACGCGGCGAACTTGCCGTAGTGATGCTCCCAGAGATGCGGGAACAGCACCGGGCCGAGCGCGATCGAGAGCAGCATTCCGGCGAAGGGCAAAGCCCAGCCGCCGCCCATGCTCGCCCCGCCGATATCGCCCGCCGCCCACGCGGCACCGGGAGCCGTCACGAGTGCGAGCGATGCCAATGCGATCAGCCTGCCGGCAGAGCCTTTCACGACGCGACCGCCTTACGGCTTCGGCGGCGTGCCGATGACCGGCGGCGCGTTGAGATCGAAGCCGCCCGGCAGGCCTGTGCCGCCGAGGCCGGGGATCTGGATCGAATCGAACTGCTTGTCGATCGCCTTCTGGTCGAGCTTAACGGCCGACGCCTTGTAGTGCATCACCATCTGCGGGAAGACCACGACGAGAGCGACCATGATGCACTGGATCACCACGAAGGGCACCGCCCCCCAATAGATCTGCCCGGTGGTGACCGGCTCCATCATCCGGCCGGTAACGCGATCCCGGTAAGGGTTCTTCGGTGCGACCGACCGCAGGAAGAACAGCGCGAAACCGAAGGGCGGATGCATGAAGGAGGTCTGCATGTTGACGCCGAGGATGATGCCGAACCAGATCAGATCGATGCCCAGCTTCTCGGCGGCAGGGCCGAGCAGCGGCACGATGATGAAGGCCAGCTCGAAGAAATCGAGGAAGAAGGCGAGCAGGAAGACCATCACGTTGACGACGATCAGGAAGCCCGTCGCGCCGCCGGGCAGGCCAACCAGCAGGTGCTCGACCCAGAGATGCCCGTTGACACCATAGAAGGTCAGCGAGAATACGCGCGCGCCGACCAGGATGAACAGCACGAAGGCCGAAAGCTTGGCGGTGGATTCCACCGCTTGCCTGAGCAGGTCGAAGGTCATGCGCTTCTTGCCGAGCGCGAGCAGGATCGCGCCGGCCGCGCCCATCGCGCCGCCCTCCGTCGGCGTCGCGACGCCGATGAAGATCGTGCCGAGCACCAGGAAGATCAGCGCCAGCGGCGGCACCATCACGAAGACGACCTGCTCGGTCATGCGCGAGAGCAGGTTCAAGCGCAGGAGCTTGTTGGTCAGCGCGATGACGAAGGCGATCGCGACCATCAGTGACATGGTCAGCACGACGAAATCGGCGCCCGCCTTCACCTTGGTGAAGGTCTTCATGTAGCCATAGGCCAGCGCCAGCGAGATCACCGTGACGACGAGAAGCGAGAAGCGCCGGGTCTTGCCATCGGCATCGCGCAGGGTCTGGGCCTCCGGCGGGAGGCCGGGCGCCCGCTGCGGGTAGACCATGGTGACGAGGAAGACGTAACCGGCATACATCGCCGAGAGCACGAGGCCCGGGATGAAGGCGCCTTCATACATGTCGCCGACCGAGCGGCCGAGCTGGTCGGCCAGCACGATCAGCACGAGCGAGGGGGGAATGATCTGCGCCAGCGTGCCAGACGCCGCGATGATGCCGGAGGCGAGGCGCCGGTCATAGCCGTAGCGCAGCATGATCGGCAGCGAGATCAGGCCCATCGAGATCACGGAAGCCGCGACGACGCCGGTGGTGGCCGCGAGCAGCGCGCCGACGAAGACCACCGCATAGGCGAGGCCGCCGCGAACCGGCCCGAAGAGCTGGCCGATGGTGTCGAGGAGATCCTCCGCCATGCCGGAGCGTTCCAGGATCAGCCCCATGAAGGTGAAGAACGGCACCGCGAGCAGCACGTCGTTGTTCATCGTGCCGTAGATGCGCTCCGGCAGCGCCTGCAGGAAGTTCTCCTGGAACAGGCCGAGCTCGATGCCGATCAGCGCGAAAAGCAGGCCGTTGGCAGCCAGCGCGAAGGCGACGGGATAGCCCAGCAGCAGGAAGACGACGAGCGCGGCGAACATCACCGGCGCCATGTTGACGCGCAGGAAATCGCCGATACCGCCGCCCGCCGCGAAGGCGTCGCCGGTATGGAGACCGAAGAAGGCGAAGATCGTGAGCGCGAGCAGCAGGCCGGCGGCGCGCGGAAGACGATGAGCGTGCATGGGACGATTCCGGACTTCTTGCGGGCCGCTCACGAGGCGAGGCCCTGTTCCTTGGCTTGGTCGAGCAGGCGCTGGGCTTCCGCCTCGGCCGCCGCCGCATGGCCGAGCGTGGCCTCGTGGTCCTCCAGGTCGCCACGCATGATCGCAATCTGCTTGATGATCTCGGAAATGCCCTGGAAGGTCAGCATCACGAAGCCGACGATGACGAGCCCCTTCGCCGGCCATTGCGGCAGGCCGCCGGCCGAGAGCGACTGTTCGTTGATCGCATAGGAGCGCGTGAAGAACGGCCAGGCATCATAGACGATCAGCAGGCAGAACGGCATCAGGAACAGCGTATGGCCGATGAGTTCGATCCATTGCCGCACGCGCTTCGGCAGCATGCTGTTCACGATGTCGATGCGGATGTGCTCCTTCACCTGCATCGTCCAGGAAGCGCACATCAGGAAGACCGCGCCGAACAGCATCCACTGCAGTTCGAGCCAGGCATTCGACGAGACGTTGAAGACCTTGCGGATGATGGCGTTGATCGCCGCCACGAGCACCGCGACGAGGATCAGCCAGGCGATCTTCTTGCCGATCTGGCCGTTGACCGCGTCGATGACGCGGCTGATGCCGAGGAGACCCTTCACGCTTCCGCTCCCGTGCAGGCACAATTCTGCGCCGTTTCCGCCCCTTTGTCGGCAGGATCGGTATAGGAGGGATGCGCGCCACGCAAGACTGTGCGGGCCTTATCCATTGGACCAAAGGTGGAGGGCGGCTGCCTGTTTTTGCGGCAGAAGATCACCCACGGGGCCCATGCTCGCCACCGAAGCGAATAATCGTTATGTTCGCGTTCATCTTCGGAGAACATTGTTCTCCAGCCCGCTTCCAACCGTCGATTCGAGGCGCCGATGTGCCGCTTCCTCGCCTATTCCGGCGTCCCCGTCTTCCTCGAGGATTTCGTTGCCTCGCCCTGCCATTCGCTGATCCACCAGTCGCTGCATGCCGAGGAGGCCAAGACCGGCACCAATGGCGACGGGTTCGGCGTCGGCTGGTACGGCGAGCGGCCCGAGCCCGGCCAGTATCGCGAGGTGCGCCCGGCCTGGTCCGACGAGAACCTGCTCTCGATCGCGCGGCAGGTGCGCTCGCACCTGTTCTTCGCCCATGTCCGCGCCGCGACCGGCACCGCGACGACGCGGGCGAACTGCCATCCCTTCGTCCATGGCCGCTATCTCTTCATGCATAACGGCCAGATCGGCGGCTACGGCACGATCCGCCGGCGGCTGGAGGCGCTCATTCCGGATTCGCTCTATGGCGCCCGCGCCGGCACCACCGACTCGGAAGCGCTGTTCCTGCTCGCCCTCTCCCATCTGACGGAGGGCATGGCGCCGGGCGACGCGCTGGCAGCGGCGCTCCGCGACGCGTTTTCCCTGATGGAGCAAGCCGGCGTGCGCGAGCCCTTGCGTTGCGCGGCGGCACTCGCCGATGGCGACGGCATTCACGCGATCCGCTGGTCCTCGGACGCCAAGCCGCCGAGCCTCTATGTCTGCGAACGGCCCGACAGCGTCGTCGTCGCCTCGGAGCCGGTCGATGCCGCGCGCGAATGCTGGCAGGCCCTGCCCTGCAACACACTGGTCACGGTGCAGGGCGGCGACGTGACGTTCGCCCCCTTCGAGATCGCGCTGAAACAGGCGGCCTGAGCCGGCGCCGGCCCGCGCGCTTCAAGGCGCGGCCGGGCAGGACCGCTATGCGCCGCGCGCCCTGACGCGCTCCCGGTTGCGTTCCTACGTCGAGAGCCTAGCCTTGCCCTCCAGCGAGGCTCTCTCCCCGAAAGGCACGGACGATGAAGAAGGGTTCCGATCTTCTGGTCGAGGCGCTTGAGAACGAGGGCGTCGACCGCGTCTTCGGCGTTCCCGGCGAGGAAAATCTCGACGTCGTCGAATCCCTGCGCAAATCGAAGATCGAGCTGGTGCTGACGCGGCACGAACAGGCCGCGGCCTTCATGGCCGCGACGCATGGACGCCTGACGGGCAAGCCCGGTGTCTGCATCGCGACGCTCGGACCGGGCGCGCTCAATTTCTCGACGGGCGCGGCCTATGCCCATCTCGGCGCGATGCCCATGATCCTCATCACCGGGCAGAAGGCGATCATGACCGCCAAGCAGGCGCGCTTCCAGATCGTCGATGTCGTCGCCTCGATGCGCCCGCTGACCAAGATGACACGCCAGATCGTCAGCCCCGGCAGCATCCCTTCCGTGGTGCGCGATGCCTTCCGCGTCGCGATGGAGGAGCGGCCGGGCCCGGTCCATCTCGAACTGCCCGAGGATATCGCAGCCGAGGAGGTCGAGGACATCCCGATGATTCCGGTCCATGCGCTCGACCGACCGATCGCGCCGCCTGCCCCGCTCGACCACGCTGCCAAGATGATCCTCGCCGCCAAGCGCCCGCTGGTGATGATCGGCGCGGCCGGCAACCGCCCACGCCTCGTCGAGCCACTCTCGGCTGCCGTGCGCCGCATTGGCCTGCCTTTCTTCAACACGCAGATGGGCAAGGGCGCCGTCACCGGCGGCTCCAATCTCTATCTCGGCACCGCCGCGCTCTCCGAGGGCGACTATGTCCATGAGGCCGTTGCGGCTGCCGATCTCATCATCGCGGTCGGCCACGACACGATCGAGAAGCCGCCCTTCCTGATGCGCCAAGCCGGCGGGCCGAAGGTGATCCATCTCGGCTTCCAGTCGGCCAATGTCGAGCAGGTCTACCATCCCGATGCCGAGGTGATCGGCGATATCGGCGCCACGATGACAGGCCTCGCCGACCGGCTGGAAGGCAAGCTGCCCGAGCAGAAGCAGACACTTGAATTGCGCCAGAAGATTCTGGCCAAGATCAATGCCCGCGCGGAGGAGGACCGCTTCCCGGTGACGCCGCAGCGGCTCGTCCATGACGTGCGCTCGGTGATGCCGGAGGACGGCACGGTCTGCCTCGACAACGGCATGTACAAGATCTGGTTCGCGCGGAACTACCGCACCCATGTCGCCAACACGCTCCTGCTCGACAATGCGCTGGCGACGATGGGCGCAGGCCTGCCATCGGCGATGATGGCGGCGATGCTGCATCCCGAGCGGCGCGTCATGGCCGTCTGCGGCGATGGCGGCTTCATGATGAATTCGCAGGAGATGGAGACGGCGGTTCGGCTCGGTCTCAACCTCGTCGTGCTCGTCCTCAATGACGGCGCTTATGGCATGATCCGCTGGAAGCAGGCCGTCGACCAGTTCCCCGATTACGGCATGACCTTCGGCAATCCCGATTTCGTGCGCTATGCCGAGGCCTATGGCGCCAAGGGCTCGCGCGTGACCTCGGCCGAGGCGCTGGTGCCGACGCTGGAAGCCGCCTTCAAGGGCGGTGGCGTCCATCTCGTCGATTGCCCGATCGACTATTCCGAGAACACCCGCGTCCTCGTCGAGGAACTCAGGAACAAGGTGCCGGACGTCGATCTCGCCTGATCCCCGGCACTTCAAGCGAATGCAAGGAGACGACCATGCTCCAGGTTGTGCAGGCCTATGACCGCGCCCCGATCACCGAGATCGAAACCGACGACGAGGCCGCGCTCGAACGCAAGCTCCAGGCGGCTGAGGCCGTCTTCAAGGACCGCGACAACTGGCTGAAGCCGCATCAGCGCATCGCGATCCTGCGCAAGCTCGCCGGCCTCCTCGAAGCCCGGCGCGACCATTTCGCCATGCAGATCGCGCGCGAGGGCGGCAAGCCGCTGCCGGACGCGATCGTCGAGGCGAACCGGGCGGTCGACGGCGTCTACAACGCGGCCGAGGAACTCCGGAACTTCGCGGGGCGCGAGATCCCGATGGGGCTCTCGGCCGCGGCGGCCGATCGCTGGGCCTTCACCACCAAGGAGCCGATCGGCATCGTCGCGGCGATCTCGGCCTTCAACCACCCGCTCAACCTGATCGTGCATCAGGTCGCGCCCGCCAT
>JAEWKP010000185.1 GCA_023393655.1 Pseudomonadota bacterium | reverse complement strand
AAGCAGATCGCCGGCTGATCTTCGCGCAGCTCGCGCTTGCCTCTTCGATCCGCCGCGGCGATGCTTGCCGCGGCGGAGCTTTCACCGGGTCCATTTCCAGGGAGAGTCCATGAGCACTGCCGTCATGACCGCGCCGCTTGCGGCGCCACGCGAGGATAACTCGGGCTTCACCCGCGACCGCGCGATCTGGGGCGCCATCATGTTGGCCCCTTACGTGCTCGTCTTCGCCGTCATGGTGGTCTACCCGGTGGCCTATGGCCTCTGGCTCGGCCTCAACTGGAATTCCTACCGGGCGCTCTTCGCCGACCCGATCTTCCTGCGCACCGTCGTCAACACCGTCATCTTCCTGTTCGTGGCGGTGAACCTGAAGTTCCTGATCGCGCTCGCTCTTTCCGGCTTCTTCATACAGCAGCGGCCCTGGATCCGCATCGTGCTGGTGCTGTTCATCCTGCCCTGGGCGGTGCCCTCGATCCCGACCATCCTGTCCTTCCGGGTGATGCTGAATCCCGAGAACGGCATGGTGAACCAGCAGCTCTTCCAGTGGTTCGGCATCATGGAGGGGCCGGGCTGGCTCACCGACCCGACGCTCGCCTTCATCTCCTCGATCTTCGTCCATATCTGGAAATCGCTGCCGTTCTGGACGCTGATCCTGATCACCGGCCGGCTCGCGATCGCGCAGGACCTCTACGAGGCCGCCAGCGTCGACGGCGCCAATCGCTGGCAGCAGTTCCGCTTCATCACCTGGCCTTCGCTGGCGACGCTCTACGTCACCTCGACGATGCTCTCGATGATCTGGACGCTTGGCGATTTCAACAGCGTCTACCTGCTCACCGGCGGCGGGCCGGGCGATCTCAACCATGTGCTGGCGACGCTCGGCATCCGCTATATGCGCAACAACAATCTCGATCTCGGCATCGCCTCGATCATCGTCGCCATGCCGCTGATCCTGCCGATGGTCTTCGTGATGGTGAAGCGCCTGTCGAAGGGGCCGGACGCATGAAGAAGTTCCTCGACGAAGGCAAGCTGCTCCTGATCGCCATCCCCGTCCTGGTCTGGACGCTGCTGCCGATCTATCACCTCTTCGTGCTGTCGATCTCCAACCAGGAATCGATGCTGGCCGGCAAGCTCTGGCCCGACCAGCCGACGCTGCAGAACTTCCAGATCGTCTTCGCCCAGCAGCATTACTACCTGCACAATTTCTGGCGGCAGATGTTCAACAGTTTCTTCATCGCGATCGCGACGGGGCTGATCACGCTCTTCGTCGCGACCTTCGCGGCCTTCGCCATCGCGCGGCTCAAGGTCAGGGGCGGGCGCACGATGATGAACCTGGCGCTGGCGACCTACCTGATCCCGGCCGCCTTCCTCGCCATCCCGATGTACAAGGCGATGGGCTCCTACGGCCTGCTGAATACCCAGGCCTCGCTGATCCTCGCGATGGTCGCGCTCGCTTCGCCCTATGCGATCTGGGTGCTGAAGCAGGCTTCCGACAAATTGCCGAAGGAACTCGACGAGGCCGCTGTGATGGATGGCGCCACCTCGATCCAGCTCTTCCGGCTGGTCTATCTGCCGCTGATGAAGCCCTCGATGGTGGTGATCGGCATCTACGCGCTGCTGCTCGCCTGGAACGAGTATCTCTACGCCTTCCTGCTGCTCTCCTCGGAGCAGGCGGTTCCGCTTGCTGTCGGCCTCGGTCTCTTTCTCTCGGCCGACGACGCGCCCTGGAACCTGCTGATGGCGGCGGGCCTGCTCTATGCCATCCCGCCGGCGCTGATCTACTACCTGTTCCGCAAGAACATGGTCGGCGGGCTGACCTCGGGCGCGGTGAAGAGCTGAGGAAGGCGCTCGCGCGTCATTCTCGGGCGAAGCGCAGCTTCGGCCCGGGAATCTCACGCCGGAGAGGGGCCCCTTTGTTCAGGAAATGCCCGGCTCAAGCCCGGGCATGGCGGGCGGCGGCAGCTCGCCGCATGGCGGAGCTGCTTCATCGCTCTCGCCATTGCGGTGAACAGGCGCCACATTGAATGCGTTACGACAAGAAGAATTGCCGAGGATAGACCGATGACCGCCTCCAAGCTCGACCAGCTCCGCCAGATGACCACCGTTGTCGCCGATACCGGCGACATCGAGGCCGTGCGCCGGCTGAAGCCCGTCGACTGCACCACTAACCCGACCCTGATCCTCAAGGCGGTGGAGACACCGGCCTATGCCCATCTCGTCGACGAGGCGATCGGCTGGGGCAAGAAGCAGGGCAGCGGTGAGAAGGCCGTCCATGCCGTCTGCGACCGCCTCGCCGTGAGCTTCGGCACGGAGCTGACGAAGATTGTTCCCGGTCGCGTCTCGACCGAGGTCGATGCCGACCTGTCCTTCGACACCAAGGCGACCATCGAGAAGGCGCGTGCCGTCATCGCCGCCTACAAGGAGCGCGGCGTCGAGAAGGACCGCATCCTCATCAAGATTGCCTCGACCTGGGAGGGCCTGCAGGCCGCCAAGGTGCTGCAGGGTGAGGGCATCGACTGCAATCTGACACTGCTCTTCGCGCTGCCGCAGGCGGTGGCGGCGGCCGAGGCGAACGCCTTCCTGATCTCGCCCTTCGTCGGTCGCATCCTCGACTGGCACGTCAAGGCCGGGGGCGGCCCCTACACGGCCGAGACCGATCCCGGCGTCGTCTCGGTCAAGGGCATCTACGCCTATTACAAGACCTTCGGCATCAAGACGGTTGTGATGGGCGCCTCCTTCCGCAACACCGGCGAGATCGAGGCGCTGGCCGGCTGCGACCGCCTGACCATCGGGCCGGGCCTGCTCGACGAGCTCGCCGCCGCGACAGGCGATCTGCCGCGCCGCCTCTCGCCGGCCTCGTCGCCGCAGACGGAGGCAGGCGTCGCCAAGAAGCTGGGTTACGACGAGAAGGCCTTCCGCTTCGCCATGAACGAGGACGCGATGGGAACCGAGAAGCTCGCCGAAGGCATCCGCGGCTTCGTCAAGGACCTGCGCGGCCTGCGCAAGCTCGTCGCCGCGAAGCTCGGCTGAGCCGGCCATGGCGGAACGGCGGATCGCCGTCGTCACCGGCGGCGCCAAGGGCATCGGCGCCGCGGTGGCCGATCGGCTGGAACAGGACGGCCTCACCGCCGTCGTCTGGGATATCGCCGCGCCGATGACGGCCGACCGTCGTCATCTCGCCTGCGACGTCTCGGACGAGGCTTCCGTCGCACAGGCCGTGGCCACAACCGAAAGCGAGCACGGTCCCATCGCCGTGCTCGTCAACAATGCCGGCCTGACCGGCCCTTCGACGACGGTCGCGGAAACGCCGCCGGCACAATGGCAGAAGGTGCAGGCGATCAACCTGACCGGTACCTTCCTCTGCTCGCAGGCTGTGGCGAAAGCGATGGTGCCGCGCGCTTACGGCCGCATCGTCAACATCGCCTCGCTCGCCGGCAAGGAAGGCACGCCGACGCTCTCCGCCTATAGCGCCGCCAAGGCCGGCGTCATCGCCTTCACCAAGGCACATGGCAAGGAGCTGGCCGGCACGGGCGTGCTCGTCAATGCCGTCGCGCCGGCTGCCATCGAGACCGACCTGCTCCAGCAGATGAGCCCCGAGACGGTCGCGACGATGATCGGCAAGAGCCCGCTGAAGCGCCTCGGGACGGTCGATGAACTGGCGGAACTCGTCGCCTGGCTCGCGAGCGAGCGCTGCAGCTTCTCGACCGGCGCGGTCTTCGATCTCTCGGGCGGTCGCGCGACCTACTGAAGGCACAGGTTGCGGTAAATCATTGACGTGGCTCGCGTGCCGGCTTCTGATGGATGGATGTCCTGACGAGGCCGCCCCGGCTGTCGCGGCCCGCCCAACCGGAGTCGGCCATGACCACCCCCGCAGAATCCGCGCCCCGCTCGGGCTCCTCGCTCGCAACCCATCTCGTCCCGCTTCGGCGCAATTCCGGCTGGCTGATGGCGGCGGGCGTCGCCCTCATCATTCTCGGCGTCGTCGGTCTCGGAGCCGTCGCCATGCTCAGCCTCGCCAGCGCGATCTGGTTCGGGGCCATGATCCTCGTCGGCGGCGTCGTCGTCCTGATCGACGCCTTCCGGCATCAGGGCTGGAAGAGCCGCCTGCTGCACATCCTCATCGGACTGCTCTATGTCGCGGTCGGCCTGATGACACTCGCCAACCCGCTCCTGGCCACGGCCTCTCTGACGCTGCTGGCCGGCGCGGCCCTGGTTGCGACCGGCGTGCTGCGCCTCATCGTCGCCTTCCAGAACCGGGAACTGCCGGCCTGGGGCTGGATCGCCTTTTCGGGCGCGCTGTCGCTGCTGCTCGGCGGCATGATCCTGGTGCAATGGCCGGGGTCGAGCCTGTGGGTACTCGGGACCTTTTTCGCGGTCGAGCTGATCTTCCAGGGTTGGGCCGCGATCGCGCTGGCGCGCGCGATCCGCTCGACCTTCGACGGGGTGAAGCCGCGCTGAGGCCTGCCCTTACTCCGCCGCTTCGGCCGTCACGGCCGCCTTGGCGGGCGTGCTGAGATCGCTGAAGCGGGCGCGTCCGCCGGCCGCTGCCGTCTGCAATTGCTGTTTCCAGCCCTTGGCGTCGTTACCGCCGAGCGCGACGAAATCGGCCGGGCGCGAGGCGTCGGCATCGCGGCCCCGATAGACCAGAACGCCGCGCGCGGTGACGACGATGTCGCCGCGCCGTAGCGTCGGGTCCTTGAGATACCATTGCTTGTCGGCCTGGGGAGCGAGCTGGACGACGGGCGGCTTAGGCTTCGAGGAAACCTCCGACGCGGGAGCCCGGGCGCGCGGCGCCCGCCTGCGCGGTTCGTCGTCATATTCGTAGATCGGGGAGGCCCGCAGGCGCGGCCCGCCGCCGAACAACGCGCGGGCGAGATCGTCGAACAGGCCGGCAGCTTCAGCCGCAGGCGCGGCAGCCAGAAGGAGCGCCGCCGCGAGTCCGAACCGCGCCATCCCGTTGCGTGCCATCGCCTTGCCCTCCGCTACCATCAGCCCAACGCTGAGTGGTCGCGAAAGGTTCGGTTCAGGTTCACGGACGAGGTTAAGATTCTCGTCCGGGAGGTTTACTTTTTGCCTTGGGCCGCGAAAGCCTCGGCCCGGATCGTCGAGAGCGACTTTGCCGGGGTGATCGCTTCGGGATCGAGCAGGCAGTGGATGATCGCGGGCTTGCCGCTCTTCACCGCGCGCTCGAAGGCCGGCGCGAATTCCTCGGTCTTCTCGACGCGCTCGCCATGACCGCCGAAGGCCTTGGCGTAAGCCGCAAAATCCGGGTTCTTCAGCGTCGTCGCCGAGACGCGGCCGGGATATTCGCGCTCCTGATGCATGCGGATCGTGCCGTACATGCCGTTATCGACCACGACGACGATGACCGGCAGGTCGTACTGCACGGCCGTCGCAAAATCCTGGCCGTTCATCAGGAAGCAGCCGTCGCCCGCAAAGGCGATCACTGTTCTGTCAGGGAAAATCCGCTTGGCGCCGATGGCGGCCGGCACGCCATAGCCCATCGAGCCGCAGGTTGGGGCGAGCTGCGTCGCGAACTTGTTGAAGCGGTGGAAGCGGTGCACCCAGGTCGCGTAATTGCCGGCGCCATTGCACAGGATGGCGTCGTCGGGGAGCTGGCTGCGCAGCCAGCGCACCATCTCGCCGGGGTGGAATTCGCCGGGCACGGGCGCCGGCTGCTCGCTCCAGGCGATATAGGCTTCATGGGCGGCAGCGCCCGCGCCCTTCCAGGCCGGAGCCTTCGGTGGCTCGATCGTCTTGAGCGCGGCGCAGAAGCCGGCGGGCGAAGCGTTGATCGCCAGCGTCGGGCGATAGACCCGGCCAAGCTCTTCCGGATCGGCATGGACATGCACCAGCGGCCGGCCGGGATTCGGGATGCCGAACAGCGTGTAGGACTGGCTCGGCATCTCCGAGAGGCGCCCGCCGACAAGCAGGACGAGATCGCTCTCCTTGATGCGGGCGAGCAGCTTCGGGTTCGGGCCGATGCCGAGATCGCCGGCGAAATTCGGATGATCGGCCGGGAACAGCATCTGGCGGCGGAACGAGACCGCGACGGGGAGGTCGAAACGCTCTGCGAAGGCCTGGAAATCGGCGATCGCCTCCGGGCTCCAGCGCGAGCCGCCGAGGATCGCGACCGGCGACTTGGCTGAAGCGAAGCGCTTGGCGAGATCGGCCATCTGCGCCGGGGCAGGGTGCTGCTCGGTGACGTTGTAAGGCTCGGCGTCGGCGACATCGGCGAGGTCGGTCAGCACGTCCTCGGGCAGCGCGATCACGACCGGGCCAGGGCGGCCGGAGGTCGCGACATGGAAGGCGCGGCTGATGATCTCCGGAATGCGCGCGGCATCGTCGATCTCGGTCGCCCATTTCGTCATGGTGCCGAAGACGGCGCGATAATCGAGCTCCTGGAAAGCCTCGCGCTCGCGCATGCCGCGCTCGATCTGGCCGACGAAGAGGATCAGCGGGGTCGAGTCCTGGTCGGCGATATGGATGCCGGGCGAGGCGTTGGTGGCGCCGGGGCCGCGCGTCACGAAGCAGATGCCGGGCTTGCCGGTGAGCTTGCCAGCGGCCTCGGCCATCATGCAGGCGCCGCCCTCGGCGCGGCAGATGGTGACCTTCATCGAGGCGTCGTGCAGCGCGTCGAGCACGGCGAGATAGCTCTCGCCCGGCACGCAGAAGGCGTCGGTGGCGCCGTGGATCAGAAGCTGGTCGACGAGGATCTGCCCGCCAGTGCGATTAGCCATGCTGCGGCCCTCCCCAGGCCGGGTCGTTCAGGATGTCGTCGGCATGTTCGCCGAGCCGTGGGCTCGGACGTCCCGCCACCTGCCGCACGCCGTTCATGACGATCGGGGAGGCGACGGTTGGAATGCTGCCCGCTTTCGCAGCCGCGCTCGGCAGGTCGACCTTGACGCCGCGCGCCACGATCTGCGGATCGGCGAAGACCTCGCCGATATCGTTGATCGGCCCGGCCGGCACGCCGACCTTTTCGAGCCCGGCCAGCAGGTCGGCCTTGGCGTAGCGCTGGCAGAGCAGATGCAGCCTCGCCGTCAGCGCGACGCGGTTCTTCACGCGCGACTTGTTGTCAAGATAGTCGGGATGATCGGCCAGCGCCGGCTCGCCCAGCAC
>JAEWKP010000075.1 GCA_023393655.1 Pseudomonadota bacterium | reverse complement strand
CTACTGGCGCGTGCTAACCGGCGCCCGGGTTGCGTCGAAGGCATCTCCCGCAGCTCAGCGGGCCTGAACAGCCAACGCCGCCCGCGCTCTCAAAGCGGCCAAATTCCAGTTCGCCATAGGTGGAATTGAATACGGCCGCATTGTTTACCAAGAAGGTTGTGCGGTTGCTTAAACGATAAGCTCAACATCCAATAGGCTTCTGGGAAATGGCGACAGGGCGAGCAGGAATGACAACAAATGCGGAGCTGATGGCAAAGTCCCCCGACCCAATCGACCTGTATGTCGGTGGGCGTCTTCGGAGCGCCCGCATCCTTGCAGGGCTGAGCCAGGAGAAGCTGGGCGATGCGCTTAACGTCACATTCCAGCAGATTCAGAAATATGAGAAAGGTGCCAATCGGATCAGTGCTAGTCGGCTGCAGACTGCCGCGCGCATTCTCGCGTTGCCCGTCTCGCACTTCTTCGAAAATGCGCCAGGTGGTCCAAGCGCCTTTGCCGTCGACCCCAAGGTTCTGAGTAGAGATGAAATCTCCTCGTTCCTCGGAAGCGCGGACGGAGCTCAACTCGTGAGGGCTTTCATGGCGATACCTGAGGGAGCCTCCAGACGGCGCCTACTGGATCTGGCGAAGGCAATGGAAGAAGCGGATTGATAGGGTGGCGGGCCACCCAAGGAAAACACCAGGGTCCGTCCCTGCATCGCCGTTACCCCCAGCCGTCAGATCGTTTTCGGGTGTTGATCGGCCGGAATTCGACTAGCCACACGCTGAAGGCTGCTGAGCACAGGCCGACTGCGAGCTGGTATCGATTGCTATTTGCTCACCAATACCGAGGAGCTTCGGCCTCAGCCGGCCGGCGCGGACGATCCCACGCTGATCCATATCTACGACTGGGTGCCGGACGATACCGCGAGTGCCTTGACCTGAGGGACTCTCGCACTATAGACGCACGCGTGACTTCGCTCAGCGAGCGCTACCCCAGGCTGCTCAAGACCCCCGCAACAAAGGACGTCGTTTGGGCTACCTTACATGCGCTTGCCGGCTTGCTGTCGTTCCGTGACCTCGCAAGGCGGGAGCAGCGGGCTCTACCGGTCGGGATCCATCCGCTAATCTTTCGGGCGGCGCCACGTTGAGCCTTGCGGCCCGGTTGTCCTCGTGGAGTTCCGCAAACCACCTTTGCCCAGGAATTTTTAGGCGCTTTCTACGCGTTCTCGGCCAGCCGCTTCAAAGCAGGCACATCGCAAACTAGCAGCTTTTGTCGTCCGCCTTCGACCAGTCCTTTTGTCTCCCAGGCGCTGAGGATACGCGAGACCGTATGCAGGGTTGTCCCGGTCATCTCGGCGATATCGCGCCGCGAAATCGGGAAATCGACACGTAGACCGGCCCGGTCGCGCTTGCCTGCCTGTTCCACCAAGCGCAGAACCGCGTGGGCGACCCGGCGCTCGACCTCCTCGGTCGACATCTCGCGGATGCGGGTATGGGCCTCGTCCAGGCGCTGGCCAATGGTCCGGATCGCATTCATGGCCAGATGCGGATTCTCTTCGACGAAGTCGTCCCACGACTCGGTTGGCCAAGCGGCCACGAGACTATCGACCGCCGCCGTTGCCGTGCCGGGATAGTCGCTGCGGCCCAGCGCGCGCGTGAAGCCGAACAGGTCGCCTGGATGGACGACGCGCACGATGATCTGTTGGCCGTCACGTGTGACTTGCGTCACCTTGAGCCGCCCGTGCAGTAACAGATAGAAGGCCTTTGCAGGACCTCCCTGTTCAAATACCGCTTCACCCTGAGGAATCCGGCGCCCGCTCGCCTGCGCGGTCATGCGATCGAGCTGGGCATCGCTCATCGCCGCGAAGAGCGGAATGCTGCGCAGCACGCTCCGATCCATTGCCACGATGTGCCTTCCTACGTCCAGCTTGGAAAGGGGCTACGCCCGGCAGCCGATATACGGGCGAATGCCGGATAAGAACCCAATCGTGGTGGCCGTTCAAGTGCGTCACGGTACCCCGGCCAACGCAATCCGGGCGCCGGCCAACAGGCAGATGAGAGCGGCATAGCCAATCAGCGCCGCGGCCAGCGCGCAACTCTCCCGCTGCAGCCGCATGAAGCCCATCACCACGAGCGCCGCCTTCACCAGGCTGAGCACGCCGATGGCGGGCCCGCGGAATCCTGCGGGAAGATGAAAGGCTGCAAACACGCTCATGCCCGTCGCTACTAGAAGGCTGGCCAGAACCGTGGCGAGTGGCAGTTCGCGAGGAGACAACATCTCAGCCCAGATAGATGACGGGGAGGATCACCAACCAGACTAAGTCGACCAGGTGCCAGACGGTCGCTACGGTGGTGACATGGCCAGGCACCGGGCGCCGGGCGACGAGCAGCAGCAAGCCGGCGACGAACAGCACATGCGCAAAATGGAAGCCGACGATGAGCGGGTAGAGCTCGGCGAGGTGCCCTTCCATTGCAGCGAGCAGCGGCAATTCATGGACGAACGCCGCGGTCTTCAGCCCGCAGAAGGCAAAGCCGCCGAGCGCGGCTGCAACCAGGTTACGACGCGGATTTCGACCGAAGACGGCGCGAGCCGCAAAGAAGCCGCTGGTCAGCAGCACGGCGGTCGCGACGCCGGCGAGGTTCAGGTCCACGGCTCGGCGCAGCGTCGCCAGGGACGACGAATCGAGCGCGCTGAAGATCAGGAAGGCGCCGAGAAGAGCACCGAAGATGACGAGCTCGCTCCAGACGAGGATCCAGAGCAGAAGCTCCATGCCGCCTTCGGACGCCGGCTGGGCACTGCGGAGACTTCGGCTGTCAGCGCTGACGTTCATGCCGGCAGCAGCCGGTTCAGGCCGGCCGGCAGGTGGTCGCGCCAGCTGCGCTCGCGGACGAGGCGGAAGCCGAGATTGTCGGGCGGGGTCGCCACCGAGCAACCGCCTGCCTTCGGGTTGCGGATGAAGAAGGTCATCGGTGCGCGGTGCTGGCCCTCGACGACATAGATGCCGCAATTGCTGGTCTCGCCGATGGTACGGCCGGCCACGTCCTGGGAAATGCGGCGCAGGCAACTCTGCGTCCATTCCCAGACATTGCCGGCGATGTCGTAGACGCCATGCTCATTGGCGCCGAAGCTGCCGGCCGGCCGAGGCGCGGGATCGCTCGCCGCTTTGCGATTGGCCTCGCGTTCGTAATCGGCGAGCCATCGCAGTGCCGGGTTGGTCTCCCCACCGTTCAGCCCACGCGCATCGTCGATAAAGCGCGAACCGGCGGCGTGCGCCCATTCGATATCGGTCGGGAGGCGCCAAATCGCTCCGGTCTCCTGCGTCAGCCAGCGGGCGTAGTCGGAGGCATCAGCGTGGCTGACGCCGGTCACCGGCAGGTCGCCGCGTGGCGCCGGGCTGTCGAGGCGCTTGCAGGCGCCGGCCGCGATGCAGCGTGCGTAATCGGCGGCAATCACCTGGTATCGCATGATCTCGAGCGCCCGTGTGATCCTGACCGTGACGCGGGGCGCGTCGACCGGGCGGCCGGCGCGGCTGTAATCGCCGTCGAGGCGGTGCAGGAGCGTCGTGGGCGGCACGATCGCCGTCTGCGGCAGAGGAAAGCTCAGAGCGGGCCGGCGGATTGGCGCGGCGAGCAGGAGGGCGACGGCCCCAGCGAGGAACATGAGGCCGAGCGAGGTCGTCAGCCCCGGCAGCGTTGGGCGCAGCGTGGTCGCCATGATTCGGATCCCTGTCGGGAATAAGGGCCTCCCCGCCAGATGGCGGGGAGGCGGGGGATGGTCAGAGGCCGGCCGGCCCCCGCACCTGTTTCATCAGGTCGTCGTTCCACTCGCCCTCGACCTTGAAGTGGCCGGCAGCGCCGAGCTCGAAGGCCTCGATCAGGTTGTGGTTGACATAGGCGTAGATGCCCGGCTGCAGGAAGGTGTAGAGCGCCGCGCCCGCGCAGCCGCCTGGAATGAACCAGGTCTCAAGGTCGCGTTCCGGCGGGTTGCGAAACTTGCCGGTCGCCCAGACATAGTCGCCGTGGCCGCCGATCAGGTGGGGCCGCGTGTCGCGATTGGCCTGCGAATGCACGATCAGCACGGTCTCGCCGACCTTGGCGGTAAGAGCGTTCTTCCCGGTCAGCCCACCGACCTTGCCGTTGAAGACGACATGGCTCGGGGTCAGCGTCCGCATCGTCTTCAGCACATCCTCATGCGCCTCGCCGGGGCTGGCATATTGCTTGAACTTGCCGTTCTCGTCGCGGGGCACATAGAAGTCCTGCTCGCCGACATAATAGACCTTGTCGTATTTCAGGGCCTTGCCCTGACCATCCTTCAGCCCGTCGCGCGGCAGCACCATGATGGCGCCGTTCATGCCGGCAGTGACGTGCCAGGGCACCATGCCGGGAGGGGCGCAATGGTAGACGAAAACGCCTGGCCGGGTGGCCTTCCAGCGTAGGACGACCCGCTCGCCGGGATTGACCTCGGTCAGCGCGCCGCCGCCGAGCGCACCTGTCGACGAATGGAAGTCGATGTTGTGCAGGAGTTCGTTGGTATCGGCGTTGATCAGCGTCAGCTCGACGTAATCGCCCTCGTGCACGACCATCAGCGGGCCGGGAACCGTACCGTTGAAGGTAAAGGCGAAGGTTTCGGTGCCGGCCTCGTCGAGGACGATCTTCTTCTCATGGATCGTCATCTCGAACTCGACGACCTTCGGGCCGCCGGTCGCAATCTGCTCATGCGCCTGCACGAAAGGCGGATCGACCAGCTTTGCCTTGACGTGCGGCAGCTTTGCGATGTCGGCGGCCGAGGCCTTGCTCATCACCGCCTGCGCCTGAGCCGGCGCGGCAGCAGCCTGGACGATCGCCCCCGTGGCCGCCGCTCCCGCCAGAATGCTGCGGCGGGTCAGTTTGAGCTCTTCGCCCATTGCTTGTCTCCTTGCCCAATAACCGGAGATCTACCGGTCATGAAGACTTTAGGAGTTTGGCGGAATCCCTCTTTGTTGCAGCACAACATCTTTGACGATTGCATCACTCGCAATCATTCAGCGGCGATCATCGCGGGTTCCCAGGCCGGCTCGTAAGTCAGCGAGACCGCGACATCCCTGACGCCTTCCACGGCTCCCGCCGCCATGGCCACCGCCTCCTTGAGGAAGCCGGCGAGCGGACAGCCACGGGTCGTCGTGGTCATGGTGATCGCGACGCTGCCGTCCGGCGTCGCTTTGATCGCGTAGATCATGCCGAGATCGACGACGCTGCGGCCCATTTCGGGGTCGAGCACGTCGCGCAGCGCGATCTCGACGAGACGTTCCATAGGGGCGCTCATCGGTGGGCACTCCCGCCGCCGTGACGCACGAGCAGGCGATAGGCGGTACCAGAAGCGTCGAAGTTACCGGCCCATTCATGCTGGCGCTTGGCCAGCTCCGGGAAGAGGAAGACCGGCTCGCGGGCGAGGAGTGCGAAGAGCACGTCGCCGGGCTTCAGGTCTTCGAGCGTCTCGAGGATGCGCACCATCGGCTCTGGCGGTTCGAGATCGACGAGGTCCAGCTCCGCCACCGGTTCGCCCCAGAATACGGCCGAAAGAGAGCTGCCAATTGCAAGACCTTCGCTCTCGTCCGGGGTCTGGACGGGTGTGAACAGAACCTCCCAATCGCCACTGTCGAGGGCGCGGTCGCTGGCCGCAAAGCCTCGATTAGCCATCACCGAGAAAAGCGGCACCGGCCGGAACGAAGCGATCAGGCGGAGAGGCTGGCCCGGAGCCAGTGCACTGATGGCTTCCATGATTGCCTGAAACGGCTCCTCGCCAGCCCGCAGCATAGGGCGGACGTCAAGCTCGCGGGCTAGCGGCGTTTCGAGGGTCGACATGAGATGTTCTCCTTTAGCCGATGCGTGCAAACAGCAGCCCTGGGCGCTCATTCGCAGGCGGCCGGGCATTGGCGCTGATCTCGGACAAGCGGCGCACGCGCACCAGCTCCGCGACAGTCCCTGCCGTTCCCATGAAGCAGGGAAGCACGGCCCAGCGGAAGCCCAAAGCCGTTTCGACATATAGGGCGATGGTTCCAAGCGCGACCCCGCCGAAATAGAGCGCGAACCACCAGCCCGTGCGCGGCATGGCGACAAGGTCGCCGACACGCGGCGCCGGTCCGCGCCCGAGCCGGGGCGCATAGGTTTCGAGCCAGGTCATGAAGGAGACG
>JAEWKP010000052.1 GCA_023393655.1 Pseudomonadota bacterium | reverse complement strand
CTGCGCCTCGATGAGATTCTCGAGCGCGGGAATATCGAGCCCCCCGTCGCGGAATGGCGTGACCAGCGCCGTGAAGACGCCGGTGAGGCGGCGGCGCAGTTCTGGATCGATCATCGGCTTAACTCCTTGCATCGTCAGTCGATGACGACCTTGATTTCGCTCATTTCACGCAACGTCATGTGGATGCCCTCGCGGCCGAGCCCGCTCGACTTGATGCCGCCGAACGGCACGTTCTCGGCGCGGAAATCGGGCCCCTCGTTGACCATCACGCCACCGACGCGCAGCCGGCGCGCAACGCGCTTCACCAGAGCGTGGTCGTTGGTGAAGAGCCCGGCCTGCAACCCGTAGGCGCCGCCATTGATCTCGGCGATCACCGCTTCGGGATCGTCGAAGCGGCGCACCGCGAGCACCGGCCCGAAGGTCTCGGACCGGACGAGTTCCGTCTGCGCCGGAACGGCATCGATGAGGGTCGGCGCGAACTGCGTGCCGCGGCGGCTGCCGCCGGCGACGATCCGGGCCCCGTCCGCGACGGCGAGCTTGACGCGCCGCTCGACCTCGGCCGCGGCCGGCTCGTCGATGACGGTGCCCATGACGGTGGCGGCATCGGCCGGATCGCCGGTCGAAACCTGCGCGACCTTTGCGGCGATGCGCTCGATCATCGTCTCGCGGATGGCATCGTGCAGGTAGAGGCGTTTCACGGCCGCGCAGCTCTGGCCGGCGATCTCGAAGCGGTGGGTGATCGCGACCTCGGCGGCGTGGTCGAGATCCGCATCTGGCATGACGATCAGCGGGTCGTTGCCGCCGAGCTCCATCAGGCAGCGCACGAGGCCCGAGGCATTCTTCAGCGCCAGGCCCGCCCCCGGCCCGCCGGTGAAGCTGAGCAGGTCGATATCGCCGCTCGCGATCATCGCCGCGACATCGGCGCCGCCATGGACGACGCTGAACAGGCCGGCGGGAAAGCCCGCCTCCTCGGCCAGCTCCGCCAGTCGCCGGGCGGCGAGCGGGGCTTTCGGCGACGGCTTGGCCACGACGGCGTTGCCGGCCGCGATCGCGGGGCCGAGCTTGTGGCAGAGCAGGTTGAGCGGATAGTTGAACGGCGTGATCGCGCCGAGGACGCCTGCAGGCTCGTGGGTGATCACGGCCTGTTTGTCCGGCGCGCCCGATACGATGGCCGTCGGCAGCACCTCGCCATGAAGCACGGTTACGGCGTCGCCGCTCAGCCGCAGCGTGTTGCCGGCGCGACGAACCTCGTTGCGCGCCTCGGTGATCGTCTTGCCAACCTCCGCGCAGATCGTCCGGGCCATCGCCTCGGCCTCGTCGCCAAGGCGTTCCGCGAGGCGATGGAGCAGGTCCTTGCGCTCGGCCGGCGTGCTGAAACGGAAGCTCGCCCAGGCCTTGCGCGCCCGGCGCAGGGCATCGGCGACGGCGATCTCGTCGGCCTGGCGAACCTGACCGACGACGGAGCCGTCGAACGGATTGGTGACCTCGACCATGGAGGCGGCGGTGGCCCGGGCAGGCTTGGCGAGGGACAGGGGCACGGTCAGATCACTCCGTTTCATCGGTTGTCAGGCGGGAGAGCGCTGCGACCGAAACCGGTCGCAGCGGCCAGCGCGGTGGGATTGCGGCCGGCAGTGGCTGGCCGCGCAGGGCTGCGATCATCGGGCCGCAGACGCGGCCCTGGCAGGCGCCGAGCCCGAAGCGGCCCATCAGCCGGATCTCGCGCGCGGAGGCGTCCTGCGCCAGAGCCGCAAGGCCGGCATAGCTGCGGCCTTCGCATCGGCAGATCAGCGTTTCCGGGGGCGGCACGACAGGCTCGCTATGGAGCGCCCGCGCGAGGGCGGCCTGGAAGCCGCGCGCCCGGATCAGGCCCTGCTCGTCCGGCCACGCGCGCGGCGCGGCGTGGCCGAGGCGGGCGAGCACCTGCGTTGCAGCGCGGCGGCCATCGAGGATCGCGGCATCGGCTCCGAGCGCTTCCCGCCCGTCACCGGCGAGCAGCACCGGCACGGCCGCCTCGGGATCCGGCAGCGGAATGCCGATGCGGTTCGGCTCGATGCCGTCATGGATCAGCAGATGCCGCACGCGCAGGACCTGCCGCTCGTCGCCGATGCGGATGCCGACCTTGAGCCCGTCGCCATCCGGCTCCGCCTGTGTGACGGCCGCTCCGCAGCGATAGGGCACGCGGCTCACGGCGAGCGCCGTCGCATAGGCCGCAGCCTCGCTCATCGGGCCCCATGACAGAGCGAGGCGGGCCAGCGCCGCCGGGGCGTTCCACGGCCTGCCGCGCTCCAGCACGGCGAGGGGCGGATTGCCGGCCTTGGCAAGCTGGGCCGCCAGGGCGGGCAGAAGCGCCCCGCTGCCGGCCACCAGGATCGGGCCTGCCGGAGGGCGGCCGGTTTCCTTGAGCATCACCTGCGCGCCGCCGGCGCTCATCACGCCGGGCCGTTCCCAGCCGGGGAAGGGGCGGATCGTCTCCACGCCGCCGACGGCGATGATCGCCGCGCGGGGGCGGCGCGCGAAGACGCAGGCAGCGCGACGATCGTCGAACAGGAAGCGCCCCTCGCCGTCGACCCCGAGAAAGACGGTCTCGGTCCGGGTCTCGATCCGGCCGGCGCAGGCTTGCAGCCGGGCCATCAGCCCGGCCCAGTTGCGGCGGTGCCGCGCAGGGCGCCAGACATGGCTGTCGTTGCCGGCGGCCGGCTGGCGATGGATGGCACCGCCGAACTGGTCTCGCTGCTCGATCAGGAGAACCGGCAGGCCGGCTTCCGCGATGGTCGCGGCCGCGCTCGCGCCTGCCGGCCCGGCGCCGACGACGAGGATGGGAGCCTCACGCATGATGGGCTCCGGCAAAGGGCAGCGGGCCGAGCCGGAGGCCCTCGCGCGCCGGCGTCAGGCAGGCCTCGACCGGTGCCGCGCCCATCACGGCGATAACGCAGCCCTGGCAGGCGCCGATTCCGCAGAAGACGCGTCCTCCTGGCGCTTGCGACGGCTGGCCGAGATCGGCAAGGCCGGCACGCAGCAGCGCCGCGGCGATCGTCTCGCCCGGCTGGAAGGCCACCGGGCCTCCGTTCCAGAAGAAATGCCCGGTCATGCGTGGGCCTCGACCCGGACCAGGCGTTGCGGCGACAAGGCGGACAAGTCGGCTTCCGGTCTCTCGCCGAGCAGCAGGCGGGCGGCGCTCGCGCCCATGAACGGGCCGAGGCAGATGCCGTCCCCTTCGAAGCCGGTGGCGATGACCACGCCCGGGCGATGCGGATGCAGGCCCACGATCGGCAGGCCGTCGCGGGACGCCGACCTGACGCCGGCGAAGCTACGCAGGACGCGGCGGGCCGCCAGCGGCGGGTAGAGATCGAGCGCCTCCCGCAGGATCGCCGCGATGGTCGCGGCATCGGTGCTGTGGTCGCTGCGATGGTCCTCGCGGCTGCCCCCGATGAGGAACTGGCCGGTCATCAGCGGGTCGATCACCAGCCCGATATGGCTGTTGTCGCGCACGATGCCGCGCTTTGCGGCCAGATAGGATGCCGCCATCAGATGGCCGTCGATGGCCGGCCCGGCGGCCGTGGCCCTGTCGGTGACGGCCATCTGTCCCTTCCGCGGGATCAGGAATTCGCCGAGGCCGAGCAGCGGCGCCGAGCCGATGCCGGCTGCGACAAGCACCGCATCGGCCGGAAGGAATTCGTCGCGGATCAGGACGCCGCAGGCGCGCCCGGCCCGCGTGACGATCTCGGAAACGGGGGCGTTGCGACGGATGCCGACCCGGCTCGTCGCCAGCAGGCGCTGCGTGATCTCGTAGCCCAGCGCATGCCCGTCATCGGGAATCTCGAGCGCGGCGCAGACGCTGTCACCGAGGCCCGGAATGCGCGCGAGGAGCGTCGCACGATCGACCTCGATGACGCGTTCGCCCGCCGCCGCCAGGTCCGCGCCATGCCGGGCGACGAGATCGGCTTCGATGGCCGTCTGGGCGACGAGGAAGGTCGAGCGGCGGTGGAACAGGCCACGAAACAACCCCTCCCGTTCGTGGCGCACGTAGAAGGCGCGCGCATGGCGGGCGAGATCCATCATCGGGCCTGGCCGCTTGCTCGCCACCGAGACCGCCCCGTCCGAGGCGCCGGTCGCGCCCGCCGCCGGACCGGAGGCATCGAGCAGCGTCACCCGCGCCCCTGCGGCGGCGAGGAAATGGGCGGCGGAGGCGCCGACGATCCCCGTGCCGATCACGGCGACATGAAGGGGTGAAGAGGAGGCCATGCAGAAGCGGTTCGTCCCGTAAAGCGATGGCCCGAACCTCCTCGGCTTCACCTATGGGGTCGATCCAAATCATCCGCCTCGACTTGCATCATTGTTTGCAAGTCGCCGAAGCCGGGCTGTTGTAGGAGATGTGACGCACCGGCCGAGGGAGAGCGCATGCGCGAAGCCAATCTGACGCTCATCCAGACGTTCTTCATCGTCGCGCGCGACGGCTCGTATTCCGCCGCCGCCCGCAAGCTCGGCATGAGCTACCAATCGGCCGCGAACCATGTCCGCCGGCTCGAACAGTTGTTGAGCGAACGGCTGGTCGTCTCCGAGCAGGGCGCGAAGACGGTGACCCTGACGCCGCGCGGACGCAGCCTCTACAAGCTCCTGCTGCCGGAGCTCGACACGATGCTGACCCGGCTCGATCGTACGCTTCAGAAGGAGCGGCCGGTGCTGCGCATCGGCTTGCCGCAGGCGATCTTCTTCTACCTGATGCCGCCGATCCTGGCGCAGTTCCGCGCTCTTTTCCCGCAGGTCGAGATCATCGCCTTCGAGCGCGACACCGCTCTGCCGGAGATGATCCGCGACGGCAGCCTCGACCTGTGCATTACCGAGCGCTATTTCGGCGACCCCAATGTGCCGCAGCACCTTGTCTGCACCTATCGGCCGGCGCTCGTTCTACCGCGCGAATGGGGCGCGCCGCCACAAGGAGAGATCAGGCAATGGCTCCAGGGGCGCCCCTTCGTGACCTATGAGCCCGGCCAGCTTCTGCGCAACCTCGCCATCGACTATCTACAGGCGAGCGATACCGAGATGGAGATCGCGATCTCGACTTCGGGGAGTTCGAGCGTCAAACGCTGCGTCGAGGCAGGTCTCGGCTATGCGATCATCCCCGCCTGGTGCATCGACGGCACCGAAACCACGATTACCGCGATCGGTTTGCCGGAACTGCCCGAGATTCCCATCTATTTCGGCGAAGCCAGCTTTCTGGCACAGAACCCCTACGTCGTTGCGCTAAGGCAGCTTTGCGTGGGCTTCACGTCCGTGATGGGATGAGGTCCCTGTCGGCACGCGCCACGAAGCTCTGTTCATCCATGCGCTCTTTCGAGAATATCCCTGTTGGCGAGCCCCGCGGATCCGGAGCGGACTGGCCGTTCCTGGCGGCACGGCACCTGCTGAGGGAACCTGCCTGGACCGCGATCTCCGGAATCCTGAAGGATCTCGGCATGCGGGCCGATGTCGATCGGGCCTGGATGTTCGAATACGACGATGGCCTGCTGCGCTTCCACAACACCCATGAATGGTGCCGGGACGGCGTGTGCTCGCATGTCCAGGACCTTCAGGACGCCCCGGTGACCATGATCGGCTGGCTGCATCGCTCCCTGGTGAAGGGCGAAGCGGTCATGATCCACGATGTCGAGCGCTTGCCGCGGCTCGCCGGCCCCCTGGCAACCGAAATGCTGCGGCAGGACGACAAGAGCGTCCTGAGCGTTCCGGTCTTCGGCAAGGGCAGGCTGCGGGCCTGTATCGGCTTCGACATGACGCGGACGCGGCGGACATGGGGCGCGGGCGAGGCGGTTTCGCTCGCAGCCTGCGCCGAACTTATCGGCCTGGCGCTCTACAACGGAACGACGGAGGCCCCTCCGATGCCCGAGGCGCAGGCCCGCAGTGCGAGCTCATTTCCGCCGCTGCTCTATCTGCGCCGCGCCGGCGAGGTCCGGGGCGTCACGCCGGGCGAGATTCTCGGCCTGCGCTCGGCCAGGGATTATACGCAGGTCTGGTTGATGGGAGGATCCGTCATGCTCGATGCCCGCCCATTGGGCTTGTGGACCGCGCTCCTGCCCGCGGCCGACTTCCTGCGCATTCACCGGAGCGCGATCGTCAACCTGAAGCATGTCAGCAAGATCGGACCGGCAGGCGTCAACAACGGCAAGTGGACGGTCCAGTTGCGCGCCAGCGAGGCGATCTGGAGCGTCTCGCGCCCTTACCGACAGGCTCTTCGGGAGCGCCTCGGCATCTGATTCGAGGCAGGTTCGGCGCAAGCGGTTTCAAGGCATCCTGCCGGCGCAGTGGTAAGGCCGGATTAATCCTCCTGCGAAAACGCGTGTCGATTCGTCGGCATCAGCCGGCAATCGGTCGAAACGGGCTTGCCAGCCTGGGCTTCGGCTGCGTCCATTCACGGACTCTCCGGCATCGGACGAGCGTTTCGAGGGGTCCCGTGATGCGCAGGAGCTTCGGTCTCTCATTGCGCTGGCTGTCCTGTTCCGTCTCCGGCCTGGCGTTGGTGACGGCCGCCGACCTGCTTGCCGGCATGCCGGCGCTCGCCCAGAGCTGTCCTTCAGGCGCCGTCATCTGCATCGACAACTCGGGCGCCAGCGGGCGCGACGGGAAATCGGCCGGCAACCACAATGACAACGGCGAGAACGGGCAGTCGGGGCGCGACATCACGACCCAGATTCCGTCACTCGGAGTGGCTTCGACGATTCCCGGTCAAGGCGGCGTCCTGCTGCGCAGCAATGGTGGCAAGGGCGGCGAGAGCTCGGACCGCCACAACCATTGGGGCGGCAATGGCGGCGACGGAGGTGTGATCACAGTCATCGCGCGCCCGACGCCGCAGACGCCCTCCGGCCCGTTCTTCAGCCAGCTCGGGCCGGGACTGACGCTGGCCTCGCTCGGCGGCAATGGTGGGGCGACGAGCATCGTCACCGGCGGTCACAGCTATGGCCAGGCGGGTCATGGCGGAAAGCTGACGACGGATCTGACTCTCTCCAGCGCTGCGGTCACGGGGCATTTCCTGTGGGCGACCACCGCAGGGGGCTCGGCCTTCGACGCGGCGGCGCGGCACCTGGCGGTCAACGAGAAGGCTGGTGACGGCGGGCGCGGCGGCGATATCGCTTCGACAATCGCCGCCGGCACGATCACGGTTCAGGGGCCGAGCATGGTTGGAGCCGCTATCGGCCTTGCCTCGAGCGGCGGCAATGGCGGCGGCGGCCGCGGCAACAGCGTCAACCCCAACTATGACGGCGAATCGGGCCTCGGCGGTGCCGGCGGACGGATCGACCTGACTTTCAGCGGTGCGCTGACGACGACGGCAGGCGGCATCGCGGCCAGCAGCATCGGCGGGCATGGCGGCTCCGGGCTGCCGGCGGGAGCCCTGAGCTCGGGCAGTGCTGGCGGTGCCGGCGGCCAGGGCGGCGACATCAGCATCATCCTGCGCGGCACGGCTTCGCACATCACGGCGACGGGAGACGGCACGTTCGGCGTCCGCGCCACGAGCATCGGCGGCGACGGCGGCAATGGCAGCAAGGGCCATGTCGCGGGGCCGGAGGGCTACGATGGCGGCAATGGCGGCGGCACCGGCCGGATCGCCATCTCGAACGCCATCGGCATCACCACGATCGGCCGCGACAGCTATGGCATCGGCGCCTTCGCCACGGGCGGGAAGGGCGGTGCCGGCGGTGACGACCACGGCGTGATCTGGTCGAGCGGCGGCAGTGGCGGCAGTGGCGGTGGCGATGCCGCGATCAGCATCACCAATGCGGGCGCGATCAGTGCCGGTGGCGACGCGCCGGAGAACAACGAAAACGCCAAGGGCATCGTCGCGCGCAGCATCGGCGGCGGCGGGGCAACCGGCGGCAGCACGCAGGGCGGCTTCGTCTCAGCCGGCGGCAGCGGCGGCAATGCCGGCGATGGTGGCCTCGTCACGGTGACGAACGCGCGCTCCGGCAGCATCGCCACACACGGCGCCTTCGGCACGGGGATTGACGCCATGTCGATCGGCGGCGGCGGTGGCGATGCCGGCATCGCGCGCGCGATCAGCGTCGGACCGCTCGGCGTCAGCCTCGGCGGCAGCGGTGGCGGTGGCCGCTCGGGCGGCGCCGTCTCGGCCGGCAATAGCGGCGTGGTCGCGACCTTCGGCGCCAATGCCACCGGCATCAGCGTCAAGAGCATCGGCGGTGGCGGCGGCAATGGCGGCGCCGCGAACCTGATCGCGATCGGGATCGGGCTCAATGTCGGCGTCAATATCGGCGGGAGTGGCGGCAGCGGCGGCAATGGCGGCACCGCCAGCCTCGTCAACGATGGCGAGGTGACGACGGCCGGCGCGCAGAGCATCGGCGTTACCGCCCAGAGCATCGGCGGCGGCGGCGGCAATGGCGGTTCGGTCTGGACGAAGCAGCTCACCGTGGGCGTGCCGATCAGCGGCAGTCCGACAGGGCCTGCGGCCGCCGCGCTGAGTGTCGCGGTCGGTGGGACCGGTAGCAGTGGCGGAGCCGGCGGCAGCGTCGATGTCAAGCAGTTGGGCGCGATCAGGACGGCAGGCGCCGGCGCACATGGCCTCGTCGCCCAGAGCCTCGGTGGCGGGGGCGGCATTGGCGGTTCCACTGCCACGCAGAGCCTGACCCTGCTCGCCGCCTCGCAATTCACCACCGGCGTCGCCGTTGGCGGAGCGGGCGGCATCGGGGGTGTCGGCGGCACGGTCGATGTCCTGAACAGAGGTACGATCGCGACCGGTGGCGACAATGCCCGGGGCATTATCGCGCAAAGCATCGGTGGGAGCGGCGGTGTCGGCGGCAGCGCACTGGCCGAGGTCAGCGGCGCACAGATCGTGCCCCTGCCGGAAGGAACGCCGCAGGCTGCGCCGACGACGTTCGGGGTGGCGACTTCGGTCGGCGGGCATGGCGGCCTCGGCGCTGTCGGTGGCAGCGTCGTCCTCACCAATGAGGGGACGATCACCAGCACGGGCATCAGTGCGGCCGGCATCTATGCCCAGAGCGTGGGCGGCGGTGGCGGGGCGGGTGGAAGCTCCCAGGGCAAGACCAGCCCGTCGCAGCGCGGGACCAGTGCGATCACGGTCGGCGGCACGGGCGGGAGCGGCAACCGCGGCGGTTCGGTCACGATCGCCAATCGCGGCACCGTCTCGACGAGCGGCGAGATGTCCTACGGGATCTTCGCGCAGAGCATCGGCGGTGGTGGCGGCGATGGCGGCAATGCGGAGCGGCTCACCGGCAATTCGCTGGCCTCGGCGATCGGCGGCGACATCAGCGCCATCTTCCGCCTGATCAGCACGCTGCGCGCGATTTCGGCCGACAAATGGGTGACGAGCCAGTTCACGCCCTCCTTCACCAGCAATGTCACGGTCGGCGGCAATGGCGGCAGCGGCAGCCATGGCGGCACGGTCGCGATCGACAATGCCGGAAAGCTGCAGACCACGGGAATCGGTGCGCATGCGATCGTGGCGCAGAGCATCGGCGGCGGGGGCGGCCATGGCGGCAGCGCCGATTCCCATTCGATCAGCACGCTGACGACGACCCTGGTCGATGCGCTCGGAACGCTGGCCGCCGCCGGCGCGAATTTCCGGCAGTTTCCCGAGACATTCGGTCTCAACCTCAATCTCGGCGGGCGCGGCGGCGGCTCCAGCAATGGCGGCGCGGTCAAGCTCACCAATAGCGGCATGATCGAGACGGGCGGCGCCGGAGCGGCCGGCATCTTCGCGCAGAGCATCGGCGGCGGTGGCGGCAATGGCGGCAGCGTCGGCCGCAGCGTCGAGGACATCGCCAAGGACCTGTTCTCCGACGCCAATATGCGCGCGACCTTTCTGCGCGCGCTGCTCGACGCGGTTCCGCTCCTGCAGGCGCAGGGCGGCGCCAGCCTCTCCTTCAATGTCGGCGGTGCCGGCGGCAGCGGCGGTGATGCCGGTCATGTCGAGATTACCAATACCGGCGAGATCGCGACCCATGGCGATCAGGCGCCGGGCATCTTCGCCCAGACGGTCGGCGGCGGCGGCGGCAATGCCGGCAGCAGCCATACGGCGCTCGGCAACCAATCCTTCAATATCGGTTTGAACATCGGCCGAGGCGGCGGAGCCGGCGGCCATGGTGGTAGCGGGCTCAGCGTCGCCGGTGATCCGACCGATTATGCGGTCGTGGTCGAAAATAGCGGGCGGATCGGCACCTTCGGCGTGGATTCGGCAGGCATTCTCGCTCAGAGCGTCGGCGGCGGCGGCGGGCGCAGTGCATCCCGCTTCGGCGGCGGTGCCGGCGTCGGCAACATGCCGATCTCGCTCAGCGGCGCGACCAAGGTCGGTGCCTTTGGTGCGAACGGCCACGGCGGCCATGTCTTCGTCAGGTCGACTGGCCGGATCGAAACCTCGGGCCTGCTCTCGCACGCGATCATGGCCCAGAGCATCGGCGGTGGCGGCGGCGCCGCGAGTCTGGTGTTCGACCGCCCCGTCTCGGGCTCGCACGACATCACGCTCGGAGCCGAGACCGGGCACGGCAGAGCCGATGGCGGCAAGGTCACGGTCGGCGTCGACGGCGTGGTCAGCACGTCCGGGGACCTCGCCTTCGGCGTTCTCGCCCAGAGTGTCGGGGCCGGCGGCGGCTATGTCGCCTCTGCGAGCACCCGAGGTACGCTCGCCATTCCGACCACGCTGACCCTCAACGCCATCCGCGGAGCCAACGGATGGGGGCAGGACGTCGCCGTCAGCCTTGGCAAGACCGGTGATCTCACCACCACCGGAACGGCGGCGCATGGCATCGTCGCGCAGAGCATCGGTGCCGGCGGCGGCATCGCCGCGCTGACGACCCAGCCGGGTCTCGTCACCCTCAACCCGGTCTCGCTCTTCGATTCGGTGACCTATGGCGACGGCGGCGCTGTCGGCATCAAGGTCGACGGATCGGTCGAAACCTACGGGCAGGGCGCCATCGGCATCCTGGCGCAGAGCATCGGCGGCGGCGGCGGCATTGCCGGCGACCTTTCGTCGATCTCCTACGATACCGGGCTGGTGCGATCAGCGCCCGGCAACGTTCAGGGAGCGGGCGGCAATGGCGGTGCGGTGAAGGTCACTGTCGGGGACAATGGCTGGGTCGCGAGTTTTGGCCCCCGCGCCCCGGCGATCGTGGCGATGAGCCTTGGCGGCGGCGCGATCTTCAAGGATGGCGGCATCCTGCTCGCTGGTGACATGCCCACCGGGCGCGATGCTGATCGCGATCGGCGTCGAGCGATTGTTCACGTCGGGGCTGGCGCTCATGCTGACGGCGACGATCGCCGGCGCCCCTGCTCCGCCCG
>JAEWKP010000017.1 GCA_023393655.1 Pseudomonadota bacterium | reverse complement strand
CGGCGAAGGCCTCGACGCCCTTCGTCCTGGCCTTGCCGATATTGGCGTAGGAATCGCGCCTGGTGTTGGTGACGATCAGGTTCTCGATATCGTTCTGGAACCAGATCGCGCCAAATTGCAGGCGCTTGTCGAAGAGCGGCTGTTCGAAGCCGATATCCCAGCCGCGGCTTTCCTCCGGCTTCAGATTCGGGTTGCCGAAGAAATTGTAGCCGGGACGGTAGTCGATGAAGAGCTCACTCAAGGTCGGCGCCTTGAAGCCGGTGCCGTAGCTCGCCTTCAGCTTGGTGTCCGTGCCGGGAATGATGACGGCTGGCGCGACGCGATAGGTCGTGTGGCCACCATAGCTGTCGTCATGATCGTGGCGGATATTGGCCGCCATGAAATAGCGATCCTCGATATTGCCCTGATATTCGAGCCAGGCAGCCTTGTTGCCGTTCGAGGCGATCAGGCTCGCGGTATCAAGCCGCTCGCGCTCATATTGCAGGCCCGCGATCAGGTTGTGGCCCTTGGTGATCTCGAGATTGCCGCGCCAGTCGAGCTTGGTGCGCTCGCCAAGGCTCTGATTGGGCAGGCCGAGCAGGCCGGTCACCGCGGAGGCTGTCCGCGTCCCCCTATCCTGGCGCGAATAGGAGACGCCGAAGGTGTTGACGAAGCGCCCATTGAGCGGGTCCCAGACCAACTCGCCGCGCGTGAAGGCCTGCGCATAGTTCTGTTGGGAACGATAGGGCGAGGGCTTGCTCGGGAAGCCGGTGTCGCCGGTATAGCGCAGCTGGCCGTCCTGGTAGCGGCCGACCCAGTTCAGCGTCAGCGTGTCGGTGAGCGCGAAGCCGAGGCGTCCGGAATAGCTGTAATTGTCGAAGATGTTAGGGTTGATCCGGCGGCCGGGCGGCACGAGGTTCGGCGGCGTCACCTCGGTCCCATCGGCACGGAAATGGCTGGCATTGAAGGCATAGTTGAACCGCGCGTCGCCCCCACTGAAGCCGAGGGACTGGTTGAAGGTGCCGTGCGATCCGCCTTCGACGCGGGCCGTCATCTTCGGCGGGCCTTCGCCGCGCTTCGTGGTCACCGAAATGACGCCACCTAGCGCATTGGCGCCGTAAAGGCCGCTTTGCGGGCCACGCAGCACCTCGATGCGCTCGACATCCTCGGTCAGCATCGAGCCGAAATCGAAGGCGCGATTCGGCGCCGAGGGGTCGTTGGCCTCGATGCCGTCGATCAGCACCTTGACGTGGTTGGAGTTGGTGCCGCGCATGAAGACGGAGGTCAGGCCGCCCGGACCGCCGGTCTGGACGATGTTGAGCCCGGGCACGGCGGCGAGCGCCTGCGGCAGCGTGCGACGCTGCTGCTGTTCGATATCCCTGGCGGTGATGACGGTGACGGCGCTCGCGACCTCGCGGGCGGGAGTCGGCGTGCCCGTGGCGCTGACGACGATCTCGTCGAGCGCCACGGTGGCGGGAGCGGGTTGAGCAAAGGCCGGGGCGGTTGCGCCGGCGATGGCAAGACAGGAGGCGGAGAGCAGCATGCGGCCGCGTCCGGCGGCCGGAAGGAAGGCGTTCACGATGGAGACCTCGGGCGTTGACGTCAGTGGCACGTCACCGCGAACGCGATCTCCCATCAGCCGTACGAAAGACGGCAAACAGTCGAATCAGCGATCGGCGCACCCCGGCTGAACGTGTCCGCGTGTGACCACGGCTGACGGCAGGTCTCCTGGCTCGCGGGTCGGTGCCTTGCGCCGCCTTCCCAGGTCCGAGGCCCCAGTGGCGTCTGGCGAAAGGCTCGCCGCTTACAGTTGCGGGGGCAGCCGCGGCATGGAGTGGCTCGCCACCCGCACCGCGTTCCCTTTTGATCCCGTGAGGGAACCGTCGCGCTCAGGCTTATGGGGAGATCGGGCCGGCGTCAAACAGAGGTTCTCGATCCTGCTTTCCGCAGGGGAACCTGATGCCGTTTTCCGTCACGACATGGCGCATCGGGATATCGAAGCCGTGCGGGCGGATCGTCGCCATCTCCGCCATCTCGTAGCCGACCCCGATCGCGATCGTGGACGGTGGCAGCGCGGCGAGCGTGCGGTCGAAGAAGCCGCCGCCATAGCCGAGCCGATAGCCGGCAGCATCGAAGCCGACCAGGGGCGCGATGACGATCCGCGGGAAGACCGGCTCGCCCGCGGCCGGCACGGGGATGTTCCAGACGCCGCGCTCCAACCGGTCGCCCTTGCGCCAGAGCCGGAACAGCAGGGGCTTGCCGCGCTCGACCACGACCGGCAAGGCGGCGAGGCCGCGGCGCTCACGCAGATCGCGGAACCAGTCGCGCAGGTCCGGCTCCCCCCGAAACGGCCAGTAGCCGCTGACGAGGATGCCGGCGGGGTCGCCGATCAGCGCGTCGAGATGGCCGGCGATCCGGCGCCCGAGAGCGTTTCGCGCACGGGCCGACATCGCCAGGCGGGCTACGATCAAGCGGGCCCGCTCGGCGCGTCGCCATTCCGTCAGGCTCGGCTCGGGCGAGTTCTCCCCGACATTTCGCGGCGGCGGCGTCAGCCCGGAACAGGCCGGATCGACCGCGTGCAGCAGGCAGGCAGGCGAGGCATAGTCATTCAGATCGTCGTCGCCCTTGCTCATCGGTTTCCGGCCTCTATCGCCACGACGCGCCAGCCATATGTCGGAGCTGCAGCGCATGAGCATTGTGCGTAGGCAGGCGCATGCGATCAACAAATTCAGCGCTGATCGAATACAGTAACCTTCGATCAAGCCGGCGCGTGGACAGCGCCACCTTCCGTACCCATACGCTCCGAAAATGCTCTATGCTGCCGGGATCAGAAGCAGATAGGCACCCGCTCGATGCTGGCCGAGACTTTGCCCCCCGCGAGCGTGGGCGTCACCGTCAAACTCTACGACGATCTCTCCTCGGCCATCGTCTCCGGGGAGATCGCGCCCGGCGCCAAGCTGAGCGAGCCGGCCATCGCGCGCCGCTTCGGTGTCAGCCGCGCCCCGGTGCGCGAGGCGATCCGGCGGCTGCAGGAGCGCGGGCTCGTCACCTATGTCGCCAACCAGGGCGCGCGCGTTGCCGAGCCGAGCGCGGCCGAGTTCCTCGCGCTGCTCGACGTGCGCGAGGCGACCGAGGGCATGGCCGCGCGCCTCGCGGCCGAGAGCATGAGCGACGACGAGATCGCAGCGCTCGACGCGCTGGTCACAGGGCATCGCGACGAGATCGAGCGCAACCCGATGGGCGCCTATCTCCAGGACGAGCCCGAGGCCGATTTCCATCGCCGGATCGCGAAAGGCAGCGGCAACCCAATCCTGGCCGAACTGCTCTGCGAGCAGTTCTATCCGCGCCTGCGCCTGTGCCGGCGCCTGCATTCGACCGTGCCGGGCCGCGGCCGCGAGGCCTGGCGCGAGCACATGCGGATCACTGAGGCGATCAGCCATCGCGACGGCGAGCTCGCGGAAATCCTGATGCGGCGCCATATCCGCGCCGCTCGCATGGCGCTTCAGGCGGCTCTTGCGACAAGCGAGAGCGCCAAGCCGGGCAAGCGCCGGAACGGAGCGCAGCGCTAACCTGCTCCGCCTGCAGAGGTCGCCGACACTTCTCCGGCACTGGCGCGCCGACGCAGGCGCGCGAGCACGGGCGGCACGACCAGCACCAGCGCCGCGATCGCAAGCAGTGTCGCCGCGATCGGCGTGCCGACCAGCACGCTCCAGTCGTTCTGGCTGACGGCGAGCGCGCGCCGGAGCTGAATTTCCGCCTGCGGGCCGAGGATCAGCCCGATCAGGGCCGGCGCGATCGGGAAATCATGGACCCTCGCGACATAGCCGACGAGCCCGAGTCCGAACATCAGCGCGAGGTCCATCCAGGAGGTCGACAGGCCCCAGACGCCGACCATCGCGAAGACGACGATGCCGCCATAGATGTATTGCCGGGGGATCAGCAGCAGCCGGACCCAGATGCCGACCAGCGGCAGGTTGAGGATCAGCAGGATGACGTTGCCGATATAGAGCGAGGCGATCAGGCCCCAGAGCAGATCGGGGTTGGTGGCGAAGAGCAGCGGGCCGGGCTGGAGCCCGTAATTCTGGAAGGCGGCGAGCAGGACAGCCGCCGTCGCGGTCGAAGGCAGGCCGAGCGTCAGGAGCGGCACGAGGATGCCGGCAGCGGCCGCGTTGTTGGCGGCTTCAGGCCCGGCGACGCCTTCGATCGCGCCCTGCCCGAACTCCTCGGGGTGCTTGGTCAGGCGGCGCTCCAGCGCATAGGAGAGGAAGGTCGGGATTTCCGTGCCGCCGGCCGGCAGCGCGCCGATCGGAAAGCCGATGACACTGCCGCGCAGCCAGGGCCTCCAGGAGCGCTTCCAGTCCTGCTTCGTCATCCAGCTGCCGCCGGAGAGCGGATTGATCGCGGCGGGCGCATCCCCGCTGCGACTGGCGACATAGAGCGTCTCCCCGATCGCGAAGAGCGAGACCAGCACGACGGTGAAGGGGATGCCGTCGAGCAGTTCGAGCGTGCCGAAGACCATGCGGGTCTGGCCGGTCTGGGTGTCGATGCCGATCGTCCCGAGCGCGAGCCCAAAGAACAACGCGGCGAAACCCCGGACCATCGAACGCCCCATCACCACGGCAACCGAGGTGAAGGATAGAATCATCAGGGCGAAGTAATCCTCGGGGCCGAAGACGAAGGCGAGCTCGGCGATGGCCGGCGCGAGGAAGGTCAGCGCCAGCGTGCCGATCGTGCCCGCGACGAAGGAGCCGACCGCCGCAGTCGCCAGAGCCGCGGCGCCGCGGCCACGACGGGCCATCCGATTGCCTTCGAGCGCCGTCATCACCGAGCCGCTCTCGCCCGGCGTGTTCAACAGGATCGAGGTGGTCGAGCCGCCATAGAGGGCGCCGTAGAGGATGCCGGCGAACATGATGAAGGCGGAGGCCGGATTGACCTGTGCGGTCACCGGCAGAAGCAGCGCGATAGTCAGCGCCGGGCCGATGCCGGGCAGCACACCGACCGCCGTGCCGAGCCCGCAGCCGACGAAGGCCCAGAACAGATTCATCGGCTGCAAGGCAACCGCGAATCCGCCAAGCAACTGGTTCAGGATATCCATGCTTTAGCCCAGCAGCGGGAAGAAGGGGCCAAGGCTGATGCCGAGGCGGGAGAAGCCGAGCCAGGCGAGGCTGGCGAGGCCAGCGCCGATTGCGAGATCGAGCAGAGTGCGGCGCGAGCCGAAGGCATGGGTCACCAGTGTAAAGGCCAGCATCGCGCTGAACGGGAAGCCGAGCCAGCGGATCGTCAGCAGCGGCACGCCGACGCCGGCCAGCGCCATTAGGAAGGCGGGGCGCGAGAACGGCGCCTCCTCCTCGTCCCCACTGGGCGGCGCCAACTGCCCCTTCAGCGCCTGCATGATCAGCAGGAAGCCGAGCAGGACGAGCACGAGCCCGACCGCGATCACGATCGCGGACGGCCCGAGGCCGACATAGTTGGTCGTCGAGGCGATGCTGCGCGCACCGTTGAGCCAAACTGCGCCCATCACGAGGATGGCGAGCCCCAGCCACCAGGGCCGCCCGCCGCCGGCCGCAGCCGGATCGTTCTTCATCGACGACATTGCCTTGCCCTGCCCTTTCGCGATGGACCGCGGGCGGCGCGCCTACGCACGCCGCCTGGCTTCGTCGAAGGCTATTTCAGGATGCCGACTTCCTTGAGCGCGCTCGTCCAGTTGGCGTCCTCGCTCTTGAGGAAGGCGTCGAAGGCATCACCCGGCAGATAGGCGTCCTCCCAGCCTTGTGTCTTCAGCGTATCCTTCCACTCCTTGGTGGCATGGAGCTTGGCGAAGCGGTCGAGCCAGGTCTTCTTGGCGGCGTCGCTCATGCCGGGCGCACCGACGAAGCCGCGCCAGTTGCCGACCTCGACCGGGATGCCGGATTCCTTCAGCGTCGGGGCGTTGAGGCCCTCGACCCGCGTCGGGCCCGAGGTCGCGATGATGCGGATGCGGCCCGATTCGGCGAAGGCGCGGAATTCCGAGGCGCCGGAGATCGCCGCCTTGATCTTGCCGCCGCCGAGCGCCGCCAGGATCTCGCCGCCGGAGAAGGCAACAAAATTGATCTTCGAGACGGGCGCGCCGGCATGCTTGGCGAGCAGCGCCAGCATGACATGGTCGGCACCGCCGGCCGAGCCGCCGCCGACGGAGAGCGCGCCGGGATCGGCCTTCAGCGCGGCGATGAAGTCCGCCGGGGTCTTGATCGGCGAGTTCGCGGGCACGGCGATGGCATTGTACTCGTTGGTCAGGCGCAAGAGCGGCGTCGTGTCCTTGAGCGAGACCGGCGTCTGGTTGGTGATGACGCCGCCGACCATGATGACGCCGGTGACCAGCAGGGCGTTGTCGTCGCCCTTCGCGGTACGGACGAATTCGGCGAGGCCGATCGTGCCCGCGGCACCGCCCTTGTTGGTGAAGGACGCCCCGTCCGTGAAGACCTTGGACTGAGCGAAGGCTGCCATGGTGTGGCGCCCGGCCCCGTCCCAGCCGCCGCCGGGATTGGCGGGGATCATCACCTTCGCCGGCTCAGCCAGGGCCGCGCCAGTGCCGAGCCCCAAAGCCAGAACGCCGGCCATCGTCAAACGCTTCAGCATTTCCATTTCCTCCCGTGGTCGTTACGCCGCCGTTTTCGGCTGGTCGTTCTCTTGTGGTCGTTCTCTTGCCGCATCATCCGCGGTTCGGACGCCGGATCGGTCCAGCGCCCTGATATCCTCATGCGCTGCGCTCGCGCTGGGGCATGCCTTCCGGTGCGACGGTCGCGACGATCGAGGCGTCGAGCGCCTCGTAATCGGCGAGGCCGATCGTCTTGTAGAGTTCGACCCGCGTCTGCATCTGCTCGACCATGGCATGGGTGCTGCCGTCGCGGGCAAGCGCGGCGTAGAGCTTCTCCTGCGCCTTGTTGGCGACACGCAGCGAGGAGACCGGCCAGATCACCATGCGATAGCCCATCGCCTCGAATTCGGAGGCCGTGAAGAACGGCGTACGGCCGAACTCGGTCATGTTGGCGAGCAGCGGCACGCCGGGCACGCGGCGCGCGAATTCGCGGAACATCTCGGCCGTGGTCAGCGCCTCCGGAAAGATCGCGTCGGCGCCGGCCTCGAGATAGAGCTTGGCGCGGGCGACCGCGCCGTCGATGCCCTCGCTGGCGGCGGCATCGGTGCGGGCGATGACATAGAGATGGCGGCGCGCCCTGGCGGCAGCGGCGACCTTGGCCGCCATGTCATGGGCGTCAGCCAGCTTCTTGTCGTTGAGATGGCCGCATTTCTTCGGCAGGAGTTGGTCCTCGATATGGACGGCACCGGCGCCGGCATCCTCGAAGACGCGGACCATGTGCATGACGTTGAGCGCCTCGCCATAGCCGGTATCGCCGTCGACCAGGAGCGGCAGGCCGGAGGCCCGCGCGATCTGGCGGATGAAGAAGGCGACCTCGTCGACGGTGATCATGCCAAGATCGGGAATGCCCATCGAGGCGGTCATCGCCGCGCCCGACAGATACAGGCCCTCGAAACCGGCCATCCTGGCCTGAATCGCGGCCATGCCGTTATGGGCGCCGGGGAGGCGGGCGATGCGGCCGCGCTCGACCAGGGCCCGGAAGCGCTGGCCGGCGGGCTCGGACGGAAGATCGGAGGCGACGAGATAGGGCATGGGCACTCAGCTGCAGTAGAGATCGACGTAGTCGTTGACGGGCATCGCTTCGAGCCTGGCCTGATCCAAGGAGACATCGAGGATCTGGCGCTGGCGCTTCTCGACGAAACGGCGGGCGAGATTGGTGCGGAACTTGGCTTCCAGCAGCGGGATGCCGTCGGCGCGGCGGCGCTTGTGGCCGAT
>JAEWKP010000319.1 GCA_023393655.1 Pseudomonadota bacterium | reverse complement strand
GTTCATCGCGCGCAGCACCTTGCGTTGCAGCCGGGCGGGGGCGGTGGGGGCTGCGTCGGCGTCCTCCTGGGTCGGCCGCGTGAAGGCGACCGCGCCGGCTTTTTCGTTGAGCCGATCCAGCGGAATCTGGAACGAGGTGACGAGCGTCTGGAGGCGCTTGGCCGAATCCTCCAGCGTGCCGGCGATGCCGTGGCTCTGCTCGACCATCGTGGCGTTCTGCTGTGTCATCTCGTCGAGATGCGCGACGACTTTGGCGACCTCCTCGATCCCGTTCGCCTGCTCTTGCGAGGCGGTCGAGATATCCGCCAGCGCGTCGGAGACTTGTCCCGAGGATCGCACGATCTCGGTCAGCGCGGTGCCCGCTTCCTGGACCAGCTTCACGCCGGCCGAGACCTCCTCGGCCGAGTCCGTGATCAGCTTCTTGATGTCGTTGGCCGAATCGCTGGAGCGCTGCGCTAGGGCCCGCACCTCCGAGGCCACGACGGCGAAGCCGCGACCTGCCTCACCGGCTCGCGCCGCCTCGACCGCGGCATTGAGCGCCAGCAGATTGGTCTGGAACGCGATCGTGTCGATGACGTTGATGATCTCGGCGATATTGGCGGAGGCGCGCTCGATGCGCTCCATCGCGGCGATGGCCGCGGTCACGATGTTCCCGCCCTGATTGGCGATGGCATTGGCCTTCTCGCCGAGGGCCGTCGCGTCCTGCGCCCGTGCCGCGCTCTGCTTCACGGAAGCCGCGAGTTCCTCGGTGGTCGCTGCCGTCTCCTCGAGACTGCTCGCCTGTTCCTCGGTCCGCTGCGCGAGATTGCGGCTGTCCCGGTTGATCGCGGATGAGCCTCTGGCGAGCGTGTCCGAGATGTCGGCCGTCGTTGTGACAACCTCGCACAGCGTCTCGATCAGGGCGTTGACGCCCTCGCAGAGATTGCGCAGGTCGCCGGCCTTGCCGGTCATCTCGATGCGCGGATTGAGATTCTTCTGCTTGGCGGCCGCGACCACCTGCTGCGTTTCCGTGACCGCGCGCTGGAGAGCTTCCTGCTCGCGGCGGCGGCCCGTGATGTCGGACGCGAATTTCACGACTTTGAACGGCCGCCCGGCCGAGTCCAGAATTGGATTGTAGGTGGCCTGGATCCAGATTTGGCATCCGGCCTTGCCGATACGCAGATACTCGCCTTCATCGTATTCGCCGCGGCCGAGCTTCGCCCAGAAGCGCTTGTAGTCCTCCGAGCCGTGCTGTTCCGGCGCGACGAACAGCCGGTGGTGCTGTCCCTTGATCTCGTCGAGCCGATAGCCGACGGCGGCCAGGAAGTTCTCGTTGGCGTCGAGGATAGTGCCGTCGAGAGCGAACTCGATGACGGCCTGCGACTTCCGGATCGCGGCGATCTGCGCTTCGGAATTGGCGATCTCGGCCTTCTGCGCCGTGATGTCGGTGGCGAATTTCACGATCTTGACCGGCTTGCCCCCACGCCCCATCACCGGCGCATAGATTGCTTGCAGCCAGAGCGGCGCGCCGTTCTTGCCGATGCGCAGGAACTGGCCCTCCTGCGGCTCTCCCTGGCGCAGCGCATTCCAGAAGGCTTTGTAGTCGGGCGCTTCCGCTAGGTTCCGGGGCAGGAAGATCGCATGCTGGCGCCCGGCAATCTCCGCCAGCTGGTAGCCGGTTGCCGCAAGGAAATTGGCATTGGCGAAGAGGATCTTGCCCTGGGTATCGAATTCGATCACTGCCTGAGACCGATGGATCGCATCGATCTGTGCGGAAGCGTTGTCACTGCTGAAGAGGTTGAAGGCCATTGTTCGTCCCTGACGCGATGCGACGTAGGGCAGAAAAGCTCTGGCCAAGTTAAATAACGAGTTGTCGCGTTGAATCAGGTGATCAACGATCTCTTAACCAAGGTTAGCGTGTGGGTTAAGTTTAACGAATCAGGGGGGAACTTTCTGGAATTAAGGGCGTTTTCACCGAAAATTTGAACGAAATTCGGGAAAAACTGGCAACGGCGAGTTAAGATATTAAGAGGTGTAAATGCTATATTAACGCGCTGAGCGTAAGGTTGTTGTCGTTTGATAACTATAAGATACTATCGATCGTCCTCATGGGGAGCATCTATTCTGCCGGGTAATGTGAAATGCTGAGCGCAGCGCTCTGGGAAGACGAAGATTTCACGCAACTAAAGGTTGAGATTTCAACTTTAAGCAGCAATGTTCCGCAGTCAGTTCGCGCTATGGTCGCGAGCACCGTCAAGCATTTCGCGGTGGAGTTGGTGGACGATCTCTGGCTGGATCTCGCACGTCATGCACGGGTCCAGGCCCTGTTCGACGATGAGGTCATCGCCGGCCGGTTTCGCGGGGCCCTGTCGCAATGGCTGGTCGATGTCTTTCCCAAGGACGCCGTCGACGCGACGACCTTCCTCATGCGACAGTCCGAAATCGGATTGACCCATGCCCGCATCCAGATCCCGACTGCGCTGAGCATGCTCGCGGCGCGGGTGCTCAAGCGCGGCATCTACAACAGCCTTAAGCACACGCGGCTGTCCCGCGACGAGTTCGTCCAGGCTGCGCTTTACGTGCCCGGGATCATCGATGTCGCGGCCGCCGCGATCGCCGCCGCTCATATCAGCGGGCTCGACCGCAGCCTGCGGGCAGAGGAAGCGCTGCGTCAGGTCTCGATCGACCACGGTTTCCGTGCCGAGCGAGAGAAGCAGAAGGCGTCGCTTGCCGAATGGGCGCAGGCCGTCTTTTTCGGCTCTCATATCGCTGGCGAGGCCGATGGCTCGTTGCCGTTGAGTAGGTCCGAGTTCGGCCTCTGGTTTTCTCACCGGGCGAACCTGCTGTTCGGCCGCTCGGCCGAATATGCGTCGATCGCCCAACTCGTCGCCGAGGCCGACGAGCATGCCCGGCAATTGCGCGATAGCGCCGAGGCTGCCCGTAGCCAGGGCCATCTTTGTGAGATCAGGCAGATCGTCAGCCAGATCAACAATCTCCTGAGTGTCCTGTTCAGCCATTCCTTCGATGTGGGCAGCGCCCGCGATCCGCTGTCGCGCCTGCTCAACCGGCGCTATCTCAGAGCCGCGATCTCCCGCGAGGTCGCATTGCGGCGGCGGACGAGCCGGCCCTTCTCGGTGATCATGCTGGAGATCTCGCAATTCGACGGTTTGCGCGCACGCCTTGGCGAGGGCGGCGCCGACACGGTCGTCCAGCAGACGGCGGCCATGCTGCTCAATGCGGTGCGGTCGAGCGATTCGGTCTTCAGCATGGGGCGCGAGACCTTCCTGATCATTCGGGTAGGGAACGATGCCAGGGAGGCGGCGGTGTTCGCGCGTAGCATCGTCGAGAGTTACGCGGCGACCCATTTCTCGATCGACGGCCAGACGGTTCTCCAGAACAGCCTGAATGTCGGCGTCATCGAATATGACGGTCACCCGGACCCGCGCCGCCTCGTCGACCAGGTCGCCAACGCCCTGCGTAACGAAAAGGGCGGCAACTGATCGGCTCTCCGCCGACGGGGACGTGGAAATCCTGCAATCCCGCTAATACTGGGGTATCTAATCCGATTTTCGCGGGTTGATCCCGCGACGCCGCCGGTTCGGCGCAAGGAGCAGGATATGATCACGATCAGGCAGACAACCACCACCCTCGCCGCCGTTCTGATGCTGGCTTCGCCGGCCATGGCGCAGCAGCGCTCGCTCGGCCCGGCGACGGGAACCGTGCGTCTTGAACAGGTTCAGGCCGGCTTCATCGCCTCCGGCGAGGCCGGCGGCGGAACCTTGCGCTATCGCGGCCGCTCCTATCCGATCACGGTGGGTGGGCTCGGCATCGGCTCGATCGGCGCTTCCCGCTCGGTCGCCTCGGGCACGGTCTACGGGTTGCACCGCACCTCCGACTTCGCCGGGGCCTATGTCCAGCTCAAGGAGGGCTGGGCCGTCGGCGCAGCCGGGCGCGGAACCACCTGGCTGCGCAACGACAAGGGCGTGACGCTGAAGCTCGCGACGCGCCGCCAGGGACTGCAGCTCCAGCTTGGCGCCGACGGCGTTCTGATCGGCTTCAGGCAGTAGGCCAGGCACCGCTTCGGAGAGCCGCTTCACACGGATAGGGCGACGCGCCCTCTAGGCTTTTGCGCCGCCTCGACTATGGTGCGGGCACTTTGGATAGCGTGTTCCGCCCCCTGATGATCTGTGCTGCCGCCGCCGTTCTGGCGGCGGTGCTGTGCGTGGTCTTGCGCCCGCTCCTCCTGCGCTATGCGCTGGCACGGCCGAATGCGCGTTCCAGCCACAGGATCCCGACCCCGCAGGGCGGTGGCATCGCCGTTCTCGGCGGCGCCTTCCTCGCGTTGGGGGCGGCGCTCTGGCTGGTCCCGGTCGAGGGCGAAGCGATCCGCTCGGTATTGATGCTGGCTGTTGCCGCGACCGGCCTCGGCATCGTCGGCGCCTGGGACGATATCCGCCCGCTGCCGGCGAGCGTCAGGCTCGTGCTGCAGGCGGCCTGTGTCGGTTTCGTGCTGCTTCGCGCCGCGCCGGAGCTGCGTCTGTTCCCGGAGTTGCTGCCCCTGCCGGTCGAGCGCGCCCTGGCGCTTCTGGCGGGTGTCTGGTTCGTCAATCTCGTCAATTTCATGGATGGGCTCGACTGGATCACCGTCGCCGGCATCGTGCCGTTGGCGGCGACGCTCGCGCTTGCCGGCATGACCGGCACGATCGATCCGGTGACGGGCTGGCTTGCCGCCGGGCTCTGCGGCGGTCTGCTCGGCTTCGCGCCGTTCAACCGGCCGGTGGCGCGGCTCTTCCTCGGCGATGTCGGCTCGCTGCCGATCGGGCTCGTCACCGCCTATCTGCTCTACCGCCTTGCCGGCACGGGCGCTTTCGCCGCCGCATTGATCCTGCCGCTCTATCACATCACTGACGCCACGATCACGCTGCTGCGGCGCCTCGCCCGCGGCGAGAGGGTCTGGGAAGCGCATCGCACGCATTTCTACCAGCAGGCGACGACGAACGGCTTCAGCGTGCCGGGCGTGGTCGGCCGGGTCGCCCTGCTCAACCTCGCGCTCGCCGCCATCGCGGGTGTTTCGCTGATCCGGCCCGCCCTCCCGGTCCAGTTCGCCTGCCTGGCCGTCGCCGCTTTGCTCACCGGCCTGCTGCTGCGTCGCTTCGCGACAGGCCCGCGGCATGGCTGAGGGGCGCGTCCTCGTCACCGGCGCGAGCGGCTTCGTCGGGCCGTATGTCGTCGCGGCGCTGATTCGGGCCGGCTATCGCCTGCGTCTGGCCCAGCGTATGGCGCAACCGGCCCCTTCGGGCACGGAAGCCATCGTGACCGGCGATCTGATGTCGCCGGTCGACTGGCGCGCGGCCCTGGATGGCGTCGGCCATGTCGTGCACATGGCCGGTCTCGCCCATGCAGGGCCGGGGCTCGACGAGGCGCTCTACCGACGCATCAACACCGAAGCCACGCTGGAGCTCGCCCGGGCCACCGAGGCAGCCGGGGTGCAGCGCTTCGTCTACCTCTCCTCGATCAAGGCACTGACCGATGCCTTCGACGGCCCGCCCCTGCGGGAGGATATGCAGCCCGCGCCCGGCGACGCCTATGGCCGCTCCAAGCTCGCGGCGGAACGGGGCCTTGCAGCGCTCGATCTCGATTGGGTCGCATTGCGTCCGGTCCTGATCTACGGGCCGGGCGTGAAGGCCAATATGGCGGCATTGCTCAAGCTGGCGCGCTTGCCGGTGCCCCTGCCTTTCGGCGGCCTGAAGGCGCCGCGCTCGCTGCTCGCCGTGGAGAATCTGGCCGGTGCCATCCTGTTCGCGCTGACGCCGGCCTGCCCGGCGCGGCAGAGCTATGCGCTATCCGATCCGGACCCGATCAGCGTCTCCGAGATGTTGGCCGCGATGCGCGCCGGGCTCGGGCGCGGCCCCGGCCTGCTGCCCGTGCCCGAAGCCTGGTTGCGCCGGCTGGCGCGCCTTGCGGGCCGCGAGGGCACATTCCTCAAGCTGGCGGGAAGCCTTGTCGCCCGGCCCGAGCGTCTGCTCGGCGCTGGCTGGCAGCCGCAGATTGCGACTGAGGCAGCACTGGCGCATCTGGCCGCTTCGAGTCGCGCCGGCTGAAATCCGGGATCGCCTCGTCGAGCACGGCATGGGCCGCTTCCTGATCATTGGCTTTCACGGCGGCCTGGAGCTGCGTTAGCCAGGCTTCGATCCTGGCGCGGCCGGCGAAGATCGGTTTGGCTGCCATCACGCCGTCGAGCCCGGTTTCCGCCATCGGCTCGTCGCGGGCGAACAGGATCTCGTTCAGCCGTTCGCCGGGCCTGACGCCGGAAACGATGATCTCGATATCCTCGCCCGGCTCGAAGCCGGCAAGGCGGATCATCCGCTCGGCCAGGTCCATGATCCGCATCGGCTGGCCCATCTTGAGCACGTAGACGGCGGCGCGCTCCGCTTGCGTCTCTCCGGAGCGGGCATGGGAGGCGGCGGTCAGCACGAGGTCGCAGGCCTCGCGGATCGTCATGAAATAGCGGATCATCTCGGGGCTGGTGACTGTGAGCGGTCCGCCCCGGGCGATCTGCGCCTTGAATTTCGGCACCACCGAGCCGGCCGAGCCCAGCACGTTGCCGAAGCGCACCGCGACCAGCCTGATGCCGGAATCTTCGGCGGCGAGCTCGGCATCGCGCGACTGCGCGTAGATCTCGGCGAAGCGCTTGGTCGCGCCGAGCATCGAGACAGGCTCGATCGCCTTGTCGGTCGAGATCAGCACGAAGGTCCGGGCGCCGGCGGCCACGGTCGCGTCGGTGACGTTCACCGAGCCGAAGATATTGGTCTTGATGCCCTCGCTCCAGTCGGCCTCCAGATAGGGCACGTGCTTGAGCGCGGCGGCATGGATGACGATATCGGGCCGGAAACCGGTGAAGAGCGGCATGATCCGCTCGCGGTCGCGGACATCGGCCAGCACGCCGGAGACGGCGGTGTCCGGGGCCTGGACGGAGAGTTGCTCGGTGATCTGGAACAGCGCGGGTTCGGAGCTTTCGACGACGAGCAGCTCGGCCGCGCCGAAGGCGGCGCAGCGCAGGCAGATCTCGGAGCCGATCGAGCCGCCGCCGCCGGTGACGATGACGCGCTTGCCCTTCAGGAACGAGCCCAGCCTTTCGCGGTCGATCGCGACGGTCGAGCGGACCAGCAGGTCCTCGATCTCGAGCGGGGCGACCTCCGTGTCGCGCACGCCCTCGCCCAGGCTGTCGATGCGGGAGATCGGCAAGGCGAGCTTGCGGGTCCGCGCCAGCCATTTCTCCGGCTGTGCTTCCGGCAGCAGGGCGGAGGGGGTCGCGACGATCCGGCGGTAGGCCTCGCCGTGCTTGATCGCGTCGTCTGCGACCCGCTCGATATCGGCGAGCAGCCCGAGCACCGGCACGCCGCGGATCGACTGGCCGAGATCGTCGGGGCGGGGCGAGAGGATGCCGGCCGGCCGGAGGCGTCGCATCGCGCCGGCTTCCATCGCGCGGATCACCATCTCGATCTCGACGCCGCGCCCGAGCAGCAGCGCCGGCAGGCTGGCCTCGCGCACGGCGGAGGTCCGCGACCGCGCATATTTGAAATAGCGATAGGCGAGGCGCGGGCCGCCGAGCAGCGCGATCTGCACCAGCCAGTACAGCGCGATCGAGATCTTGCCGAAATAGAAGGCGCCGTAGAAATTCGGCGCGACCAGCACATAATCGACCACCAGCAGCGTCACCGTCAGGACGGAAACCGCCTTGACGATGTTCGAGAGGTCCGGCAGCGAGGCGAAGCGCCATTTCGAGCGGTAGAGCGAGAACAGCCAGTAGATCAGTCCGGCATAGGCCGCGAAGAAGGGCAGGAAGCGCGGCAGGTAGCGCAGGTGTTCGATGAGCTGTGCCCCTTCGAAGCGGACGACGAAGACGAGCCAGATCGCCAGCGCCGTGACCGTGAGGTCATGCAGGACGACGGCGAGCTTCTTGAGATTCTGTTTGGGCAGGATGGCCATGTCCGGGCGGTATCCCGCTCCCTCGGCGGCTTGTCAACGCGTTGGGCCAGGATCGGCTGGAGCATGTTCGCGCGAAGAGGATAGCGATTCGCGTGAAGAAAATACGACACAACAATAAACCCGGAGCGCCTTCCTGCTTCGGAGAGACGCGGAAGGGCTTCAGCGGGCTTGGGGTCGGGCTTCCAGCGCGCTGAGCACGAAGGCGATCATCTCATCCGCGCTCGGGCCGGGGATGCACTCGCATTGGGTGATCAATAGCGGATGCATGAAGCGGATCATCGCCGTGCGGATGCAGCCGGTGGCATGGGTCGGCTCCATCGGCCGGAACTCGCCCCGCGCGATGCCGTCGGCGACCACGCGGCGCAGCACCACGTCGAAGCGTTCGATATGGGCGATGATCGCGTCCCAGCTCTCCTCCATCGCGGCGCAGACCATTTCCTGCATCCGGGCATGGCCGGCGAAGCGGGCGGCGTTCAGGCGATAGGAGGTGGCGAGGATGTCGCGCAGGCGCTCGGCGGCGGAGCGATCTTCATCGGCGATGGCGGCGATCGCCTCTTCCTGCTCGCGCTTGTAGCGCTCGAGCACGGCCTCGTTGATCGATTTCTTGGAGTCGAAAAAACGATAGACGTTGGCGGGGCTCATCCGCAGGGATTTGGCGATGTCCGCTACGGTCGTCTTCTGGTACCCGATATCGCGAAAGAAGCGCTCGGCGGTGTCGACGATGATCTGCCTGGTATCGCGTTCGGGGTTACTCACGGCGTCGCCGGCTGGGTTGTTTCAAACGAAGGCGGTGAAGAATTGATCGTTATGACGAATTTCATCATTCGTCAACATAATGGCGAATAAAGACTTTTGCCTTGATGTGCATCAATCCTCCCGCGAAGCTGCGCCGGGAGAACAGGCGAAGGCAGGCGAAGTTCCCGAAATCGCTTACCCTGCGGAAATACGCGCCCGGGCGAGATCGAGCAGGGTTTCCGTGTCGAAATGGCTGTCCAGATGCGCTGCGAGCGCATCGAGCGTCGCTTCCACGGCATCTTCATAGCGCAGCGCTGACGCGCCTCGCTCCTTGTCGACGGCCTTGAGCCAGGCGCCGCGCACCGCGTCCGAAGCAAAGACGCCATGCAGGTAGCTGCCGGCGACCCGCCCGTCCGGGCTCGCGGCGCCTTCAGCCCGGCCCTCGATCCGGAAGGGCGCACGAACCGTGTCGATGCCCTCGGTCCGGCCGAGATGGATCTCGTAGGCCCGGCCCTCGGTTCCGCTCACGGCATCGACGAAATCGACTTCGCGGACGGTCTTGTCGGCGTCGAGCGTGGTCTCGACATCGAGCAGGCCGAGGCCCGGCGCCTCTCCCGGCGGTCCTTCCAGCCCCAGCGGGTCGCGCACGACATGGCCCAGCATCTGGTAGCCGCCGCAGAGCCCGAGCACGCGCCCGCCCCGGCGGCGATGCGCGAGGAGATCGATGTCCCAGCCCTCCCGGCGCAGAGCCGCGAGGTCGCGTAGCGTCGTCTTGGAACCCGGCAGGATGACGAGATCGGCATCCCCCGGCAAAGGCTGGCCCGGCCCGATCATGGCGAGGTCGACATCCGCTTCCAGCTTGAGCGGGTCGAGATCGTCGAAATTGGCGATGCCCGGCAAGACCGGCACGGCGATCCTGATCCGGGCTCCGGCTTTCCGGCCCGAGCGGATGTCGAGCCCGTCCTCGGCCGGCAACCGGACCGCCTCGGCGAACCAGGGCACGACGCCGAGGCTGGACCAGCCCGTGGCCTGCTCGATCGTCGCGACGCCGGGCGTGAACAGTTCGACCGCGCCCCTGAAGCGGTTGATCGCGAAGGCGCGGATCATCGCCCGGTCGTCCGCGTCGAGCACCGCATGGGTGCCGACGAGGCTCGCGATCACACCGCCGCGGTCGATATCGCCGATCAGGACGGCTGGAACGTTGGCAGCGCGGGCGAAGCCGAGATTGGCGATGTCGCGGGCGCGCAGGTTTGTCTCGGCTGGCGATCCCGCGCCTTCGACGATGACGAGATCGGCGCCTTCGCTCAGGCGTTCGAAGCTGTCGAGCACCTGCGGCAGGAAATCGCCGCGCCGGGCGAAATCGCGCGAGGAGAGGCGCCCGGCGACGCGGCCTTGCAGGATGATCTGGCTGCCTTGCTCGCCTTCCGGCTTGAGCAGCACCGGGTTCATGTCGGGATGGGGGGCAATGCGGGCCGCGCGCGCCTGCAGAGCCTGTGCCCGGCCGATCTCGCCGGCGCCGGTCGCCGCGGCATTGTTCGACATGTTCTGCGGCTTGAACGGTCGCACCTTCAGGCCGCGATTCGCAAAAAGCCGGCACAGGCCCGCGACGATCAGCGACTTGCCGACATTCGAGCCGGTGCCGAGGATCATGATCGCGGGGACGGTGGAGCGGGCCATGCGCCTGCTTAGCGCGGTTCGCATGGGTGCGGAAACCGGCGGCGGCAATCTTCACGCAAGGAAACTGGGAGAGTTTGGCGCGGACTGCGCGGGTCGGGAGACGGCTTGCATCATCCTGACAAGGTTTGCCGGCCTTCTGCGGCATCCTGCTGCGCCAAAGGGGCGAAGTCGCAACAGGCGTCCGTCGAAGGCCGGCTGAACTGAATAAACACTGAACGCTGACGAATGTCAACATTCATCATTCGGTATTTTTAGCCCCTCCTCAAGAACGGTCTCCCACTGGGTGCGCGGCCCGATCCGGCATGCTAAAGCCGGGGTTCCTGCCCTGCCGAGCCGATCCGACCGCGATGAATCCGATCCTCTCCGCCCTTCCCACCACCGTTTTCGAGGTGATGGCGCAGCGCGCGCGCGAGACCGTCGCGGGCAATCTCGCCCAGGGCTTTCCGGATGATCCCGGGCCGCTCGATGTCCGCCAGAAAGCAGCTGAAGCCGTCGTCGATGGCTGGAACCAGTATCCGCCGATGATGGGTCTGCCCGAGCTGCGCGAGGCCGCTGCCAGGCATTACAAGCACTGGCAGGGGCTCGATCTCGATCCCGCGAGCGAGATCATGGTGACCTCGGGCGCGACCGAGGCCATCGCCGGCGCGCTGATGGCGCTGATCACGCCCGGCGACGAGGTCGTGCTGTTCGAGCCGATGTACGACGCCTATCTGCCGCTGGTCCGGCGCGCTGGCGGTATCCCGAAATTCGTGACGCTGACCCCGCCGCATTTCGGCTTGACCGAAGAGGCGCTGGCCAAGGCCTTCTCGCCGAAGACGAAGGTCGTGCTGTTCAACAACCCGCTGAACCCGACAGCGACGATCTTCGGCAAGGCCGATCTCGATCTGCTCGCCGATTTCTGCGTCCGTCACGACGCGATCGCGATCTGCGACGAGGTCTGGGAGCATGTCGTCTTCGACGGGCATCGCCATGCCTCGGTGCTGGGGCGACCGGACATGCGCGAGCGCACCGTCAAGATCTCGTCTGCCGGCAAGATCTTCTCGCTGACCGGCTGGAAGGTCGGGCTCGTCATGGCGGCACCCGCAATCATGCGCGTGCTGTCCAAGGCGCATCAGTTTCTCACCTTCACCACGCCGCCGAACCTGCAGGCCGCGGTGGCCTACGGCCTCGGCAAGGATGACGGCTATTACGGCGGCATGCGCGCCGATTTCCAGCGCTCGCGGGATCGCTTCGCGACCGGCTTGCGTGATCTCGGCTTCGCAGTGCTGCCGAGTGCCGGCACCTATTTCCTGAATGTCGACATCGCTCCGCTCGGCGAAAGCGACGACGTCGATTTCTGCCGCAGGCTGGTGACCGAGAACGGCGTCGCCGCGATTCCGGTCAGTGCCTTCTATGCGGAGGGGGCGGTGAAGAACGTCGTCCGCTTCTGCTTCGCCAAGCGCGATGCGACGCTCGATGCAGCGCTGGAGCGGCTGGCGGCGCGCCGACCGCGCTGAGGCAGAGGATCGGCTGAATCAGCCGGCGATCAGTTTCGTCGCGATCGCGCCGGCGGCTACGAGCCGCTTCTGCAGATCGGCGGCGAGCGTGGCGCCATTGGTTGCCTTACGCGCGGCTTCCGTCGCCGTCATCAACTGGGCGAGCGCCTTCTGCGCCATGGCCTTGTCCTTGTTGCGTCGCGCGAGCTGGAGCATGGCTTCGGCCTGATTGGCTGTCGTCTGGGCGCGGTGCAGCGGTGTGCGCGCTTCGCTGTATTCCTCCAGCGCGGCGTCGAAGGCGGCAATCGCCTCCTCGATCACTACGGGTTCGCTGTAACGCTCGCCCATGGCCGCGAGGACGCCGCCCATCTGGTCCTGGAGCTCGGCCCAACGCAGGGGATTGCGGCCGCGATCGGTCGCCTGTGAGACGCGGTTGAGCCCATTGAAGGCACGTTCGAGCAGAGCGAGGTCGCTGCGGCGCCCGCCGAGCGTAGCGCGTGCCCGCGAGATCATGTGCTCGGCTTCGAGCCAGCGGGCCTCGTCGTCGCTACGTTTCCAGACGGCGAGCGTGGTGGCATAGGTCGCGACCGCTTCCTCCAGCAGATTATCGTCCTTCTGCGAGACGCCGAGATTCACGGCGAGCTTGCCGAAGCGCAGCTTCAGGGCGCGCCATAGGGCCGGCGCCTCGTCATGGCGCAGATCTTCGAGCCCGGCCCGGCAATGGGCGAGGGCTTCGCCGAGGAGTTTGGCGTCGCCGCTGAGAGTTGCGAGCTTGTCGAGCGCGGTGGCCAGCGCGTCCTGGGCTCCGGCGAAGGCGACGGTATCGGCAAGGCTGTCGAGCCCTTCCAGCAGCCGGCGCAGCACGGCGATCGCGGCGTCATAGCCGTCGCGGCCGCCGAAATCCTCGCTGATCCGGGCCATGGCCTTCGCCTGGTCCAGCGCGGCGTCGCGGCTGCGGTCGATCGCGGCGAGGCCGATCAGGGCGGAGGCCTCGCCATAGCGGGCAGCGGCCTCGCGATAGGCCTCGGCCGTCGTCCGCAGGAAGCTGAGCGCGGCCCGGTCGGCGCGGTTCTCGCCGATCAGCAGCCGGCGCTCGAGCGGGAGAGCCGACAGGTCGGTGGAGCCGCCGATGGCATGCAGTTCGGCTTCGGCGAGGCTCTTGTCGGCTTCGGCGAAGCGGCCGGCGGCGATGGTGCCTGCCGCCTCGCTCCGCAGCCGCTGGATCTCCGCGTCGCCCAGCGGCATCGCAAGGCGCTTCACCAACGCAGCGAAGTCGGCTGCCTTGCGGTCGAGCAGGTTTTCGCTCGGCGGGCTGGAGCCGGGGCGGCGCAGCCAATCCGCAATCATCGCTGCCAGGGCCACTGGGGCGATAGCGCGGCGCCCGGCGACGCGGGCGAGAAGCGGAGCGATCTGGTCGGTCTGGCTGATGGTTGTCTCCCGCTCCGGTCTGGTGACAGAGATCGCCGCGCGTCGGTTTCGACGCGCGGCGATCTGGGGCGATTACTTCACGGCGATGACCGCGATCTCGACGGTGTACTGCGGCGCGGCGAGCTTCGCCTCGACCGTGGCGCGGCCCGGCGTGGCCCCGGCGACGACCCACTTGTCCCAGACGGCGTTCATCTCGGCGAAGGTCGAGATGTCGGAAAGCCAGATGTTGACCATCAGCAGCTTCGTCTTGTCGGTGCCGGCTTCGGCCAGGATGCCGTCGATGATGCCGAGGATGTCGGCGGTCTGCTCGCCGACGCTCTTGCCGGCGGCGTTGGCCGCAACCTGGCCGGCCAGATAGACGGTGTTGCCATGCACGACGGCCTTGGACATACGCGGGCCGACGCCGATACGCTGAATGCTCATAGTCAAATCTCCTTGAACGGACATCTTCGCTGGTAGCCCGGCCCGGCCGGTTTCGCAAATGCCGGCTGTGCGTCTCCGGGATGGCTGAGCCACATGCCGGAGGCGCCTTCGAGGTGGCGACCGGTTCAGGCGAGGCTCGCCCAGCCCGCCCATAGCGCCCCATAGCGCCCGGCCTTGCCGATCAGGACGAGTCCGGAGAACCGCCAGAACGGATAGTTCAGGGTGCCTGCCGCGAAGGTCAGGGGGTCGCCGACCAGTGGCAGCCAGGCGAGCAGCAGCGACGGCCAGCCGAAGCGGGCGAACAGGTCCTGCGCCTGGACGAAGCGCTTCGGATCGGGCCGCAGTCGCGCCGGCAACCTGTCGACGCCATGGCGCGCGATCAATCGGCCAAGCCACCAGTTCAGGATCGAACCGGCGGTGTTCGCGAGACTGGCGGTCAGGAACAACGCGAGCGGATCGACGCTTTTCGCCGCGAGCAGCCCGACGAAGACCGCTTCCGACTGCGCCGGCAGCAGAGTTGCGGCGACGAAGGCCGCGCCCGCCATGGCGGCGAGCGCGCCGAGGGCTTCCATCAAAGCCGCCGCAGCGCGACCTGCTGGATGCGATGGCTCGCGCCCTTGGTCAGGATCAGGCTGGCGCGCTGGCGGGTCGGCAGGATGTTGTCCTGCAGGTTCGGCAGGTTGATCCCGGTCCAGAGCTTCTCGGCGATGGCGAGCGCCTCCTCCTCGCCGATCTCCGCATATTTGCGGAAGAACGAGCGCGGATCGCGGAAAGCCGTCTGGCGCAAGGTCATGAAGCGGTTGACATACCAGCGATGCAGGTCGTTCTCGTCGGCATCGAGATAGACCGAGAAGTCGAAATAATCGGAGACGAAGGGGATGACCGTGCCGTCCTTCGGCATCCGGTTCGGCTGCAGCACGTTCAGTCCTTCGAGGATCAGGATGTCCGGCCGCTCGACCGTCACCGTCTCGCCGGGCACGACGTCGTAGACGAGATGCGAATAGACCGGGGCGCTCACCTGCGGCTTGCCGGCCTTGACGTCGGAGAGGAAGCGCAGGATGGCCGCGCCGTCATAGCTCTCCGGGAAGCCCTTGCGCTGCATCAGCCCGCGCCGTTCCAGCTCGGCATTGGGCAGGAGGAAGCCGTCGGTGGTGACGAGCTCGACCTTCGGCGTGTTCGGCCAGCGCGACAGGAGCGCCTTGAGCACGCGCGCCGTAGTCGACTTGCCGACCGCGACCGAGCCGGCGACGCCGATGACATAGGGCACCTTCGGCTCGGCCTCGGCCATCAGGAAGCGCTGCGTCGCCTTGAACAAGCCTTGCGTCGCCGCGACATAGAGCGAGAGCAGCCGCGAGAGCGGCAGGTAGATGGCCACGATCTCGTCGAGCGAGATCGGGTCGTTGATCGATTGCAGCTTGGTCAGGTCGTCGACCGAAAGCGTCAGCGGCTGGTCGGCGCGCAGATGTGCCCACTCGTCGCGCGAGAACAGCCGATAGGGCGAGACCAGGTCGCGCTCCGGTGTCGGGATGAGGCGCTGGTCCATGACGCGGCCCGCAATCCAGGCTTCGAGGTTCAAGGGAGGGTCATCCTGCCAGGTCCGTTCTCACGCAACTCAACCGGTTGATTACCGGGGTCTGGCCGCCTTTTCCGCCAGTCCGGAGCGGGCCGTGCGGGCCTCAAGCTGGCTCAAGACGTCCCGCAATGCAACATCGCGCGCCTTGAGCACGACCAAAAGATGATAGAGCACGTCCGCGCTCTCGGCGATCAGCTCGGCCCGATCGCCCTTCACGGCGGCGATCACGGCCTCGACCGCCTCCTCGCCGAATTTCTTGGCAGCGCGCTCGGGGCCGGCGGCGAGGAGCTTCGCCGTCCAGGATTCCTCGGGCGATGCGGCGGCGCGCTCGGCGACACGGGCTTCGAGATCGGAGAGGGTGAAACCAGTCATCTCAGTCCAGCCTCATCCTGAGGCCGGCTTCCGCCATATGCGCCTTGGCCTGCCCGATCGTGTATGTGCCGAAATGGAAGATCGAGGCGGCGAGCACGGCCGAGGCATGGCCCTGCGCGACGCCGGCGACGAGATCGTCGAGATCGCCGACGCCGCCGGACGCGATGACCGGGACCGAGACGGCATCCGCGATCGCCCGCGTCAGGCCGAGATCGTAGCCGACCTTGGTGCCGTCGCGATCCATCGAAGTCACCAGCAACTCCCCGGCGCCGAGCGAGACGACCTCGCGGGCGAAGGCGACGGCCTCGATGCCGGTGGCGTTGCGCCCGCCATGGGTGAAGATTTCCCAGCGGCCGGGCGTGACCTGCTTGGCGTCGATCGCGACGGTGATGCACTGCGCGCCGAATTTCTCGGCCGCTTCCTTGACGAATTGGCGGTTGGTCACGGCGGCGGTGTTGATCGAGACCTTGTCGGCGCCGGCCAGCAGCAGCGCGCGGATGTCCTCGACCTTGCGCACGCCGCCGCCGACGGTGAGCGGCATGAAGCAGGCTTCGGCCGTGCGGGTGACCACGTCGAACAGGATGCCGCGATCCTCGGGGCTCGCGGTGATGTCGAGGAAGCAGAGCTCGTCGGCGCCGGCCGCGTCATAAGCCTTGGCGGCCTCGACGGGATCGCCGGCATCGACGAGATCGACGAACTGCACGCCCTTGACGACGCGGCCGTCCTTGACGTCGAGGCAGGGGATGATGCGGGTCTTGAGCGTCATGCCGCTGCCCCCGCGCCGGCTGCCAGCCGCTTCAGCGCCGCCGCCGGATCGATGCGCCCGTCATAGAGTGCCCGGCCCGTGATCGCGCCCTCCAGGATCGCGGCGTCATCGGCGCAAAGCCGCTCGATATCGGTCATCGAGGCGAGGCCCCCCGAGGCGATGACCGGGATCGAGACGGCCTGCGCCAGCGCGATCGTGCCCTCCCAGTTGATACCTCCCAGCATGCCGTCGCGGGCGATGTCGGTGTAGATGATCGCGGCGACGCCGGCATCCTCGAAGCGCTTGCCGAGATCGGCGGCCGCCAGCGAGGATGTCTCGGCCCAGCCTTCCACGGCGACGAAGCCGTCGCGCGCGTCGATTCCAACAGCGACCTGTCCCGGAAATGCCGCTGCCGCCTCGCGCACGAAGCCGGGATCGCGCACCGCCGCCGTGCCGATGATGACGCGGCGGATGCCCTTTTCCAGCCAGCCGGCGACCGTCTTCATGTCGCGGATGCCGCCGCCGAGCTGCACCGGAAAGGCGACTTGGCTCAGGATCGCCTCGACCGCCGCCGCATTCATCGGCTTGCCGGCGAAGGCGCCGTCGAGATCGACGACATGCAGCCACTGGAAGCCCTGGCCCTCGAATTCGGCGGCCTGCGCGGCGGGGTCGTCGTTGAAGACCGTGGCTTGCGCCATGTCGCCCTGCTTCAGCCGGACGCAGCGGCCCTCCTTCAGGTCGATCGCGGGGAAGAGGATCATGGTGCCCAGCTCAGGAAATTCGTGATGAGCTTCAGCCCCAGCTTCTGGCTCTTCTCGGGGTGGAATTGCGTGCCGGCGACGTTGCCATGCGCGACCATCGCGGTGACCGGCCCGCCATGCTCGGTCAGGGCCAGCACGTCCTGCGGGCGCTGCGCCGCCAGCGCATAGGAATGGACGAAATAGGCGTGCAGCCCCTGTGGGCCCGTCTCGATGCCGTCGAGCAGGGGGTGCTCGTCCTGCTTGTGCAGGGTGTTCCAGCCCATATGTGGAATCTTGAGGGCGTCGTCCTTCGGTTGGATCAGCGTGACGTCACCGGGAATCCAGCCGAGCCCCTGCGTCACCGTGTATTCCAGCCCGCGCGAGGCGAGCAGCTGCATGCCGACGCAGATGCCGAGAAAGGGCCGGCCCTTGGCCCTCACCACCTCTTCCAGCGTCTCGACCATGCCGGGCACGGCATCGAGCCCGCGCCTGCAATCGGCGAAGGCGCCGACGCCGGGCAGCACGATCCGGTCGGCCGCGCGCACGACATCGGTGTCGCTGGTGACATGGATGGTCGAGGGAATGCCGGCCTCGGCCGCCGCCCGCTCGAAGGCTTTCGTGGCCGAGTGCAGGTTGCCCGAGCCGTAATCGATGATCGCGACGCTCTGGCTCATCGGCCCCGGGCCTCCGGGAACAGGCCGATGATCGGCAGCGGCCCGCCTGGTCGCGCTGCGGCTGCGGGAGCGGTCGCCTCGACGCGCGGCAGCGTGGTTTCGCCGGCGAGCGCCCGCTCGAAATAGCGGCGCTCGGCCTCGGCCAGGCTGCGGGCTTCGACGACATCGGTGAGCCGCCAGCCCTGGCGGGTCAGCTTGCGGACGACGAGGTTATGGCCCTCGACGCCGAGGAACAATGCGATCGACCAGTAGATCAGCGAGAGCGCGCTCGCATTCAGGCCGAAGCGGCTGTTCAGCCAGATCAACAGGCTCCAGACCAGCACGAACAGCAGCGTCGCCAGCCAGAGCCGCTTGCCCAGCAGCCACAGGCCGGTGAACAGCAAGGCGCCCCAGGAGAAACGCTCGGGAACGAGCCGTGCCTGTTCGATCTCCTCGCGCCGGTCGCTTCCATCGGGCGGCGGCGTCATGACGGTGTAGAATGCCATGGTCGCCTCCTACAGAGCGCCCTTGGTCGAGGGAATGCGGTCGCCTTCGCGCGGATCGACAGCGAGCGCCTGCCGCAATGCCCGCGCCAGCCCCTTGAAGCAGCTCTCGGCGATATGGTGGGCGTTGTCGCCGTAGAGCGTTTCGACATGCAGCGTGATGCCGGCATTGATCGCGAAGGCCTGGAAGAACTCGCGCACCAGCTCGGTATCGAAGGTGCCGATCTTCTGCGGCTTGAACTCGGTGCGGAAGACCAGGAAGGGCCGGCCGGAGACGTCGACGGCGACACGCGTCAGCGTCTCGTCCATCGGCAGATGCACGTCGACATAGCGGCGGATGCCCTTCTTGGTGCCGAGCGCTGCTTTAAGCGCCTCGCCCATGGCGATGCCGGCATCCTCGACCGAATGGTGGTCGTCGATATGGGTGTCGCCCTTCACTGCGACCTTGAGGTCGATCAGCGAATGGCGGGCGAACAGGTCGAGCATATGGTCGAAGAAGCCGACGCCGGTGGCGATCTCGGCCTTGCCGGTGCCGTCGATCAGGAGCGAGACCGCGATATCGGTCTCGTTGGTGCGGCGCTTCACTTCGCCCGAACGCATGCTGGCCTCTCAAGCCTTTGCGAGAATGGCCCCGCTTTAGCAAAGGCGGGCGGGGATGGCCACTGGCCGGTCCCAATAGCCGTCATGCCCTGGCGCTGCCACCGCCGTCATGCTCGGGCTTGACCCGAGCATCTCATGCAGATGCAGGCTCAGGCGCCTCCCTCGCCTCGAGATTCTCGGGTCTGCGCTGCGCTTCGCCCGATAATGACGGGTCTGGCCTCAAACCTGCGCCAGCGCCTGCTCCAGATCGGCGATCAAGTCGTCCGCATGCTCCAGCCCGACCGAGAGGCGGACCAGCCCGTCGGTCACGCCCATGGCGGCGCGCACCTCCGGGGTGAAGCGCTGATGCGTCGTCGTCGCCGGGTGGACGATCAGGCTCTTGGCGTCGCCCAGATTGTTCGAGATGCGGATCAGCTTGCAGGCGTCGCGCATACGGTAGGCGCCGGCCTTGCCGCCCGGCACCTCGAAGGCGATCAGCGTCGAGGGGCCGCTCATCTGCCGGGCGATGAGCTCGGCCTGCGGATGGCTCTTGTGCCCGCAGAAGATCACGCGGGACGGGACGGAATGCGCCGCCAGCCAGTCCGCGACCTTGGCCGCGTTCTCGGCCTGCTTGCCGACGCGCAGCGGCAGCGTCTCCAGCGACTTCAGCATCACCCAGGCGTTGAAGGGCGAGAGCGCCGGCCCGGTCTGGCGCAGGTACTGCTGGATGTCGCCCTCGATCAGCGTCTTCGAGCCGAGGATCAGCCCACCCAGGCAGCGTCCCTGCCCGTCGATATGCTTGGTGGCGGAATAGACGACGACATCGGCGCCGAGCTCCAGCGGGCGCTGGAAGAGCGGCGTGGCGAAGACGTTGTCGACGACGAGGATGGCACCCGCTTCATGCGCGATCTTGGCGACGGCGGCGATGTCGATCACCTCGAGCGTCGGGTTGGACGGGCTTTCGAGGAAGAAGACCTTGGTGTTCGGCTTCACCGCCTTGCGCCAGGCCTCGATGTCGGTGCCGTCGACCAGGGTCGATTCCACGCCGTAGCGCGGCAGATGATCCTCGACGATGTAGCGACAGGAGCCGAACAGGGCACTGGCCGCCACGACATGATCGCCGGCGCGCACCGGCGCCATCACGGCCGCGGTCACGGCGGCCATGCCGGTCGCCGTGGCGCGGCAGGCCTCGGCGCCCTCGAAGGCGGCCATGCGCTCCTCCAGCATCGCGACCGTCGGATTCGACAGGCGCCCGTACTGGAAGCCGGGATCGGTGTTGAGGAAGCGGCCCTCCGCCTGGGCGGCATTGTCGTAGACATGGCCCTGCGTCAGGAACAGCGCCTCGGAGGTCTCGCCGTATTGCGAGCGCATGATGCCGGCATGGACGAGGCGGGTTTCAGGGTGCAGCTTGGCTGCGGCGTTGTCCGGTGCCGACATGGGAAACCTCAGTCCGTTCTTTATAACGGACAAGGCAACTAGCATCTTCCCCATTGTTCGTAAAGAAGAACAGATTTTCCTTTTGAGGGAACACGCCCGGAGCGTTCCCTCCGCCGGAATCAGGCCAAGCGTTCGTCCGGCCGTCCAAGCGGCTTCAGGAAGCCGGTCAGATCGGCGGTAACGTGGTGGACATGGCCGGCCTCGACCGCGACCTGCTCCCAGGCTTCCCGGAAGGGATCGGG
>JAEWKP010000308.1 GCA_023393655.1 Pseudomonadota bacterium | reverse complement strand
CGTCGACGACGTCGGTCGCGACGATCTCGGAGGCGCTCGCCGCCTTGGCGGCGAGGATGGTGAGCGCGCCGATCGGCCCCGCCCCCGTCACCAGCACGCGCTTGCCGAGCAGCGGCCCGGCACGCTTGGCGGCATGGAGGCAGACCGAGAGCGGCTCGGCGAAGGCGGCCTCGGCCGCCGTGACGCGCGGCGCCACCTTCACCGCCTGCCGCTCCTCGACCACCAGCACGTCGCGGAAGCCGCCCTGCACATGCGGGAAGCGCATCGCCGAGCCGTAGAACAGCATGTCGGTGCAATGCTGCTGCAAGCCCATCTGGCAATAGCGGCAATGGCCGCAGGCGCGGCTCGGATTGACCGCGACGCGGTCGCCCGGCTTCACCCGCGAGACCTCGCCGCCGATGGCCTCGACACGGCCGGCGATCTCATGACCGAGGATCATCGGTTCGCGCACGCGGATCGTGCCGAAACCGCCATGAAGATAGTAATGCAGGTCCGAGCCGCAGATACCGCCGGCCTCGATCCGCACGCGCACGTCGCGCGGCCCGATTTCGGGCGCGGTCGTCGGCTCGACCCGCAGATCCTTCTCGGCATGGATGACGACGGCACGCATGGGACGCTCCCGAAATTGCCGCGCAACAGCGCACGGCACCATTGTCTAATCGATTGAAACCTGCTTACCCAAAGCGGCGCCCCGGGCGCAAACCGAAATCGCCGCATCCGGCATTTTGCGAGGATACGCCATGTCGCTGTCGCTGTTCAGTCTCGCCGGCAAGATCGCGCTCGTCACCGGCTCGGGCCAAGGCATCGGCCTCGCGCTGGCCGAGGGGCTCTCGGATGCCGGCGCCCATGTCGTGCTGAACGGGCGCGACAAGGCAAAGCTAGAACGGGCGCAGCAGACCCTTGCTGCCGCGGGCCGCAAGGCTTCCATCGCCCCCTTCGACGTCACCGACCAGAAGGCGGTCGAGGCCGGCGTTGCCATGATCGAGGCCGAGATCGGCCCCATCGATATCCTGATCAACAATGCCGGCATGCAGAAGCGTGCGCCGATCACGGAATTCCCGGTCGATGGCTGGCACGACGTAATCAACACCAACCTGCATTCGGTGTTCTACGTCACCCAGGCCGTGACGAAGCGGATGGTGCCGCGCAAGCGTGGCAAGATCATCAGCATCGGCTCGGTGATGAGCGAACTCGGCCGCGCCACCATCATCCCCTATACGGCCTCCAAGGGCGCGGTGAAGATGATGACGCGGGGCCTCGCCGCCGAGCTCGGCAAGCACAACATCCAGGCCAACGCCATCGGCCCCGGCTATTTCGCGACCGAGATCAACGCCGCGCTGATCGCCGACGAGGCCTTCTCGAGCTGGGTCTGCAGCCGCACCCCGGCCGGACGCTGGGGCGAGACGAAGGAGCTGGCCGGCGCCGCGATCTTCCTGTCCTCGGCCGCCTCCGACTACGTCAACGGCCATCTGCTGATGGTCGATGGCGGCCTGACTTCGGTGGTGTGAGGTCTATCCGTCATTCTCGGGCGAAGCGAAGCGCAGACCCGAGAATCTCATGACGAGAAGGCACCGGAGCCTCCTCTGGCAGGAGATGCTCGGGTCAAGCCCGAGCATGACGTGCCCTTTGATCAGGCCGCAGCCTTCGTCACCGCCTCGACGACATCGTCGACCGCGCGCTCGACCAGATCGCGGTCGTCGCCCTCGGCCATGACGCGGATCACCGGCTCGGTTCCGGACGGGCGGATGACCAGGCGGCCGCTCTCGCCGAGCAGCAGCTTCGCCGCCTCGATCGCGCTGACCACCTGCTTCTCCTCCAGCGGGCGCCCCTTCTTGTAGCGCACGTTCTTGAGGATCTGCGGCAAAGGCTCGAAGCAGTGGCAGACCTCCGAGACCGGCCTGTCCATCCGCTTGACCACGGCGAGCAGTTGCAGCGCGGCGACGAGGCCGTCGCCGGTCGTGCCGAAATCCGAGAGGATGATATGGCCGGACTGCTCGCCGCCGAGATTGAAGCCGTGATTGCGCATGTGCTCCAGCACATAGCGATCGCCGACCGCGGTGCGCGCCAGCGACAGGCCGAGCCCCGCGAGATAGCGCTCCAGGCCGAGATTGGACATGATCGTCGCGACAATGCCCGGCGCCGAAAGCCGGCCATCCTCCAGCCAGGAGCGGGCGATCACGGCCATCAGCTGGTCGCCGTCGACGATGTGCCCCTGCTCGTCGACCACCAGCACCCGGTCGGCATCGCCATCGAGCGCGATGCCGACATCGGCGCGCAATTCCCTGACCTTCGCCACCAGCGTCGCGGGGTGGGTCGAGCCGACATCGTGGTTGATGTTGAAGCCGTCGGGCTCGTTGCCGATGACGATGACTTCGGCCCCGAGCTCCCACAGAGCTTCCGGAGCGACCTTGTAGCCGGCGCCATTCGCGCAATCGAGCACGATGCGCAGCCCCTCCAGGCTCATGTTGCGCGGCATCGTGCGCTTGGCGAACTCGACATAGCGCGCATCGGCGCTGTCGATGCGCTTGGCCCGGCCGAGCTTCGGCGAAGCCGACAGCCGGGGCGTCAGGTCGCCGTCGATCAGCCCTTCGATCTCGCGCTCGACCTCGTCGTTGAGCTTGTAGCCGTCAGGGCCGAACAGCTTGATGCCGTTATCCTCATAGGCGTTGTGCGACGCGGAGATCATCACGCCGAGATCGGCACGCATCGAGCGGGTCAGCATCGCGACCGCCGGCGTCGGCATCGGGCCGAGCAGCATCACATCCATGCCGACCGAGGTGAAGCCTGCAACCATGGCGTATTCGATCATGTAGCCGGAGAGGCGGGTATCCTTGCCGATCACGACGCGGTGGCGATGTTCGCCCCGGCGGAAGGCGAGGCCCGTCGCCTGGCCGACCTTCAGGGCGAGGTCCGGCGTGATGACGCCGTTCGCCCGCCCGCGAATGCCGTCCGTTCCGAAATATTTGCGCGTCATCGTGATTCGGTTCCATGGGGCGGATCGCGCCCGTTTCCGGCGTTCTATAGCCAAAAAACCTTTCCGCCTTCTCACAAATTGTGACGGAGCGTGACATCGCGCCCGGGCAAACGAAAAGGGCGGCCCAGCGGCCGCCCTTCGTAATCCACTCGCTTCGCCTCAGGCCTGCGGCTGCGGTTCCAGGCCGGCATCCGGCTCGCCGCGCTTGCGGCCCTTGCCAGCGCTCGGGACGGCCGAGCCGCGCGGGGCATGCGGCGTGTCGTCAGCATCGCGCACGGGGCGCTTGCCGGCGATCAGGTCGCGGATCTCCTCGCCGGTCAGCGTCTCGAATTCGAGCAGCGCCTCGGCCACCGCGACGAACTCCTCGTGATGGTCGGTGAGGATGGCCTTGGCGTCGGCATAGCCCTCGTCGACGAGGCGCTTGACCTCGGCGTCGATCTTCTGCGCCGTCGCCTCGGAGACCGACTGGCTGCGCCCCATCGACATGCCCAGGAAGACCTCTTCCTGGTTGTCGCCATAGGCGACCATGCCGAGCTCGGACGAGTAGCCCATCTGCGTGACCATGGCCTTGGCCATCTTGGTCGCCTGCTGGATGTCACCGGTGGCGCCCGAGGTGACGTTCTCGCGTCCGAAGGTCATCTCCTCCGCCACGCGCCCGCCCATGGCGACCGCGAGCTGCGAGGTGAACTCCTTGAACTTCATCGAGTAGCGGTCGCCCTCCGGCAGGAACTTGACCATGCCGAGCGCACGGCCGCGCGGAATGATCGTCGCCTTGTGGACGGGGATGCCGGCCGGGACATAGAGCCCGACGATGGCATGGCCGGCCTCGTGATAGGCGGTCAGCTTCTTCTCTTCCTCGGACATCGCCATCGATTTGCGCTCGGCGCCCATCATGACCTTGTCCTTGGCGTCCTCGAACTCGCCATGGGTGACCATGCGCTTGCCGCGGCGAGCCGCGAGCAGCGCCGCCTCGTTGACGAGGTTCATCAGGTCGGCGCCCGAGAAGCCGGGCGTGCCGCGGGCGAGGATCTTGAGGTCGACGTCCGGCGCCATCGGCACCTTGCGGACATGGACGCGCAGAATCTTCTCGCGGCCGGCGACGTCCGGGTTCGGCACGACGATCTGCCGGTCGAAACGGCCTGGCCGCAGCAGTGCGGGATCGAGCACGTCGGGACGGTTGGTCGCGGCGATGATGATGACGCCCTCGTTCGGCTCGAAACCGTCCATCTCGACGAGGAGCTGGTTCAACGTCTGCTCACGCTCGTCGTTGCCGCCGCCGAGGCCGGCACCGCGATGGCGGCCGACCGCATCGATTTCGTCGATGAAGATGATGCAGGGCGAGTTCTTTTTTGCCTGCTCGAACATATCGCGGACACGGCTCGCGCCGACGCCGACGAACATCTCGACGAAGTCGGAGCCCGAGATGGTGAAAAACGGCACATTGGCTTCACCCGCGACGGCGCGCGCCGTCAGGGTCTTGCCCGTACCGGGAGGGCCGACGAGCAGCACGCCGCGCGGAATGCGCCCGCCCAGCCGCTGGAACTTCTGCGGATCGCGCAGGAACTCGACGATCTCCTGCAGGTCTTCCTTGGCCTCGTCGATGCCGGCGACATCCTCGAAGGTGACGCGGCCATGAGCCTCGGTCAGGAGCTTGGCCTTGGACTTGCCGAAGCCCATCGCTCGGCCGGCGCCGTTCTGCATCTGGCGGGACATGAAGATCCACAGGCCGATGAAGATGACGAAGGGCAGCGAGTTGACCAGCAGCGCCATGAACCACGGCGTGCCTTCCGAGGGCGCCTTGGCCGAGACCTGAACGCCCTTCTGGGCCATGGTCTTCAGCAGGTTCGGATCGCCATAGGGCGCATAGGTCACGAAGCTGCGGCCGTCTGAGAAAGCGCCGGAAATCTCCTGGCCGGCCACGACGACGTTCGACACGCGCCCGGCCTCGGCCTCGTTGATCAGCTGGCTGTAGGGGATTTCATTGGTGCTGGCGCGCTGGCTCGGGCTCTGGAACAGGGTGACCAGCGCCAGAACCAGCAGAAAGATCACCACCCAGAGGGCGAAATTACGAAAATTCGGATTCATTCCCAGTCCGATCGGGCCTCCCGGAAGAACCGGATGAGGCCTAGAGTTTCCCGACTACCAATTTAGGTGTCGCACACGCCCTTGCCAAGGGAAAGCAATGACGTGGCGGCACTATGACGCCGAAGGGTGAACGCCGCGTCTGCGCGGCGGCTCCACTTGCAGCGTCAGCACGCCGTCGCGGCCGAGCGAGAGAACGCAGCCGGACAAGGTCCGCCGCAGTGGGAGGCCAGCGCGCACCGCATTCGTCAGGGCCGCACCGCAGGCCTCCAGCCGTTCCAGCCGCCCATGGCCGTCGCCGCCCGGCGCAACCGCATCGAGCGCCAGCACCAGGACCCGCAGCACGATCTCGTCCGGCTCCGAGACCAGCATGGCAAAACGCAGGCGCAACCCATTGTCCGCGCCTTCGTCAGGCGGCATCGCCCCTGCCAGCACCTCGCGAGCCCGCCGCGCGGCAGCTTCGTCCAGGCGCGCCATCCGTTCCGCCAGCCGCCCCAGGCGCTCAGCCGTCAGCCCCTGCTCCGCCAGGAGCGGCATCGTCTCCCGCCAGCGAACGCGCTCGAAGCGGCGGTCGGCATTACTGGGATCACGCATGAAAGGCAGCCCCCGCGCATCGGCCGTCGCAACGAGCCGCGCCTTCGGGATACCGAGCAGCGGCCGGACGAGCGGAACGCCGTTGACCTCGCTCCGCCCCCGCATCCCGGCGAGCCCCGAAGGTCCGGAGCCATGGGCGAGGCGCATCAGCATGGTCTCGGCCTGGTCGTCGAGCGTATGGGCCGTGACCAGCGCTGCGCCGCCGAGCCGCCTCGCCTCGTTCGCCAGCAAGGCATAGCGGGCGCGCCGCGCCCCTGCCTGCAGGCCACCGGCCGGCTTCAACCCCTCCCAGCGCAAGATCGCATGGCCGATGCCGAGCGTCGCGCAGAATGCCGCGACAGTGGCCGCCTCTTCCGCCGATTCCGGGCGCAATCCATGGTCGACCGTCGCGGCATGGAGTGGCGGCCGGCCCGGGGACTGTGCCCAGGCGGCGAGAAGCGCCAGCAACGCGATCGAATCGGGACCGCCGGAGACGGCGGCGAGGAGGGCCGTCTCACCCGACAGCCCTTCAAAAGCAGCGCCGGCCTCGGCGAGCGAGACCGGCGCGAATCCGCTTGCGTCAGCAGCCGCGCTCAAGCGCAGCCGGAGCGGCGGCGCTCGCGTGCGACGCCCTGGCGCACGGCGTTGGAGGCCGAGGGGTAATCGACGCCGACCTTCGCATAGGTGGCGCAGGCCTGTTCCTTGGCGCCGAGCCCGTTGAGCGACATTCCGAGCTTGAGCAGGCTGTCCGGCGCCTTGGCTGCCCTGGGCGATTCCCGCGAGATCTTCAGGAACTGCTCCGCCGCCTCGCGATAGCGCTGGCGCTGCAGATAGCTCTCGCCGAGCCAATAGGTCGCATCGACCGCCTGCCGGTCGCGCGGGTAGCTCTGCAGGAACTGGCGGAAACCCATCTCGGCCTGTTCGTATTCCTTGCGCCGGAGCGAGGCGTAGGCGGCATCATAGGCTTCCTTGGCACTCTGCGGGCCGCTCGCGGCAGCGACGCTCGCGCCGCGCGGCCTGTCCTGCGGCATCCCGCCTTGCGGCACCGGGCGCCCGACACCCTGCAGGTCGAGCGGCTGGCCCGTCGCCGGGCCGCCGGCATAGTCATCCTCGATGATGCCTGCGATCGCGCCGCCACCCAGCGGCTGCGGAGCGCCGGCCGCGCCCTGCTGCGTCGTCGGGTCGAAGGCATCGCTGCGGCGATGCCGCTGCGGCGCGGCGCCTGCGGGAGGCGCACCCGTCGATCCGGGCGCAGCCGTATTCGGACGCCCGCCGCCGCCCTTTTCGTTCAGGCGGAAATCGACGTCTTCCTGGAACTTGCGAAGCTGCTCCGACAAGCGCCGGTTCTCGAACTGGAGCTGCTCGATCTGGCCGGACATCTGGCGCAACTGGTTCTCGAGCCGCGTGGTGCGGACCAGCAGATCGGCGGCATCCTGTGCCGAGGCCGGCACGGCGCCACCGGCAAGCGTGGCGGACAATGCCAACGCGGCCAGTCCCGGGCGGGAGAGATGGCGGGCTAGGAGAGAACGAAGCATCGCTGAAACCGGTTTCCGTACATGTCGCGCGCTGCTCTTATACCATCAGCTCACCACGGCCAAAATATGAACGCTTTCACGGCTGGCCCGGCCGGAGGGCGCGCCATGCGCAAACGCTTGAAAGTACCACTGGCGCTTTCCCGGCGACGCCCCTACATAGGACGAGCGGGGCTGCCTGGTGCGTGCGAGACAGCATTCCCCGGGCCCATACGACTCCCTAGGGAGCTGTCCCTGTCCGGATCCCTTGGAACCGGGCACACGGCGCCCACCTACTCTGTAGGTGTCCCGGGATTCAAAACTCCACGGCCAAGGTGGCTCCGCACAACCTTCATGACGATGACGCCCGACACGCACGCTCCGCCCTCGCCGCGCAAGGCCGTTCTCCGCGCGGACGCGCTGGCCCGCCGCGACGCGCTCGACCTCGACGATCGGCTCGAATGGGACGCCGAGATCGCCGCGCAGGTGCTGCGCCTTCCGGTCTGGAAGAGCAGCGCCGGCCCGGTTTCGGCCTATTGGCCGATGCGCTCGGAAACCGACCCCCGTCCGGTCCTCGAAGCCCTGCATGAGCGCGGATTGCCGCTTTGCCTGCCCTCGATTGTCGACAGGCGCATGATCTTCCGGCGCTGGGCACCCTACGAGCCGATCGTGCCCGGCGGCTTCGGTACGCTCGTCCCCGCCCCCGACCAGCCAGAGCTGAAGCCCGCGATCCTGCTCGTGCCGCTCGCCGCCTTCGACCGGCGCGGCTACCGCATCGGCTACGGCAAGGGCTATTACGATCGGGCGCTCTCCGAACTCGGCCCGACGCTCAGCATCGGGATCGGCTATGCCGCGCAGGAGATCGACGCGGTGCCGGACGAGTCGCATGACCGGCGCCTGGACTGGATCGTGACCGAACGCGAAACCCTTCGTTGCGGTTGATTCCCGCGCGCCTTCGCGCGAGGGAGAAAGCCTTCGCAGTTTTCTGGTCGGTTTCATGCGTCTTCTCTTCCTCGGTGACATCGTCGGCCGCCCCGGCCGGATTGCGGTTCAGGAGCGGCTGCCCGCGCTGCGCGAGGCGTGGAAGCTCGACTGCGTCGTCATTAACGGCGAGAATTCGGCCGGCGGCTTCGGCATCACCGAGGCGATCTGCGACGAGATCCTCGCCGCCGGCGCCGATGTCGTGACGCTCGGCAATCATTCCTGGGACCAGCGCGAGGCTCTCGTCTTCATCACCCGGCAGGACCGCCTGATCCGCCCGGCCAATTATCCGCCCGGCACGCCCGGCCGCGGCGCCACCGTGATCGAGGCCCGCAACGGCGCTCGCGTCCTCGTCGTCAACGTCATGGGCCGGCTGTTCATGGACCCGCTCGACGATCCCTTCGCCGCGATGGAGCGCGAGCTCTCCGCCTGCCCGCTCGGCGAAATCGCCGATGCCGTGATCGTCGATGTCCATGCCGAGGCGACCAGCGAGAAGCAGGCGATGGGCTATTTCCTCGACGGCCGCGCTAGCCTCGTCGTCGGCACGCACACCCATGCGCCGACCTCGGATACCCGCATCCTGCCCGGCGGCACCGCCTACCAGTCCGATGCGGGCATGTGCGGCGACTATGATTCCGTGCTCGGCATGCAGAAGGACGAGCCGGTGCGCCGTTTCCTGCAGAAGGTCCCGGGCGCAAGGCTGGAGCCGGCGACGGGCGAAGGCACGCTGTCAGGCGTCGCGGTCGATATCGACGATGCGACCGGTCTGGCGAAAGCGGTCTGGGCCGTGCGCGTCGGCCCGCATCTCAGCCAGGCCGTGCCGGACGCCTGGATTTCCTGACGCTTTCCAGCGCGCGCAACGCTTGCACGCGGGCGGAGCCGGCGCCTATAAGGCCCGGCTTCCAACATTTCCGCCGCAACCTCCGAAGGTAACGAGCTCCCATGGCCGGCCATTCACAGTTCAAGAACATCATGCATCGCAAGGGCAAGCAGGATGCCGTGCGCTCAAAACTGTTCTCGAAACTGGCCCGCGAAATTACCGTCGCCGCCAAGCTGGGCATGCCCGACATCAACATGAACCCGCGCCTGCGCATGGCGGTGCTTGCCGCGCGCGCCGAGAACATGCCGAAGGACAATATCCAGCGCGCCATCAACAAGGCGGCCGGCGGCGAAGGCGACAATTATGACGAGGTCCGCTACGAGGGCTACGGCCCGGGCGGCGCCGCCGTCATCGTCGAGGCCCTGACCGACAACCGCAACCGCACGGCCTCAGCCGTCCGCTCCTACTTCACCAAGTCGGGCGGCGCGATGGGCGAGAGCAACTCGGTCTCCTTCATGTTCAACCGCGTCGGCGAGGTCAGCTATCCGCCCGAGGCCGGCGATGCCGACAAGGTGATGGAAGCCGCGATCGAGGCCGGCGCCGACGACGTGATCTCGGACGAGAACGGCCATACCATCCTCTGCGCCTTCGACGCGCTGAACGAGGTCTCCAAGGCGCTCGAAGCCGCGCTCGGCGCCCCCGCCTCGGCCAAGCCCGTCTGGCGCCCGACGACGACCGCCCCGCTCGACGAGGAGAAGGCCGGCTCGATGATGCGATTGATGGAAGCGCTCGACAACGACGACGACGTCCAGAACGTCTTCGCCAATTTCGAGATCGCCGACGACATCATGGCCAAACTCAGCGCCTGAGCTTACGCACTCCACGTCATGGTCGGGCTTGTCTCGACCATCCACGTCTTCGCTGGTCGAATCTCGTGCTCAAGACGTGGATTCTCGCCACAAGGGCGAGCATGACGAACGAGCCGCTTACCGCCCGATCACCGCGTCCCAGAGCGGCAGGCTGACCAGCGCGCTCAGGAAGATCACCAGATAGGCGCCGCGCCGGAACGTTTGCTCCGAGGCGAGCCGGAAGCCATGCGTGCCGGCCCAGAGCCCGACGCCGTAGATCGCAAAAAGCGGCACCGCCATCATCAGAGCGCCGCCGGTCAGGATGCCCTTCCACCACAGCACCGTGCCGCTGATCAGCGTCGAGACCCCGAAGAAGGCCTGCATGTTGGCCCGCGTCTTGTGCCGGTCGTTGCGCTGCGCTCCGAGCCAGAACACCGCGAGCGGCATGCCACCGATCGAGGCCATGCCGTTGAACAACCCGGACAGCGCGCCGACACCGAGCGAAAGCGGGATCGTCGGCCGCCCGTGATAGCGCCAGCCCGACGCCATCAGCGCCACCGCGGTCAGCACGAGCAGGGCGAGCACCCAGCGCATCGTCTCGCGGTCGAGCCAGATCAAGAGCCAGATCCCGGCCGGCAGGGCCAGCGTCGCGGTCAGCAGCAGCGGCAGGATCTCGCGCCATTCCGCCGTCTTGGCGCTGCGCGCCGCGATCGGCAGCGCGAAGGGCAGGTCGATGAACCAGATCAGGCCGAGTGCCGCGACAGGCCCGAGGATCACCGAGGCCAGCGGCATGAACACCAAGGCGACGCCGAAGCCGGTGAAACCGCGCACCAGCCCGCCGAGCAGCGTCGCGGCCAGCAGGACAGCGATGCCATCGGCCGTGAGGCCTGGCATGAAGGAAGACAGGGTCAAGGACATCGCACCGGCTGAAGGAGAAAGATGCGGCGAACCATGCCTGCCGGTCGGCTCCAAGAACAACTTTCCTTTTTGATGTCATCGATCAGGGGAATTCATCCTGCCCCGTCCCACTCCCCGTCTCGGCGCGGGACAAATCCGAAACATCGGTTAGTTTACAGCGCCATGGCACCCCCGATTCGCATCCTCGGCATCGACCCCGGCCTCCGCAAAACCGGCTGGGGCATCGTGATCTCGGAAGGCAGCAAGCTCTCCTTCGTCGCCTGCGGCTGCATCGAGAGCGACGGCGCCCTGTCGCTCGGCCAGCGCCTGCGGCAATTGCATGAAGGCCTGAACAAGGTCCTCGCCGCGCATCGCCCGCATGAGGCCGCCGTCGAGGAGACCTTCATCAACCGCGATCCGCAATCGGCGCTGAAGCTCGGCCAGGCACGCGGCATCGCGCTGGTCGTGCCGGCGCTCGCCGGGCTCGATGTCGCGGAATATGCCGCCAACCTCGTCAAGAAGACCGTGGTCGGCGTCGGCCATGCCGACAAGAAGCAGGTCCAGGCGATGATCCGCGTTCTGCTGCCCAAGGCCGAGACCTCCTCGGCCGATGCGGCGGATGCGCTCGCCGTCGCGATCTGCCATGC
>JAEWKP010000270.1 GCA_023393655.1 Pseudomonadota bacterium | reverse complement strand
CCGCGGCCGTGCCTTCGGCGGACAGGCTGGTCTCACCCGAGGCCGCGCGCGTCAGGCGGAAGCCGGCATCGAGCCGCGTCAGCCCCTCGCCGACGCGGCGGAGCGCCTGCACCGCGGTTTCCGGCAGCAGCGGCCCGGCCAGCGCCGTCAATGTCTCGAAGCGCGGCGCCCTCACCCGGCCGGAAATCTCGCCGCCCTCCGCCAGAAGCGCGCCAGCGCCCGTAACCGCCACGCCACCGAAGCCTTCGACAGAGAGCCGGCTCAGGCGCCAGATATCGCCCTCCCGCCGGAGGTCGAGATTGGCCGAGCCCGGCGGCGCGTTGCGGAAGCGCAGATTGGTGAGCGCGAGCTCCAGCGCCACGTCCCGCTGCCGGAGCAGGCCGGAGAGACTGGTGCCGGGCGGCAGGGTATCGAGCGAAAGCCCGTTCACGGATGCCTTCGCCGCGATCCGGTTCGGTGCGATCTCGCCGGAAGCATCGAGGCGCAGACCCGACGAGCCCGCGACCAGCAGGCGCTGGAACCGGCCGCCCTGGCCGGTCCAGGCGCCGACGGCATCGGCATCGATTCGCCCGAGGCGCGCAATGAAATCGGCCAGTGCGGGATCGAGGCCGGCCCGCGCCAGTACCAGCCCGACACGGCGGGCATCGTCGGCCTTGAGGTTGAACCGGCCCGAAGCCCCTTCCGCATTCAGGCTTCCGCTCGCGCCCAGCAAGGCGCCGGCAACGCGCACCGAAGCGGAGGCGTCGCTCAGGCCGCCGTCATGCAGGCGCCCGCGCAGGGCGAGCGTCGAGAAATCCTCGCCGCGCCAGATCAACTGGTCGAGATCGAGGCTGACATCGAAAGCGCCGGGCAGGCCCTGCAAGGCGCGTTCGAAGCCCTGCCGCTCGGCCAGCGCCGTCATCAGCGCATCGGCATCAAGCCGCCGCGCGCGCAGCGCCAGCGAGCCCTTGCCCGTTCCGGGCAGATACTGCCCCTCGCCTTCCAGGCGCGCCGCCCCGCCCGCGACATCGAGCGTGAGCCCTGCGAGATCGAGTTGCCGGCTGCCGCCCTTGACACGACCCGTCAGCGCGACTGCTCCGCCCGGCGAGAGGTTGAAGGCACCGTCCAGCTCCGCCCCGAAACCCTCGGGCCCCTTCGGGAAGAGCAGCGCGCCGTCGAAGCCAAGCTGCAGATCCTCGCCGGTGAGATAGGCCTTCGTCCGCAGCCGCCCATCGGCCTCCATCTCGCCTGTCGTGACGCGCAGCGATGCACCCGCGACCTCGCCCTCGAAGCGCCACGGGCCGGCGAGGCTGACGGCTGCCATTTCGGCCGCGATCGGCGAGAGCGTGACGGCTGGCTTCCCGGCCTCGCGCCAGATCAGGGTCGAGCGGCTGATCGTCAGGCGGTCCAAGCGCGCCCCGGCCGGAATGCCTTCGCCGCTTCGCTCGGGCAGGCGAATGAAGCCCGCCTCGTCCAGCGAGAGAGAAACCGCCGCGCCGTCGAGCCGCGCTTCCGAGAAACGAAATTCGCCGCGGGCCAGGGCCGCCAGCGCCAGTTCCACGGTCACATGTTCGGCCGTCGCTGAACTTGCCGTGCCGTCGCCCGACCCGATCCGCACATTCTCGAGCGCAATGCGTGGCGACGGCAGCAGCCGCAGGCCGATCCCGCCGCCGATCTGCGTCTCGACGCCGAGCGCCTCGCTCAGCCGCGCCTCGATCTGCGGCCGATAGGTCTGCCAGTCGACGAAACCGGGGCCGATCAGGGCCGCCAGCAGCGCCAGCACCAGCAGGCCGGCCAGAACTGTCAGACTCTCACGCAAATTCCGCTGTCTACCCCTGTCGCTCGTGGAACGGCGTCGCCTTTCAGCCTGCCCCGACCTTGCGACCGAACTGCGCCGTCATTCCGCAGTTGCCCCGGAATGACGGGTCCGCTTCATCGCAAGGGAGGCCAGCGCCGGAATATCCCATCCTGCCTGCAAGTCGCGGCGAGATCACGACATTTCGGCGAAGCGGCTCTGTGGTGCAAGTCGCGGCAACGTCACAGGGCGACGATTTTTCCGGGATTGAGGATGTTGCGCGGATCGAGCGACCGTTTCAGCACCCGCATCACCGCCAGCGCCTCGGCCCCGTGCTCCAGCTCGAGATACTTCATCTTCTTCTGGCCGACGCCGTGCTCGCCGGTGCAGGTGCCGCCCATGGCGAGCGCCCGCTTCACCAGCCGGTCGATGAAGCCCTGCGCCCGCTCGACCTCAGCGGTATCAGCGAGATCGACCAGCGGCTGCGTATGGAAATTGCCGTCGCCGACATGCCCCGCGATCGGCGCGATCAGGCCGGTGGCTTCGATGTCGCGCTTGGTCTCCTCGACGCATTCGGCCAGTCGCGAGATCGGCACGCAGACATCGGTCGCGACCGAGTCGAAGCCCGGGCGCAGCGCCTTGGCTGCCCAATAGGCGTCGTGGCGCGCCTGCCAGAGCTTCGAGCGGTCCTCGGCCTTGGTCGCCCATTCGAACGGCCCGCCGCCGAACTCGGCCGCAATCTCGCCGAAGCGCTCGGATTGCTCCTTCACGCCCGCTTCCGTGCCGTGAAACTCGACGAAGAGCATCGTCGTCTCCGGCAGGCCGAGCTTGGCGTGCAGATTGACGCCGCGGATCATCACATCGTCAAGCAGTTCGATACGCGCCACCGGCAAGCCGGTCTGGATCGTCAGGATCGTCGCATCGCAGGCCGCCTTCACCGAGGGGAACGGGCAGACGCCGGCGGAAACCGCCTCCGGAATGCCGTGCAGCTTCAGCGTCACCTCGGTGATGATGCCGAGCGTGCCTTCGGAGCCGACGAACAACCGGGTCAGGTCATAGCCGGCCGCCGACTTGCGCGCCCGGCCGCCGGTCTTGATGACGCGGCCGTCGGCCAGCACCACGGTCAGGCCCAGGACATTCTCGCGCATCGTGCCGTAGCGCACGGCATTGGTGCCGCTGGCCCGCGTCGCCGTCATGCCGCCGAGCGAGGCGTTGGCGCCGGGATCGATGGGGAAGAACAGGCCGGTGTCGCGCAGATGCTCGTTCAACTGCTTGCGGGTCACACCAGCCTGGACGGTGACGTCCAGATCCTCCGGGCTGACGCGCAGGATCTGCTGCATGCCCGACAGGTCGATGGTGATGCCGCCGGCCAGCGCCGCGATGCCGCCCTCCAGCGAGG
>JAEWKP010000150.1 GCA_023393655.1 Pseudomonadota bacterium | reverse complement strand
CGGCTCGACCTTGCGGATGTCGCAGCAAGATTTGCGGGCATCGCGCGAGGCATAGAACCCGTTGATGCCGTTCTGGCGGACATGAAGCTCGAGCGTGTCATGACGCGGGTAGTAAGGGCGGATCAGGATGCCATAGCGTTCCTCGGTCTCCTGCCAGAGCGCATAGACCTCCGGAAAAAGCCGACCGGTATCGAGCGTCGCGAAGGTGACCGGCAGCTTCGCCGTCGCGATGAAATGGGTGAGGACCTGATCTTCGAGGCCGAAGGAGGTGGTGAAGACCACCCGCCCGTTCGCTTCCCCGACAATGCCGGCGAGACGCCCGGCAACGCCCGCCTTGCCGAACGCCGCATCGAGCGCGGCCGCGCGACGCTCCAGCAGCACCTCTGCCGGCGTTGTCGCCTTGGGTTCGTCCGAGCCGAAGCCGTTCGCCATGGTTGTGGCCGCCTGTTCGGTAAATCGAACGAACCACTTATACCCATGGCGGCCAAGGTTCAATTTACAGCATGTAGCGTGTTTTTTCTTATTTCACTTCCATTGGAGAAGTTTGTTTTGGCGGACGATGATGCCCCTCCCTTAGAGGGAGGCTCCGCCCTAGCCTCCTCCTCGCCGTCATCCCGGACAAGCCGCGACGCGGCGCCGATCCGGACCCCATGCCGGAGCGCTTCCGATCCAGGTTCCGGCATGGATCCCGGGTCTCGCTGCGCTCGCCCAGGATGCCCCGCGGAGGTGGAAAGGACGGGGCAAGATGTCCGCCATTCAATGGAAATCCCGCGATTTCGGGAGGATGCGGACATTGCGCGGATGGCGATGGCGCGGCAACGGCGGATTCCTGAGTTCGTCGATCGGCATCGGAACCTCGGCGCGATGCGTATCCGAGAGCGAGAGCAGGTCGATCGAACGATCGGCGATGCGCTGGGCCATGAGATGGGTGACGCCCTCGACGCTCTTCTGCACCCGGCCCTCGACCAGCATCAACCGCGCTCCCATGACCTCGCGGCGGAAGCGCTCGAACAGGCGCGCCCAGATCACGACATTGGTGATGCCGGTCTCGTCCTCCAGCGTGACGAAGATGGCATTGCCCTTGCCGGGCCGCTGGCGCACCAGCACGATTCCCGCCGTACGGACGAAGGCGGCATCGGGCTTCATCTCGGTTTCGGCGCAACTCAGAATGCCCTCGCGCCGGAAGCGCGGACGCAGCAGCTGCATCGGGTGTCCCTTCAGCGAGAGCCGCACTGTCTGGTAGTCGGCGACGATATGCTCGGCCAGCGGCATCACCGGCAGCGCCATGCTCCGCTCCGAGCCCAGCTCGCGGGCCTGCGCGGCCTGGAAAAGAGGCAGAGCGGCATCGTCCGGCAGGCGCCTGACAGCCCAGAGTGCCTCGCGGCGGTCGAGCCCAAGCGAACGAAAGGCATCGGCATCGGCGAGCAGGCGCATGGCACGAGCCGGGAGACTGGCCCGGCGCATCAGTTCCTCGACGTCGCGATAGGGGCCGCCAAACTCCCGTTCCTCCGCAATGGCCTTGCCCCAGTCATCCTTGAAACCGTCGATCTGGCGAAAACCGAGACGCAATGCGAAGGGATCTCTCCCACCCTCTTGGTCTGGCCGATCACGGTAAGAACTTGATTCCGAAACGGGCTCCAAGCTGTTGTCCACGCAGCTGGAATTGACATCGGCCGGCCTCGCCTCGACGCCGCCGTTTTCTTCCGCCTCCCGGACGATCTGGGCGGGAGCATAGAAGCCCATCGGCTGGGAATTCAGCAAAGCGGCAGCGAAAGCGGCCGGATACCACCGCTTCAGGTAGGAGGAGATGTAGACCAGCTTGGCGAAGGAAGCCGCGTGACTTTCCGGGAAGCCGTAGCTGCCGAAGCCCTTGATCTGCTCGAAGCAGCGCTGGGCGAAATCGCGCTCATAGCCGCGTTCCACCATGCGTTCGACCATCATCGCCTCGTAATTGCCGATCGTTCCGGCATTGCGGAAGGTCGCCATCGCCTTGCGCAGGCCGTTGGCTTCGATGTCGGAGAATTTGGCGGCAACCATGGCGAGCCGCATGGCTTGTTCCTGAAAGAGCGGAACGCCCTCGGTTTTCTTCAGAACCTCATAAAGCTCGTTCTCGGGATGGGGCGGCTTCGGAGACGGAAACACGACTTTCTCGATCCCCGCCCGCCGCTTCAGATAGGGATGCACCATGTTGCCCTGGATTGGACCGGGCCGGACGATCGCGACCTGGATGACGAGGTCGTAGAATTCCCGCGGCCTCAATCGCGGAAGCATGTTCATCTGGGCGCGGCTCTCGACCTGGAAGACGCCGAGCGACTTGCCTTCGCAGAGCATGTCATAGGTCGCCTCGTCGCCATCCTTGAGGTCGGCAAGCGCGTAATCCCTTCCCCCGTTCGCCTTGATCAGATCGAACGCCTTGCGGATGCAGGTCAGCATGCCCAGCGCCAGCACATCGACCTTCATCAGCCCGAGCTCGTCGATGTCGTCGCGATCCCATTCGATGAAGGTGCGGTCTTCCATCGCGGCATTGCCGATCGGCACGGTCTCGTCGAGGCGCCCGCGCGACAGGACGAAACCGCCGACATGCTGCGAGAGATGGCGGGGATAGCCAAGCAGGCGAGTGGCGAAATCGACGGCGCGGCGGATCGTCGGATTGGTCGGATCGAGCCCGGCCTGGCGGATGCGGGCATCGCCGATCTCGCTGCCCCAGCTTCCCCAGTTCGTATCGGCGATGCGGGCGGTGACATCCTCGGTCAGGCCCAGCACCTTGCCGGCCTCGCGGATGGCACTGCGCGGCCGGTAATGGATCACGGTGGCGGCGATGCCGGCGCGCTCACGGCCGTAGAACTCATAGATCCACTGGATCACCTCCTCGCGCCGCTCATGCTCGAAATCGACGTCGATATCGGGCGGCTCCTTGCGCTCGGTCGAAATGAAGCGCTCGAACAGCACGTCGTTCTCGGCCGGATCGACCGCGGTGATGCCGAGCACGTAGCAGACGGCGGAATTGGCAGCCGAACCGCGGCCCTGGCAGAGGATGCCTCTGCTGTTCGCGAATTCGACGATCTGGCGGATGGTCAGGAAATAGCGGGCATATGCGAGCTTCCCGATCAGATCGAGCTCCTTCACCAACAGCTTCTCGACCTTCTCCGGCACGCCTTCGGGATAGCGGATCAGGCAGCAGCGGCGGACCAGTTCCACCAGCCAGTCCTGATCCTTCCAGCCGGGCGGGATCGGCTCGTCCGGATATTCGTATTTCAGTTGACCGAGATCGAACTCGATGCGGGAGAACAGGGCTTGCGTCTCGGCAATCGCCTCGGGTGCGTCGCGGAAGAGGCGGGCCATCTCCTGCGGCAGCTTGAGATGGCGCTCGGCATTGGATTCGAGCAGGCGTCCGGCGCGCTCGATGGTGGTGCCCTCGCGGATGCAGGTGAGCACATCCTGCAAGTCGCGCTGCGCGATGGAATCGTAGAGCGCGTCATTGGTCGCGATCAGCGGCGTACGGGTCGCGGCGGCGATGGCCTTGAGGCGCGCGAGGCGGCGCCGGTCGTCGCCGTGCCGGTGCATGCTGGCGGCGAGCCAGACCGCGCCGGGCGCGGCATCGTCGAGCTTGGCGAGCAGTGCGGGCAGACCATCGAGACTGCGCGCGGGCATCAAGATCAGCAGCAGGTCGCGGGCATCCTTGAGAAGATCGTCAAGGACGAGATGGCACTCGCCCTTCTTCACGCCCTCCTTCAGGTTGCCGTGGCTGAGCAGGCGGCAGAGCCGGCCCCAGCCGGCGCGATTGGCCGGGTAGACGACGATGTCGGGCGTGCCATCGGCAAAGACGAGGCGGGTTCCGGTCGCCAGCTTGAAGTCTTTCGCCTTCGCCTTCATCTGCTCGAGCTCGATAGGATGATCGGCAAAATCTGGGCTCTCGACCCAGACATATTCGCCGGGGCTGCCGCCCTCCCTGACCTTGTCAGGCGCCGGCGCTCCATCTTCACGCAATTGCTTCAGCGCCGCCCAGGCGCGCACGACGCCCGCCACCGTATTGCGGTCCACGATGCCGATGCCGGAATAGCCGAGCAGCAGCGCCGTCAACACCATATGCGGCCCTGGCGAAGCACCACGCAGGAAGGAAAAATGCGTGGCCGCAACAGGTTCGGCGAAGGCATTCGCAATCTGATTCATGCGAAGAGCCCATGCAGGAACCAGCGCGGCAGGGCACTGCCGGCCTCGTAGAAGCCGATCCGGTAGAGCCAGAAGCGGCGCCCTTGCGCATCCTCGACGCGGTAATAGTCGCGCATCGGCTCGTCCGAGCCGTCGCGCCACCATTCAGGCGCGATGCGCTCGGGGCCCTCGGCGCGGGCGACGTCGTGGATCAGACGCCGCCAGCGGAAGCGGATCGGCGGACCGTCCGGCACCTCGGCGATGGCCTCGACCGGCTGGGGCGGCTCGAAAAGCTGAAGGGGGCGGGCCGGCGGTTCCTCGGGCTCGGGTGTAGACCATTCGCCCTCCGGCAACGGCGCAGCGGCGGAAAGCGCCTTCGCCGCTCTGACGGGATGATGCGTGTCCTGCGCCGCGAAGCGCAGCACCCGGTCGCGGCCGAAGCGGGTGACGAGCCGGTCGACCAGATCGGCCACCGCCTCCTCCTCGACCGCACGGCCATCGAGGCTGTGCTGGGCTGTATCGAGCGGCTCGCAGAGTGGCACGGCGAGCTTGACCGCATCGAAGCCGAAGCCGGGATCGAGCGGATCGGACAGGGTCTCGATGCGCTCGCGATAGAGCCGGAGCAGCGCCCCGGCATCGCGCGAAGGGCGGCCGGTTTCGAGGGCGAGGCGACGCACCGCGCCGTCGCTGCGGAAGAAGCCGAGTTCGAAGATGCGGCCGCCTTGCCCACGCGCCTCCAGCACCCGCGCCGCCTCCCCGATCAACCTGACGACCACGGCCTCGAGGCTCGCTGTGTCGGTGAAAGGCTCGGCAAAATGGCGCTCGACCACGCAATCCGGCGGTGGGCGCAGGGGCGTGATGCGGCGGTCCTCATGGCCGAGGATGCGCCGGAGCTTGACCGCCAGCGCCTCGCCGAAGCGGGCCGAGAGCGTTTCCGAGGGGCGCTCCGCGAGATGATCAAGCGTCTTGAGGCCGGCGCGGGAGAGCGCGATCACGGTCTCGGCGTCGGTATCGAGCGCGGCGATCGGCAGGGAGCGCAGCAGCGCCTCCTCCTGGCCGGGCGGGATGATGCCGCCGCGGCCGTGCCGCGCGCAGGCACGGGCGGCGTCAGGCGTGCCGGCGATGGCGGCCTTGAGCTTGAGGCCGCCGCGCTGCATGGCGCGCCCGGCCAGATTGCCGAGCCCCGCCTCGCCGCCGAAGAGATGGGCGCAGCCGGTGATGTCGAGCATCAGGCCATGCGGTTCGTCGAGCGCGACAAGCGGAGTGAAACGGTCGCAGAAACCCGCGAGCGCTTCGAGAAATTCGTTGTCGGCCTGCGGCTGCGCCTCCAGTGCCACGAGATCGGGAATGCGGGCGCGGGCATCAGCCAACGTCATCCCGCGCGTCAGGCCGAGAGCGACGGCGCGCTGGTCGCAATCGATCAAGCGCAGGGCGTTGCCCTGTAGCTCGGTCAGAACATGCGGCTTCTCAGCCGGCGCGCCGAAGGCCGGAATCACGCCCGTCCGCCGCAACCTGTCCGTCGCCAGATAGGGGAACCAGAGGGCGAGATAGCGGCGCGGCATGGTCTGTCCGGGCAGATCGATCGAAAAGGCTGCGTTCCGCAAAGCAATGTCGGTCACGGTCCCACTCCACACGCCACTCACGCCCGGCCGCGCCGCCGCGCTGGCGCAGCAATCTCAGGGCGAAGGCCGGGGCGCCCGGCGCATTCGCCTCCAGCGCCCGCGAAGCCAGCGCCCTCACCTGCCAGCGCGTGCGCGCCGCGCTCGGCGCCTCGGCTGCGGCCACGCGCAGCAGCAGCACAGGCACGCCCGAGGCTTCCGCCGCCAGGCCGAGACGACGGCTCGCCGTCAGGTCGAAAGGACGCGGTTCGCCCCAGGGTTCGATCAGCACGGCACTGAGCGCGGCACAGCGCGCCGCCTCGGCCCCGGCCCGCAACACGCCCTCGCCATCACGCGCCCGCACCAGCAGGAGGCGTGACGGATCGAGGCCGAATTCGTTCAATCCCGGCGCATGCAATCGCCCGGCTTCGGCATCGACGAAATCCTGGCGCGCCCAGAGGATCGGCCGGCCTGCCGCCTTCTCCTCTGTCTGCCCCGCCCGCAAGGCGAGGCCGAGCGCGAAGCCGGTCGCGGCGGCGAGATCGGCGACCTCGGCAGCGTAGACCTCATGCAGCGCCGCCCGTGCGAGCCCGCCGTTCAGGGCCTCGTCCAGCGCAGGCACGCCGAAGCCGATCCGTCCGGTCGCAGCCGGGCCGCTCCGCAGGGCGGCCTCAGTGAGGCTGCGGCGAAGGTCGGACAGGGTCGGCGCGGTTTCCGGCATGAGGCAAAGCTTCTGTTCTCTCTTTGTTCTTTATAGAGCGCTCCCCACCGGAAGGCGAGTCGAGTCTTCCGGCCGTCCCCATGCCCCTGCCAGAGGGTGACGCGAAATGCCTGGCTGAAAACTCCAGCCCTCATCCTTCGAGACGCCATTCCCAAGGGGATGCCTCCTCAGGATGAGGGCTGAATGTTCAGCGACGGTCAGGATGCCCGCGCCGGCGAAGATGATGCACGTGCCGGACAGGAAGGCGTCTCCGGCCGGCCGAGCATGGCGGAACGCCTCGCCGCAGGTTAGCCTCGGCTACATGTGGGGGATTCTCCAAGACTACTGGCCGCATATCCTCGCGGTCATCACGATCGCGCTGTCGGCCGTCGCCGGCGCGCATGCGGTGATGACCAAGGACGAGGTGCGCGCCGCGATCGGCTGGGTCGGCGTCATCATCCTTTCGCCGATCATCGGGCCGCTGCTCTACGCCATCGCCGGGGTCAACCGCATCCGCCGCGCCTCGATCCTGGCCCAGCGCCTCGGCCATGGCATGGCGGCGGCCGATTTCCATGTCGAGGACGAGGCGGTCGCAACGCATTTCGGCCGGCGCTTCCTCGCGCTCAAGACGCTCGGCGACCGCGTCGCCCGCCACCCGCTCACCACCGGCAACCGCATCGACACGCTGGAAACCGGCGACGAGGCCTATGGCGCAATGCTCGCCGCCATCGCGGCAGCGCAGCGCAGCATCATCCTGGAAAGCTACATCTTCGACCGGGACCCGATCGGCCTGCGCATCGCCGATGCGCTGATCGAGGCGCAGAAACGCGGCATCGCGGTCCGGGTGCTGATCGACGCGGTCGGGGCGCGCTATTCGGTGCCGAGCATCGCCGGGCACCTGCGCGAGGGCGGGGTCGCGGTCGACGTCTTCAACGGCAACATCATCATGGGCCTGCGGCTGCCCTATGCCAATCTCAGGACGCACCGGAAGATCATCGTCGTCGACGGGGTGATCGGCTTCATGGGCGGGATGAACATCCGCGAGGGCTTCACCCGCGAATTCGCCGGCGACGCCTTCGCCCATGACACGCATTTCCGCATCGAAGGGCCTGTGGTGGCCGATCTCTTCGCCGTCGCGGCCGAGGACTGGTGGGTTGCGCCCCGCCCGGCGCAGGGGGGGGCGGGCGGGGGGGGTT
>JAEWKP010000248.1 GCA_023393655.1 Pseudomonadota bacterium | reverse complement strand
CACACCACTCAGTTCCATGCGCACTTCAAATGCGGCGCCTCGCACAACGCAACCCTTCGCCTTTTGGTCCCATCTTCACATCGCGACCACAAGGACCATTGGCGAGAACTTGTTCGTCATCTCACTCGTAATAGCCCCATCGTCTCAGGAGTTGGGGCCTCCGACAAACCTGGGGCGTGTGTGGATTCCCCGGTTTTGCAAGGGGATTCTTCTGACGGGTCTTGGCAGCCAGGCACTTCTATCGGTCGTGTGTCAGGCCTCTGATCGTGGCCATCCGCCACGGGGCCGGTATGCAGTTCGAGGGATGGGGTCCACATCGGTTCAGAGAGCTTTGATGCTCGAGCCCCGGGACTGGTTTTCCCATCCTGAACTTGGAAGTCCTTGGCCTGCATAGGTCGTCAGTCGATCTCCTTGCCGAGGCCTTGCGGGCCCCGAGGCGCTCACCGCGATCCTTCCATCGAAGGCCGTCGCTCACGCCATCCTGTAGTTCTGCTCTCTCGTCATCATGGCCCAGATGTTGCGCGCCATCTTGTTGGCCAAGGCAACGGCGGCCACCATTCTGGGCTTCCGCGCGACCATCCTACCGAGCCAGCTGTCCGGCATGACGCCTTTTCGGATGATCCAACGGATCCGGCTCATCGCTCCGACGATCAGCAGCTTGCGGATGTCGGTCTGCCCCATCTTGCTGACGCCGCCATGGAGGATCTTGCCGCCCGTCGATCGCTGTCGAGGCACGAGGCCGAGCCAGGCGGCAAAGTTGCGACCGCTGGCGAAGGCACGCAGATTGGGTGCGAAAGCCATGATGGCGCCGGCAGTGACTGCCCTGACCGCCGGAACGGTGCATAAGCGGCGTGTCTCGACCTGCTCCTCGCTCGCTGTCCTCAGGTCGGCTGCGAGCTCTTCGATCCGACCACCGAGCATGTCGATCTGATCGAGATAGAGCCGGGCGATATCCTTGACCGTGCCGGGAATCGCTTCCGCTTCTCCGTTCTCAAGTAACTCGACGACCTCTCTGAGGTGCACGGGGCCTTGGGCGACGACGATCCCAAACTGCGCCAGATGGCCACGCTGGGCGTTGATCAACTGCGCGCGCTGCCGCACGAAGCATTGATGCGTGCGGAAAGCGACAGCCCGCGCCTGATGCTCGGCGCTCTTCACCGCGACGTAGTGAATGTTCGGGCGTAGCACGGCTTCCGCGATCGCAGCCGCGTCAGCTGCATCGTTCTTCTGACGTTTGACGAACGGCTTCACGTAGATCGGCGGAATCAGCCGAACATCATGGCCGTGGCTCTGCGCAACGCGGCCCCAGTAGTGACTTGTCGCACAAGCCTCCATGGCAACGATACAAGTGGCCTGCGTCCGCGGCATCTGCATCAACTTGGCGCGCGACACCGTGCGGTTGAATAGAACCGCCCCGCCTCGAGCTGTTCCGCAGACCTGGAAGCTTTGCTTGGCGAGGTCGATCGCCAGAACATGGACGTCGGACATGCGCTCCTCCTTCGAACGCGCCTCGAAGCTGCTCGTTGGCATCTTACGATGCCGGACGGAGGGGGCATCCACCCATCAGTTCATTCCCTCGCAGTTACACCTCGGAACGCACCTCGGCCCCGTCAGCTCCATCTGCGGGGCTTTTTCGTCCTCCCACGCATCTGTCTTTTGACAGGGCTGGTCGTTGCAAGAGGGCCTAGATTCCGCCTCGAACAATCCACCAAGACGATAAGAGAGTGGCTTGAGCGAGATCGATCCGCCCACCAACGAAAGCCAGTTGGTTCAACCCCCCACTTACGACTTGAAACTATGGACATCACTTCGCCAGAGGGAGCACCTGAGTTCGCTGATTCGCAAGGAGTGCCGCAAGCGGGCGCGGGCATTGGGATATCGCCCGTCAAGGTGCATTTGACTCGATGAGCGACAGGGATGCGATGTCGGGCCTTTTCTGCTCCAGCATCAGTCCTCACACCGCGTCAGCATCTTCCCCGTCGGCGTGGCGAAGTAGCACTCATCCTCGTAATGCAGCGGCGTGCCGTCTTCGAGGGAGTAGGACACGGTCGATAGGCTGGGCTTGTTCTGCCAGACGATGACGATGAAGCGATTGCCGTCCTCGTCTTGGCATCGCTCGCGGTAGAACTCGCGGCGATTGCGCGATGGTTGAGGGGCGACGGAATCCTGCGACGCAACCATGGCGGAATCTCACCCATCTGATTGTTGGTCGTTCAACCGCTGGGGAGCCATGGCGTTCCCCGTTGTTGGCAGAAAATTTTCACCTCTTGAAGGATGAATGGCTGCTCCTAGATCATCTTCCGCGAAACGGCTTTGGAGGAAGGAGCAGCGCCATTTTCGTCTTTGAATGACCCCGTGGACCTTGCTCGAGCTCAAGTTGCTCTGGAAGCGGCCTGGGAGGAAATCAGATCCACCATTCCCGATGCCTTTGATGAGCGCGCTCGAACCAGGCTGGCTTATATCGTCGCCGCGTTGGTGCCTGTCGCCGAAGCTGAGGGTGAATTTACGCGCAGGTCCGTCGAACGATTCCACAAGTCTTATATCGCCTGACGATGGCCCGGCCCGCTCTCGCGGGACCGGGCTTTTTTTCGGAACGCGAACGCCCTCCCGCTGGTTGGAAAAGCATCCAACGAAGGAGGAAACCATGGACCATTCTAAGCACGTCCGTCTCGCGCCGGCGGCGTTGACGGCGAGCGCTCTCGACGGAGCGACGATCTGTGGCCCAGGCGACGAGAAGATCGGTTCGGTCTCACACGTCCACGGGGATGGCGCTGCCGGCGCTGTCGTGATCGATGTCGGCGGCTTTCTCGGTATCGGCGCGAAGCCGGTCGCGGTGCCGGTAAGCGATCTGGAATTCATGCGCGACGAGGACGGCGACGTTCACGCCGTCACGACCTGGACCAAGGACCAGCTCAAGGGGATGCCCGAGCACGTCGATCCCTGAGCCAATTGTTGAACGCTGGCATGTTGGCCCGGCCCGCTTGCGCGGCGCCGGGCCTTTTCGTTTGCGCGATGGGTGGAGCCTGCATAGCTTGCGGCCCCATGCCGTTCTCGTCGTTCCAAGACCCAGAAGACGTCAGACGCGCGCATAAAGCGCTTAACGAGCTGTGGCGGCTTATCCGGCCACTCGTCGGGCCGGCCGATCAGCAAAGCGAGCATGATCGCCTAGCGCATGTCGTCGCCTCCCTCACTATGGCCTCACACGATGAGGAAGATTTGATTGAGAAGGCCTGGGAGCGCTTTTGGCAGCGTTGACGGGCGATTATGGACTATTTTCGATCTGGCGGAACTCAAGGCGCACGAGCCAGTTTATGAGCCGCTATCGTCGTTGCACCCATCAATGATAGCGGTGGACCCTCTGCCAAGATGACCACCAGAAGCGAGCCGGTCTTCCATTCCCCCGGCGGCTGGCTCGCTTCTTCAACCTCTGATCGGAGAGCGAGCCGCGGATGTACCGGCAGCTTCCGATCGGGGCCTGGGCCGATATCACTTTCTCTATCTGCCGAATGAGTTGTTTGCCCGACACGCGGCGGAACAATGGCGAGTTCTGGGCGGTTGCCCCTCTATCGTCAGGTAGGAGGCAACAATGGGCTTGATTGAGATCGGCGTCATTCTCGCCTGCGCATCCGCTTTCGGCTTTTACATCACCGATCCGCAGGAGTGAGGCGATGGATGGACTGCCGCCGGTTTCGTGGACACCGAGATTGGGTGTTTCATGAAGCCGGAGGCAGCGTATGCGGCGAAGACAGTTTGGGCGTGAGTTCAAGATCGAGGCAGTCCGCCTGATCAAGAATCGCGGAGTGAGTGTGGCGCAGGCGTCTCGGGATTTGGATGTCCACGAGAACCAGTTGCGCAAATGGGTGAAGCTGTTTTCGGCCGATCCTGCGCAGGCCTTTTGCTCCTTTCCCGGCCATCGCGTCTTTCGGCCGGCATGCCGCTCCTGATGTCGAGAGCCAACCGATACAGGAATGGACGCGCTCCGTGCCCCTGCGGATGCGCGCCCTTGAAGGGGCGCCCCAGGCTGCGTCGGAACTGCGCCTGGCTACGATCTGTCCTGTCGCTACTAGTCCAAGAACGCTCGCGACAGAGGGAGCTCATGACATTTTGGGCCACCGAAAGAGCTTCTGGAGTAGCCTGCTGCCAAACAATGAAAAAAATTGCCCGCTTCGAGATACAGCTTGAGAGTCGGTTCGCCCGGGAAAACACAACCGCGAACACACGTTTGAAGTCGGCTATCGGGCCTCGCTCGGCTGTCGTTTGTCGGCCTCGGCAGGCTGCCCTGAAGCGGACGTTCCTAATGCCGGCTATGGGCCAGAAACGGTACGGGGTTTCCGCCTCGACCGATGTCGCCTCGGTGCTCCAGATGCAGGCTATGCTGATAATCGCCTCAGAAGAGAGTGCCTTGCATCGGCGGCGAAGCCGACGGGGCGGCAGCCTCCGGCCCGATCGGTGCCGCCGTCGTCGGATCGTCATCACCAGCCCCCGACTTGTTCATCCGGCGATCGACGATCCATTCCTGAAGCTCCGGCGGCGGACGCAGCAGCGCTCCTTTGCCGGCCGAGCCATCTAGCCAAGCTTCAAAGTCATCAGGATGCAGCATCGCTGGCATGCGGGTGTGAATCTTCGACATCCAATCATTCGCATCCCGCGTGATGATGCTGGCACTGATAATCTCTTCGCCGTTCTCGTCGCGCCAGCGCTCCCAGATGCCAGCGAACGCGAGAATGGCTCCTTCCTTGGCGCTGATGAAATGGGGCGTCTTGTTTTTCTCCTCGCCCCTCCACTCGTAGAAGCCGCTCGCCGGGATAATACAGCGGTTCTTCACATAGGCGCGCTTGAACAGGCTGTTGGTGTCGATGCCCTCAACGCGGGAATTGATATGCGGCTTAATCTGCTTTGCCGTCCCCTTGTGCCAAGGGGGGATCAGGCCCCAGCGTGCCTTCCATAATTCCCGCCCGGCGTCGGTCTTGACCAGGATATCGATCGTCGTCGTCGCGGCGATATTGTACCTGGCCTGCAGATTGCGGGCGGGCGATACGGGCTCAGTGAGAGGCTGGCTGAAGGCGTAGATCTCGCCCCAGGTGTAAGCTTGGCTGAACCGTCCGCACATTCGCTCCGCTCCTATTGGATCGGTGAGACCTGAGCTTGCGCCTCATTCGCCTTGGCCATCATGGCCTCGAGCTTCGCAAATATCTCCGGCGAGAATACGAGGTTCATCATCTGGCCACTGGCCATCTCGAAACTGATCATCGTCTCGCCTTGCGGATCGGTCGTCAGCGCGATCCGCTTCACGTCAGCCACGTCGAGATCGATTTCCGGCAGCTCCGTCGGCTCGGCCATCAATCTCGACCCTCGACAGGGCGCCAAAGTTCGTCGGGCTTGGCTCGCGCAATGGCCGTGTCGTCGATGATGTGTTGTTCCTGCAGCCTGGCTTCGATCAGGGCCGTATCGAGGAAATATGCGAGCGTACCAAACCCGCGGGCGGTTGCTTCATTCTTCAGAGCCTCGATCCGATCCACTAGGTCGTCAGCCCGGCGCATCGGAATGCGCGGCACACCTGATCCTATCCTGACCGCATCCGCCATGGCGATGGCCCTCCCTAATCAGGGTATTCGCCCGCAAGCCGATCATACAAGTCGACTTCCGCGGCTTCAGCAGCCAGAGCCGTTTCGAGCTCATCCGCAGGCGCAAGGACACCGCCGAAATGAGCGTGGAAGGCGCGCGCGAACCGCGCTTCTTCGAAGGCGAAGCGGATCAGGTCCTCCGTCACCGTGCCGAGAACGCGGAAGCCGATTTGCCAATCGGTGCACCATGCTTCGATCCGGCGAAGACGTTCGGCCGCGGACGCCCTGTCCAGCTTGATCTCGACCTGATGCGGCCAATGCGCGGTCATCGCCACATGCCCCGCATCTTTGCCCTGACATCGACCTTCGGGCCACCAGACGGTGCCCGCGAGACTTCCGCAGCGGCGATGGGCCAAGCAGTCCGCTCGAACTGGCCGAGCAGCGCATTCGGAATGAAGCGGGTGCGGTTGGCATAGACGTGTCGGTCGCCAGTCGCAGATTGACCGTGCGTGAAGAAGCGCTGCGGCACCACGAGATGCAGATCGTCCTTGGCACGCGTCATCGCGACATAGAGCAGCCGGCGCTCTTCCTCGATCTCATCGCGAGCGCCGGCGCCGAGGTCGATCGGGATGCAGCCGTCGACCGTGTTCATGACGAAGACCGATTTCCATTCCTGCCCTTTTGCCGAATGGATCGTCGACAGGATGAGATAGTCCTCGTCGAGATGCGGAACGCCAGCTTGATCGCTGGTCGCGTCCGGCGGATCGAGCGTCAGTTCAGTCAGGAAGCGCTCGCGCGACGGATATCCGCTCGCGATCTGTTCGAGCTGCACGAGATCGGCTTGCCTGGTGCTGGCGTCCTCATGGATCCGCTCCAAGTGGGGCTCGTACCAGCGGCGAGCCCGCTCAATCTCTGCCGGCCAACCCGCCGTGCCGGCGCGCAGCTCACCTACCGCAGCGACGAACGACGACCAGTCGTCGCCAGCCCGCGGCGGAGCCGGAGCGTTCTCCAGAGCCTCGAGGGGCATTGAGGCCTGGGCAACATGTTCAAGGACGCGCTGCGCGGAGGTCGGGCCGACGCCAGGTAAGAGTTGCAGCACCCGGAAGCCAGAGACCTTGTCGCGCGGGTTCTCGACGAAGCGCAGCAGCGCCAGGAGGTCCTTGATGTGGGCGCTGTCGAGGAACTTGAGGCCGCCGAATTTGACGAACGGAATGTTCCGGCGCGTGAGCTCGATTTCGAGCGGACCGCTATGATGCGAGGCACGGAACAGCACGGCCTGCTGCTTCAGCGTCGAGCCACCCTCGCGGTTCTCCAGGACTCTCTCAGCGATGAAACGCGCCTGATCGGCCTCATCCCGAACATGCACGAGCTGAGGTGCCGATCCGGTCGCGCGATCGGTCCAGAGGTTCTTGGTGAAGCGCTCGGCCGCGAGATCGATAACGGCATTCGCTGCCGAGAGGATGGCACTGGTCGAGCGGTAGTTCTGATCGAGCGTGATGACCTCGGCCGGCGGCACGAAGGCTGCCGGGAAGTCGAGGATATTGCGGACGGTCGCTGCCCGGAACGAATAGATCGATTGGGCGTCGTCGCCGACGACGGTCAGGCCGCGGCCGTCGGGCTTGAGCGCGAGCAGGATCGAGGACTGGAGCCGGTTGGTATCCTGGTACTCGTCGACCATGACGTGGTCGAACCGGCCGCTTATGTCTGCAGCGATATCGGGATCGGTCACGGCCTGCGCCCAGTAGAGGAGCAGGTCGTCGTAATCCAGGACGTTCTGGCTCTGCTTGGCCTCGACATAGGCCGCGAAGATCTCCTTCAACTCGGCGGCCCAGGTGGCGCACCAGGGGTAGGACAGCCGCAAAACCTCTTCGATCGGAAGCTCGGCGTTCACGCAGCGGGAATAGATCGCCAGGCAGGTGCCTTTCGTCGGAAACCGCGACTCCGTTTTGGAGAAGCCGAGTTCGTGCCGGACCAGGTTCATCTGGTCGGCCGAATCCTCACGGTCATGGATCGTGAAAGCCGGATCAAGGCCAAGCTGCTCGGCATAGTCGCGCAGCAGGCGCGCGCCGATCCCATGGAAGGTGCCTGCCCAGGTCAGAGCATCAGCCAGGACACCGGCTCCATCACCGAGAACCTTGCGGGCAATCCGCTCGACGCGCTTTGCCATCTCGGAAGCCGCGCGCCGAGAGAATGTCATCAGCAGGATGCGCCGCGGGTCGGCGCCGCTGACCATCAGATGGGCGACCCGGTGCGCAAGCGTGTTTGTCTTGCCCGAGCCGGCACCCGCGATGACAAGCAAGGGCGACGAAGCCATCGCGCCAACCCCATGGAGCACCGCGCGTCGCTGTGCAGGGTTGAGCGCATCGAGATAGCTGATCGGGGCGATGGCATTCATGCCTTCAATTCCCGAACTGGCCGCGCTCCTTTCGAGAACCGACCGCGAAGGAAGCCCAGAGAGGCTGCCCGATCGGCATCTCGCAACAGCTCATCACGGTTGTGAAGCAAGGCCCCGATGGCAGCCCGGGCATCGCCGTCGAACTCCGCCAGAACGGAATCGATCTGTTGCTCCATAGGCTTCGGAGCAGGCGCCTGTTTCAGCACGGCTGGGGGCATGGTTGCGTCCTCAAGAATGAGATCATTATGAGAACAATTGCCTTCGAGGAGTCAAGCTCCGAGGCAAAATTTACACCGGTGCGCCTACTCGAATGGGCGCCGACTAGGCGCGATATCGATCGAGCGCCGTAAGCCGCTGGATCAGTGGTTCCGCGTCCTCCCAGCCATAAATCTCGGTGCGGAGATAGCGGAGCTCCTCCCCTTCGAGCTCGTCATCGATCTCGACCCACCAGGCTCTCGGCCTGCCGTCGCTTCCATCCGACCAGCGATAGCCTCTGCCTTTGAGGTGGTCCTTCATGTCAAACGGCGCATTCTCCGCATAGATGCGGACGCGGCTACGCTCGCTTGATCGTAAGAGCTGCGTGAACGGCGGCGTACCACCCTCCCCGACCGGCCTCGCCAGGACCTCCAACAGCGCATTACAATCATCCGTCGCGCGGTGGCCCTCATGGAACAAGCCAGATTGGCCCACGAGGTATCCGAGCTTGTTTCCCTCGAAGCCTAAATCCGCCCACGGAATCTCCTTGACCGAGCACGCCCAGGCTTTCGACGCGAAGGCTGGCCAGAACTTTTCGCAGAATGGCCGGTCGAACGCTGCATTATGGGCGATCACGAGATCGGCAGGCTCGATCAGAGCATCCAGCGCGGCAACATCGATCTCAAGACCGGCGACCATATCGTCGGTGATGCCCGTCAGTCGCGTAATCTCCGCTGGGATCGGGTCCGAGGGCTGACGCAGGCCACTATAGATTCCCACGACGTCGCCGACCGCTCCCTCGCCGTCATAGGTGAAGGCAACAGCTCCAATTTCGATGATCTCGTCCTTGGCGTGGCTGAGACCTGTCGTCTCCGTGTCGATCAGAACAGCAAGGTTTGGAAATCGGCTTTCCGCTCGCGGGATCACCGCGCGCGGTACGAGTTTACGCAAAACCCTGTAGCGACCGCCCTGCTCTAGCCGCTGCGCAGCTTCTTCCTCGTTCCAACCTGCTGGCAGCGGCGGCACATTGCCTCCGCGCTTTCGCGGCGCAGCTCGAGGTGCTTCCCTGTAGCCGGGTGCGTCGTCGAATAGGTCAATCTGGGTTGATGCTGACTTCATCGTGCAGCCGCCACTTCCTTCACCGACTGCCTGTCCGTCATTTCCAGAACGAGGAAGAGACCGTGATCGCTCTCGAAGATGCCACGACCCCCACCCCTCGGCGAGCGCACGCCCCGCCCGTGCTAGGCCGCCTTTCCGCGGGCACTCTTCCGACGCTGCTGCCCGAGCCCCATCGACTTCGCCAGATTCGATCGTGCTTCGGCATAGGCAGGAGCGACCATCGGATAGTCCGGGGGCAGGCCCCATTTTGTACGATACTCATCGGGCGTCAGGTCGTAGGCCGTGCGCAGGTGGCGCTTGAGCGACTTGAACTTCTTTCCATCCTCGAGGCAGATCAGAAAGTCGGACGTGATCGACTTTTTGATCGACACTGCCGGTGCGGGCTTCTCGGCCGGTGTCGGCGCCGCTTGCTCTTTGCCCAGGCCCGTCATCGCCGAATGCGTGGTGGCGATCAGAGCGGGAAGATCCGCCGCGGGAACACGGTTATTCGACACGTAAGCAGAAACGATGTGCGCTACGAGATCGATAATTTCCGCGTTGGCTTCTGACATTGGTGATCTCCCGAGTTGGGTCGAGCAGTATCTACATCGATTCGCCGCTGATTAAGACGCTGGATCGATCGTTTCAGCCACCGCATCCTTCTTTGAGCGAGGCAGAAGCGTCATGACCAAGATGAAGGCGGATAGGACGAAACAAATGCTGTTGGTGGCGATCAAAGGCCATTCGGCCAAGCCGAGGCCATACGCGGTCCAAGAGCAAAACCGGTCACTGTGAAGCTGTAAGCTAGCGGAGAGATCGCCTGCGTATCGCGCGTCCTGACGATCCGCCAAGCCTGAGGCATGAAGCTGATGGTGGAGCATAGTGCGGCCAAAGTGCCAGCGACGGCGATCCAGTTCATTGCCGCAACCTATTTGGACAAACGACGGACGTTTGCTCGCACCTTGCGCCGATAGCCGTGGGCGATGCCGACAGGACCCATGCCGGTCGCCACGTTTATGGCAGCTCTCTGAGCAGCCGATACCTTCTCCTTCACCATCAGGCGGGCCTCCCGCTCGGCGGCTGGCCCACCAGCGGCGATCTTCATGGTTCTGAGCCAGATGGCCTGTTGGGATTCGAATGCCAGCATCGACATTTCAAGGAAGAGCTTAAGCATCTGGAGCCTCTCGCGTGCCGGAGTTCTTCGGCTTTGTGCTCCGACGCGCGCGCTGAGAGGTAGCTTTTGCGCGTGCGGCTGTCGGCCTCGCGCGGCGCTTCGGGGTAACGTCCTTGGCCGCCATGGCTCGCGCTTCCAGGTTCAGGCGATAAAGGCCATAGCCGATCGCTCCAGCGAGGATGACCGGCGTCGGGAGCCGGGTTGCGAGCAGGGTCAGGGGAATTGCGAACCGTTCGGGAATTTCACCCTGTTCGACATTCCGAGCGATCCAGGCGCCCGCGAAGCTGGAAACTGCCGCCCTAATCATTTCTGCTCCTCGGCACCGCCGGGTGTGATCGGCACCTGCTCCGCCACGGGGTCGCTCGCGGGAAAGGTATCCTTGAGTGCTCTTTCGAGCTTTTGATCGGGGGTCAGCTCGCGCTCTTCCTTGCGTTGGGTCCTCTGTTCCTGCCGGAGGCTTTCAACCGCCGGGCTTTGTTCGTTCGCCATGCATCCCTCCATCGGCCTTTATGAGGCTGAGGATGAACGTCCGCGGCTGAGCGCTCGTTCCCGGCGGCACGCCGCCAGCGGTTAAATTCTTGCGGGAACCGAAGCAGCGCTTATCTCGTTGTCAGCGCGGCATCCTCGGATGCCTGCCTGCTCTCCAGTTGGAGGCGTCGCCGCGGCTGTACCGGCCGCAACCGACGGGAGGGCAAAGCCAGTTTCCCGGCGATGGCCGGAACTGCCTAGTCCTGACAGAAGTCAGAGGCCCGTCGCTTCCCAAGCGACGGGCTTATTGTTTGATCGCTTCGAACTTTTGCAGCGTGTGTCCAGCCATTATCCCAAGAAACGGCTGACAATCTGGCGAAGAAACCTCGGCAGATCCTCGAAGGCGTAAGGTGCATGGACCCGCTCGAGCCGTTGATGGAATTCGCGCCCCCAAGGTCCGATATTCACGACCGGAAACGAAAGTGCATCGGTCCTCACATTATCGATGAGTTCCCTAGCTGGCGTATTGCCCGCGATCAGCGCCCGGTCGGTATCGATCGGACGATGGCCGAAGAAGCTCATGTCCGAGATTCCGGTGAAGTATTCTCGGTACTTAATCGCCGGGTGGCCGCTTTCCTCCTGTGTCAGACGCGCCGCTTCGATCGCAGCAGCAAACTCAGCATGCTCGCTCAACCTGGAAATGTGGGTCGAAGGATACACGAGGCTGCTCAGGCCATAGACGACGGCGGGGCCAATCAAGCCGGCTTCCGTCACCATGGCACTGACGACTGCACGGGTTTGAGCCAGGGGATCGTCGGAGTTGCACCATTCCCTCTCGACCTCATTCAACCGCGCGATGGCTTCCGTCCCGCCGACGTGTTGGACGCGATCCCGCAGTTCCTCAGCCGAGATGACCGCAACGTCCGTCGCCGCGGCCGTCTGCTTCGTTCCCAGCATCGTACCATAGGTGCGTGCTCGCCGGTTGAAGGTCTCGATGGCCTCGGCGGCCGCGGTGCGGACTACTTGCTCGAAGAGGCCGAGAAGGTCCGTCGCCGCCCAATGATGCGAAAGCCAGTTGAAGCCGAGCCAGACTCGTTCCGGCGTGGTCACCTCGTAGCCACCGCGTAGATCCTTGGCCTCGAGACAGATCGGCGGCGGTGAAATCTCGCCCCCGGCCGTGTCGCAAAGCTCCGGATTCGCCTCGACCGCCCTGGTGATCTCGGACGCGATCAACTGGGCACTGACGCCTTCGAACGGATAGCTCGCATGCGAGGAATGTCCGATGACCAGAGCGAACGGAAGCGCCTTGCCGATCGTGCCGCGATAGATCGCGCGGCCTTCCTCGCCGTCTCCCTGGTCGCTCGTTGCATCCAGATTGATCCCCGCCTGGAAATTCAGCCCGAACTCGTGCGCGAACGTCGGAAGAGCATCTCGAAGACTGCGCATCCCTCGCGAGCCACGCTCCTCGTCGGGCGTCGCAATGAGAATGAGATTGCCTAGCCGGTCCGGCTGGGCCGCGAAGGCTTCCAGTACTGCAATGCCCGCCGCGATCCCGCTCTTCATGTCGAGCAAGCCGCGCCCGGGCAGGAATTCGCCGCTCCTAAGGTCCTCCAGGGCGCGTTGCTCCGTGGTGTTCAAAGGCCTGCTCTCGAGATCGGCGATCAGGGCCGCCAGCAGTTCGTCGGGTTTGAACGCTAGGGGAGCGAGCTCTCGATAGTTCTCGATCGACACGACATCATAATGCCCGGCCAACGCCAGCGTTCGGGCGCCCTGCCCACGTACGATAGCAACTACGCTCTGGGTCATTGGATCGACGGAACCCTGGCCTTGCGCGATGCCTACCAGATCCGCGTGCTCATCGAGCCATTCGCCGTGCGCGTCGTCACGCCCTTGTTGTCGCGTGATCATCTCTTGCGGCTGGGCCGCAATCTCGAACAGACGCGGGCCGCTCTGGAGGCCGGTGACTATGTGACGGTGGCGAAGGAGGACTTCGCCTTTCACTGGATCTTCGCCGAACTCTCCGGCAACCAGCTCTTCTGCGACATCCTCTCGCGCTGTGCCTCGTTACTGCCCGCCAGCCTGAGCCCGGGAGAATCCCAGACCATCGCGGAGCATGCGGCCATCATCGAGGAGGCGGCGAAAGGGCGCGCGGAGGCGGCGGGTCAGTTGATGTATGGCCACGTCATGGCCGCCGCGAAACGCGCGGGCTTTGTTCTTCCTGAAACCGGTTTTCATTCCCCAGTTGAACGATAGGCAGCCGAGCAACCCGGCGACCTCGGAGAAAGACAGAGACATGCATGCCGACGAAAGCAGGCAGGATCTGCGTTCCCCTCACCCGCTTCCCATTCGACCGGTCACGCAGGCCGCCTTCGACCCCTTTGGCTGGATCGTCGAAACGGGCGAAGCCGGTCGCGATGCAAACAATGGCACCGCGCGCCGGCACGACATCCATGCTCATCCAGCGACCGAGGTTCAGGCGGGGTCAAGGCACGTCACCTCGATCTTCGAAGCGAAGCGGAAGCAGCCAAGCCTGGCGATCACCATGCTGGAGCGGCATGTAAACTCGATCCAACTGATCGTGCCACTCGGCGGCGAAGGCCACGTCGTCATCGTCAGCCAAACCGGCGAAGACGGCTTGCCGGATCTCTCGACCCTCGCGGCGTTTTCGTTCACCGCCTCACAGGGGATGATCTACCGGCGCGGCCTCTGGCACCATCCGATCATGGCGGTGGGATCGGACGCCAGTTTCCTCGTTCAATCCTGGCAGAACGGCACGGCTGCGGACTGCGAGATCCTCGTGATCGAGCCCAAAGCAATAGGTTTTGGCGACGCAATGTAAGCAGGTCGTACCCCTGGTCGGCCCACGTTGTCGTCCAAGGGCGGCTTCTTTCGTCGGGCCGAGGCACGGACGATTCTTCACACCATGCTACGCGACTACGCTAAGCGGCGGCCGGCTAGCAAAAGCGCTACGCCCAGAACAATGTTCACCGCCGCCAGCATCATGAGGGCCACATAGGTCCAGCTCGAACCCGCCTTATCGAGCAATAGTGCCCCTGCCGTCGGTGCCAAGGCCTGCGCAACGAGGCTCGGCCTCGCTAGCTTTCCCACCAGCGGCGCATATCGCTGCGGCCCGAACTGAGCGAGAGGCAACGTTCCCTTCGCAATCGAGAAGACGCCGTTCCCTGCGCCGTAGAGGATCAGCGCCAAGGCAATCGGGCCTGCCCCGACCGCCAACCGCAAGCCCGAAGGCAATCAGCGCGAGAGCGGCGCTCATCGTCCAGATCGGATGGTGGCGGCCTCCACCTGCCATTTCGACGATGCGGCCACCAACCTGAGCCGGGCCGACAAGAGCTCCGAGCGCAACAGCCGCAGCCAAGCCGATTCCCTGTGCCTGAAGCAGCGTGAGCAGATGAACACCGACGATCGCGGTGATGGCCCCGCCGATGATCATGATCCCGGAAAGAAGGCGGACCGCGGCGCGCTCCGACGGCAGCAGCTCGACCGTCGGAGCGCTGCCTTCGGCCTTCGCCTTCGGAAGCTCCGGCGGAACCTTCGGAAGGGCTATCAGGATGATCGGGAGGGAAACCAGAAGCTGGATGGCGGAGTAGGCGAAGCAGGTGCCTCTCCATCCCAGATGAGCGACAAGGTAGGCCGACAATGGCCAGCAGACGGTGCTGGCGAAGCCACCCCACAAGGTCAGCATCGTGATCGCCGACCGCGCGGTGCCGCCGTAAAGACGCCCAAGCGTCGAGAACGCCGCATCGTACAGACCTGCGGCCATTCCAGCCCCAAGGATAATCCAGCCGAGCACGAAGACCGGCAGGTTCGGAGCCATGCCCAGGGTGAATTGCCCGGCGGCCAGGAGCATCGCTGCCGTCGCCAGAACCGGTCGCCCGCCCGTTTCGCCGATGGCGCGGCCGACATAGGGCGCGACGGCCCCGGCGGTGAGCAGCCCGATAGAAAGAGCGCCGACGATCCACGACAGCGGCCACCCTGTATCGGCGGCGATGGGCGCGGCAAGGACGGCCGGGAGGTAATAGGACGAGCCCCAGGCGAGAATCTGCACCACGCCCAGGGCCGAAATGACGGTCAGCCGGTCGCGATCGATCATGCAGCCTTGCCGCAGCAGGAGGACGTCATCTGCGCGGGCTCGGGTACCTTGGCGGGACCACAGCCACATCCGGCTTTGCCGTCGGCCTTCGCCGCGGCATCATCGACGCAGCAGGCATCCGCTTCAGCCGGTGCGGGACCTCCGCAGCATCCTCCGGCTGCCGCCGGCGCTGCGGTGCATACGCCCGTTTCCGGCAAAACGAGCCTGACATCGTCGGCCTCGGCCAGATCGCCTGCGATCGCCGCCGCGACCGACCGAGCCTGTTCGAAGCCTGTCATCATCAGGAAGGTGGGTGCACGCCCGTAGCTCTTGATACCGACAGTATAGAACCCGGGCTCCGGATGCGAGAGCTCGCGGTGCCCGTGCGGCGGAACGGATCCGCAGGAATGGAGGTTCGGGTCGATCATGGGTCCGAGCGCCCGGGCGCTTTCGAGCCAGGGATCGAACTCGACCCGTAGCTCCCGGGTCAGCGAAAGATCGGGCCGCTGTCCCGTACAGGCCACGATGCGGTCGATCGGTCCAATGGTTCGGCCGACACCGCCGACCTCGCCGTTCACGACGATGCCCGCCCCTTCCTGGCGAAGACCCATGATGGCGAAGCCGAAGACCAATTCGATGCGGTCTTCCGCGACGAGGCGGCGCAGACGCTGCCCGAGGTCTCCCCGGGCGGCGAGCCGGTCGTTCGAGCCACCGCCATAGACACGGGAGAGATCCCGGCCGCGCGTGACCCAGATCGCCTTGGTCGCGCCGTCCCGAGCCGAAAGCTCATCGAGATCGAGCAGCACGTTCGCGGCGGAGTGCCCGGCGCCCACCACCAACGTCGTTCGGCCGACATAGTCGGCTCGGTCACGGCCGAGGACATCGGGGATACCGTAGGCGATCCGATCGGCCAGCGTTTCCTCACCTTCCGCGGCCACGCCGCTGGCATTCACCGGGTTCGGAGTCCTCCATGTTCCCGAAGCGTCGATCACCGCCCGAGCCTGGACGCGGCTCACCGCGCCGTCGCGACCGACGACGGTCAACTGGAACGGGCGCAGCTCGCGGTCCCTGCTCACCACCTTGTCGATGCCATGGCGGCTGATCGCGGCAACGCGGACCCCGTATTCGATGACGGAGGTCAGTTCGTTCGTTGCCGCCAAGGGCGCCAGGTAGGTTTCGACGAGCTCGTTCCCGGTCGGATAGCTCCCGGCTTCGGGCTCCTGCCAACCGGCCGCCTTAAGCAGGGTCCGGCTGGCCGGGTCGACATTGAACTCCCACGGCGAGAACAGTCGGACGTGCCCCCATTCCCGGATGTTGGCGCCGGCCGCGTCGCCTGCCTCGAGTACCTTCACCGGGATACCTCGCGTGGCGAGGTTCGCTGCGGCCGCGAGTCCGATCGGTCCGGCCCCGATGACGACGACGGGAAGTTCCTTCATCTGGTTATTCTCCACTCCTGCTAGAAACATGGAATTATGTGGCATATGAAAAGCCGCTCAGGCGGCCTTTCCGGAAGCATCCGAGCAGCCTTCGTCAATGCAGCATTCGTCGGCGAGGAAGCCGAGTAGTGCATCCATGGCCGGATAAACCGCGCGGCAGATAAGGGTCGTGGCCTGTCGCTCCTGCGTGACGAGACCGTTCCGGATCAGCCGCTGAAGGTGGTGCGATAGGGTCGAGGCCGGGATCCCCAAGCGTTCCTGCACCTGATTGACAGGGAGACCACCATGACCCGCTCGAACCAGTGTTCGATAGAGCTGGAGGCGCGTCGGGTTACCGAGCGCTTCGAGCTGCTTCGCTGCTTCTTCGACGTTCATGGAAATAAGTAGGCATAGGCAGGATCGTTCCGTCAAGCCCTATTTCCATGATCGTCGAATTATTCCGCCGCCTGAACTTTCCGCACGCTGTCGCCGCGCTCGTACCAACCCTTCGATCGGTTCACGATCCAGACGACGGTGAGCATGACGGGCACCTCGATCAGGACCCCCACCACGGTCGCGAGCGCGGCTCCGGAGTTGAAGCCGAACAGGCTAATCGCGGCGGCGACGGCGAGCTCGAAGAAGTTGGAGGCGCCGATCAAGGCGGACGGCCCCGCGACGCAATGCTGCTCGCCGGCGATCCGGTTCAGCAGGTAGGCGAGTCCAGCGTTCAGGTAGACCTGGATCAGGATCGGCACCGCCAGCAGCGCGATCACCATCGGCTGGGCGAGGATTTGCTCGCCCTGGAAGCCGAAGAGCAGGACGAGGGTGGCAAGCAATGAGACCAGGGACACAGGCCCCAGGCGACCAAGCAGCCGATCAAGCGCAGCCTGCCCGCCCTTCGCTAGGAGACGGCTGCGGACGAGCTGCGCGACGATCACAGGAATGACGATGTAGAGGACGACCGAGAGGACCAGCGTTCCCCACGGCACGGTGATCGCCGATAGGCCGAGCAGCAGGCCAACGATCGGCGCAAAGGCGACGACCATGATGGCATCGTTGAGCGCGACCTGGCTGAGCGTGAAGTGCGGCTCGCCCCTCGTCAGGTTCGACCAGACGAAGACCATCGCCGTGCAGGGCGCTGCCGCCAGAATGATGAGTCCGGCGATGTAGCTGTTGATCTGGTCGCCTGGGAGCCACGGCCGGAACAGCCAGGCGATGAAGAACCAGCCGAGCGCCGCCATCGAGAATGGCTTCACCGCCCAGTTGATGAAGAGGGTGACGCCGATCCCGCGCAAGTGCCTGCCGACCTGCCCGAGCGCCGCGAAGTCGATCTTCAGCAGCATCGGGATGACCATCAGCCAGATCAGGACCGCGACCGGCAGGTTGACCTTGGCGATCTCGGCCGAGCCGATGACCTGGAACACGCTCGGCATGACATGGCCGAGTGCGATGCCGACAATGATGCACAGCGCGACCCACACCGTGAGGTAGCGTTCGAAGGTGGACATGAGGACCTCAGGCGAGAGCGGCGGGGCGGCCGGAGGCATCGACGACGAGTTCGCCGTCCTCCTTGCGGAACTCGCCGCGCTGCGGCGGTAAGAGCGGCAGCACGGCCTCGGACGGCCGGCATAGGTTCACGCCCTTGGGCGAAACGACGAGCGGGCGGTTCATCAGGATGGGATGGGCCTCGATCGCATCGAGCAGGGCATCGTCGGAAAGGCTCGGGTCGCCGAGGCCGAGTTCGGCGAAGGGCGAGCCCTTCTCGCGCAGGATATCGCGAACCGTCAGCCCGGCACGGTCGAGAAGCTGTTTCAGCAGCGCCCGGCTCGGCGGCGTCTTCAGGTATTCGATGACGTGCGGCTCGACGCCCGCATTGCGGATCAGGCCGAGCGTGTTCCGGGACGTCCCGCAGGCCGGATTGTGATAGATGACGACGTCCATCACGCCACCTCCGGGCGGCCACCGCTCGCGCCTTCGAGGCCGCCGATCCGCTGGACCTGCTGCGCCAAGGCCATCTCGTCGAGGTTGGCCACGGGCAGCGACAGGAGGACGTTGATCCGGTTCCTGAGATAGCGCAGCGCCGTCACGAAGGCCCGCTCGCGCTCGATCTCGCTGCCCTGGACGTTGGAGGGATCCTCGATGCCCCAGTGCGCCGTGATCGGCTGCCCCGGCCAATGCGGGCAGGCCTCGCCCGCAGCCTGGTCGCAGACGGTGATCACGAGATCCATGACGGGCGCGCCCGGTTGCGCGAAGATATCCCAGGTCTTCGATGAGAGGCCCTCGGTCGGGATGCCTTCGGCATCCAGCACCTTGAGCGCCATCGGCTTCGGCCCGGGACCGCCTTCGCTGCCAGCGGAGAAGGCTCGGAAGCGCCCTTCCCCGAGATGGTTGAGCAAGGCCTCGGCCATGATCGACCGAGCGGAGTTGTGCGTGCAGAGGAACAGCACGTTGTGGACGCGATCAGGCATCGGTCGTGACCTTCGGTGGGCAGCAGGGCGTGAGCTCAGCCAGAAGCGGCGCGCAGATCTCAGCGCGGCCACCGCAGCAATCCTTGAGGAGGAAGGCGATGGCCGATCGAAGCGCGTCGAGATCGGCCCGATAGACGATCGAGCGACTGAAACGCTCCGAACGCACGAGCCCTGCCCGGCTGAGGATGCTCAGATGGGACGACATGGTGTTGTGGGGAACGGCGAGGCGCCGGGCCACCTCGCCGGCAGGCAATCCCTCCGGCTCCGCGCTCACCAGCAGGCGGAAGACGTCGAGGCGAGTGCTCTGCGCCAGCGCCGCCAGGGCGAGAATGACTTGCTCGTTTTCCATATGTCGGAACTTATCGACATTTATATCGAAACGCAAGGCGGATACCGGTTGGGAACGACGCGAACCAAACCTGCTTTCGGCGTAGCTTCTCACTCAAGCTACCTGCCTCGGCAACGCCGTCGCGGAACTTGAGGTTGAAATATAGCGTTGGCGCTGCGTGGACCGAGCGATGGTGATGTCCGTGCCGCAAGCCGCTTTCGAACTGCTGAAGACCTTCCAGGCAATCTTGGTGTTCGGATGCGTGCTGCTGGCACCGGTAGCCCCAAATGCCCTGACCGCTGACCAGGTAAATCAAGCTGGCCGTCCCGCTGCCGCGAAAGGCAAGATGACGCGCCCTAACGCGGCGATCGTCAAAGCTCAGGTCCTATTGGCTCGCCAGGGCGTCTCTCCCGGGGAGATCGACGGGCTGGACGGCGACAATTATCGGAAGGCCATCGACCACTTCCGCCGCCGCGAAAATCTCGGAACCGGCGAAATAATCGACTCACCGACGTGGCAGGCGCTCAAAGGGGATGTCAGCGTGGACATCGTCTCCGGCTACGAGGTGACGAAGGAAGATATCAAAACCCGGTTCGTTAGGCGCATTCCTCACGATTACGCCCGCCAGGCCCGCATGAAGCGGCTCGGCTACAAGAATGCGCAGGAGATGCTCGCCGAGCGTTTTCACATGAGCGAAGGGCTCCTCGGGGTGCTCAACCCGCGAACCCGCTATCGAAAGAGCGGCGAGGCAGTTCACGTCCTCTCGGTGGGACGAACCCTGCCCGCGGGCGAAGCTGTGATGGTCGAAGCCAACAAAGCGAATGGCATGATTCGCGCGATGGATGCGACGGGAAAGGTGATTGCACTCTATCCGGCGACCATCGGCAGCGAAGACACGCCGTCACCAGAGGGTGAATTGCAGGTCGTGCGGGTCGTAAAGAACCCGACCTATCACTACGACCCGGTCAAGAATTTCCAGCAGGGCAAGAACAAGCGCCGCCTGGTCCTTCCCAGAGGCCCCAACAACCCAGTTGGCACAGTCTGGATCGAGCTGTCGAAGCCGACCTTCGGCATTCATGGTACGCCGGAGCCTTCGAAGATCAGCAAGGCATCGTCACATGGCTGTGTCCGGCTTACGAATTGGGATGCCGAGGAACTGGCCCAGCTCGTCAGGCCCGGGACGACGGTGCGCTTCGTAGAGTAGTGAACCTTGGCCGGGCCAGGGGCATCATTCTTGGCCGCGGGGCGGTAGGCCGATGACTGCGCGAGGGTACAACGACGCCTACACCCAAAAGCTCCTCGCGGCCGTCCCAGGGTTGGAATCCGCCAAAGAAGGCGGCGTCAGGCTCTTCTGGAGACGAACCGAAAACGACGCCTCGATCGTGAGTTGAACCCAGGATAAAATCCGCCCGAAATCCAACTTCGATTGGAGCACAATGAGCTTTGGAAGCGAGAGCTGGGTAGGATGCCTACCACCTACCCGCTCGAACTAAACTCACCACTCAGCCGTAATGTTCGAGCCTAAAACTTTGATTACGCGCCTTGGATCGAAGCTCCGGTTCTCCCGATCACCGTGCAGATTGGGATAGCCGGCCTGGTTGGCAAAAATGCGGGTCTTCCCGATCCGATAATCATGCGACCCGTGATCGTGTCCATGAATCCAAAGCTCGGGCTGAAAATCCCGGATGAGATACCCGAGGTCAGAGACGAATGCCGGTGTCAGAGCACTGCCTTGATGCCTTGGTTGAATTGAGTTCGGGTGCGGCGCGTGGTGTGTAACGACCACGGTCGGCCCGGAGAATGGAACCGCGAGTTCTTGCCGGATGAAACCGAGGTCAAGTCTGTGCTCGGCGGCAGCATGCCAGGGCATGAACCGACTGTAGTGCCCGTCTTCCTGACGGTATCGGATAAGGCGATGGTCATTTAGCGACTGGCCCGCGTGCACCATCGAGGGCTTTGGTGTCCCCAGAACTCGATAGTCGGTCCACAGAATGGCTCCAAGGAAGCGTACGCCTCCTACCACGACCGCCCGGCGAAATAGTAGGTCGATGCCGGCAAGTTCCGCAGCCGCACTTCCCTCGGCCAGATTGGCTTTGAACTCCGACTGGTAGAACTCGTGGTTGCCTGGGACGTAAATAATCGGACGATCGCCAAGGGAGCCGCCCTCGCCGCGCTGCTGCGCGAACCATTCAATTGCTGCAGAAATCGGTTGTCCGATATCGCCAGCGAAAACGGCGACGTCGAAATCGGGCATAGGAGAGGGAAATTCGAAACGACCGAATTCGAGATGGATATCGCTTACGACAAGTAGGCGCATTTTGCCTCCATGTTCGCCGGGGGAATTTCGAACGGGAGCGAGGGCTTCAGCCGCCCTTGGCTTCGATAAGCCGATCGAACAGGTCGACTATTGGACGCGGCGCGTAAAACGACGCACCGCCCGCGAATGACCGCTCAAACTCCGCGATTGGCATCGACAATGCCCCGATCGCCGCCGGCCCGATCACATCGGCCTTCATCGAGTCACCGACAAACAGTACCTGGCGGGCTTCCAGGCCGAGTCGATTGCACACGAGGTGGTAGATTTCGGGTTGCGGCTTAATCAACCGGGCTTGAAACGAAAGAACCGAGACATCCGGTTTTCCCGGCATTTGCTCGACCAGGGGATTTTCGTAGGGCTCAGCGAGGTTCGAACATATCGCGATTTGGAGGCCTGTCCGTTGGGCCACCTGCCACACCAAATCCATGCCGGGTCGAAGCCGCACAGATTTCAATTCCGCATCCAGGTCCGCCTCGAGCTCGGCAAGGCGCTCTCCCGAAATCGGGGAGGACAATTGCCGGGACAACTCCTTCAAGCCAACGGGGTATCTGAGCGCGTGCTGGAGGAGCGCATTTGAAGGCTCGCCTGCCACCAGCGACCAGAACGGTTGCCGTTTATCTGTGATCTCGACCAGCGTCCCGAACGCATCGAAAGCGATGGCCTCGATGGGAGCCATGGCAGATCGCGCGTCCAAGTAGTCGTAATCTGCAGGAGGGAGATGCTTGAAGCCCGAAGCGGGCGAAGGATCGGCGTTGGCGACAACAGCTGCCAAGTACCGCCGCACGGCCAACTGCTCTTCGAAGTCGCCCTTGAGAACCTCAAGCGGAGTGCGTCCGTCAAAGGGCGCCAGCTTCCGCGCGCCCTTCAGCCATGCTTGCTCTTCCTCGGCTGCAGATTCGGCCGCGATGGTCCGCCGGAGGTCCGCGAAAACGCCCAGGATCACCGACAGGCGCAACAACACGCTAGTCTCAAGGACGAGGTGCTTTTGCTCCGCAGCCGTGGCGGCCCAGCCCCGCAACGTGTTGATGTTGACCGCCAACAAATCGGCTTGGTGGCGCTCGGACAGTCGCCAGCGCCGCGCGATATTGACGAATGTCCGCATACACGGCGCACTCACGCGCTCGCGCTCTTCGAAGCTTCGCTCTTCGATCATGTTGCCCTCGATCTGAGTGAATCGGGTCGCAGAGAGGCAGTAGCGGAACGACACGACGGGCCCTGAAAGCTGACCGCGTGCGTTCGTTGGGACTGAGGAAGTCGGATTGATCGGCGCTATCGCGCCGCCACTATTGTTTAGGGGAAATCAACCCGCTGGCCTCGACCGGCAGCGGGGCATTTGTCATTCTGGCAGGACGACGGAAAACGACATCAACCGATGCCGATCACGCATCATCGCTCGCTGCAATCAGCGGGGCGAAAGGGTTGATTTCCGGATTCCGCGGGCACCTAGAGTGAAGAGCGCCGTACGGATGAATGCTCCGTCGAAGTCGAAGACACATATTCAAAAGAATGCAACGCCGAACTCCCCCAAGCCGTTCGGCGATGCCCGTTATTATACAAGTTCCGTAAAATTATTCCACATAAATGATCGAGGCCCTGCCCTCCTCACGGGAATCGCGTATGTTCCCATGCCCTCGGACGCCCCTATTCGTGGCTTCGTCTGCAAGGCGGCGAGGGTCCTAACCGGGCAAACACAAGAGACACTCGCGTTGGCGGCCAAGGTTTCGCGCAAAACACTTTTTGATTTTGAGGCGGGTGAGATCGAGCCCAAAATTGCCCTTAACAATCGAATTCGGAAGGCCCTGGAGAAATCGGGCGCCAATTTCGTGACAGGAGACGACGTCGTGGGTGTCGTGGTTTATTCGCGGCCGGCGACAGAAATGAGCGAAGAGCCAGCGTAGCAGCCCCATCGTTAACCATATTTATAAGCCATCAATGCATTTTGTTTTACATTTTGTATAATTTGTAGACGTTGGACCCCTGATTTCCCGCTTCCCCCGGGTCCCTCGACCGGAGTGCCTTAGCCACCGCTACGCCACCGAAACGGCTCACCCGAACCTTGAGGGCTTCAATGATCCACGTCGCGCGGCCTGTGCTTTCCCCCTCCAAGACCCTTCGATCCGCTCCGATCAAGTCAATGGACGGGCGAGATCCTCTTTGGCGCCACCGTCCGTCGGATAGGGCGACATTGGTGGATCCACTGCTTCTGGATCCGCTGTTTGACGAGATGGGATGCGACGCATCGGTTCTCTTGAAGATCGTCAATCAGCCCTAGCGCCGACACCGACCGGCGGCCCGCAAGTTCAAGGGATATTGGGAGCGTAGGAGGCGCCCTCCCGCGGGCCAGGGCGCGGCCTCTGCACTTACGCGCGCAAAGCTTCCCCACGGCCGATGCGGCACGCGCCAAAACGGCGCGAACCCGCGCTTGCGGTGAAAGGCATGGCCGACATCCCGAGAGACCTTTGGACTGCCCCGCCAACGATGAAACGCGAGAACGCTAGCGAGGTCCCACGCGTTCTCGCCAGCACAGCACCAACGGATTCACGTCGGGCAGCGGCCTATTCGGGTGGTGTTGGGCACTTTGGCCTGAGCGCCTATGCATAGCGCCTATGCAGAAATGCGCGCCACAAGGCCCGCGCCGATTAACTTCCCTTTAAGAAACCAGAAGTCACGCGCATATGCAAGATAGAGTAAAATACGGCACTTTGGGCAGAAGTAAACACTGATACGAGCAGCATTTCAGTGCTTGTCGGATATGCTTAACAGTTCTTGGCGCCAAATCCTTCTTTACATCTCCCCTCCCAAATCGACTACAACAACCCCACTTCGAATTGCCGAGGCTCAGTTCGAAGGGTGATGAACTCACCAATGAGTCTCGTACCCCGCCATCGGCGGGAGGCCAGCGCCTGGCCTGCTGCCGGTTTCGTGGACGCTCAGTTAAGCTAACCCGACCTTCTTTTCGAACTCGACCGGGCTGATGTAGCCGATGGTCGAGTGCCTGCGAACGGCATTGTAGAAGCGCTCGATGTAATCG